>NZ_CANQYJ010000001.1 GCF_947628055.1 uncultured Rikenella sp.
GGAACTGGGTGAGCGCATGTCGAGCGTTTATCTGGAGCTCAAGGATCTGGCGGAAGAGTTCGAACGGCGCAAGGACGGGGTGCAGATCGACCCGCAGCGGCTGTCGGTCGTGACGGGGCGGCTGGACGAGATTTACACTTTGTGCCGCAAACACAGGATCGACGAAGCGAATGCAGAAAAGGAGCTGCTCAGGCTTCAATCCGAGCTGGATGCGAAATTGCAGGGATTCGAGGCGGCGGAAACTTATATGGCGGAGCTGAAACGCCGGATCGCCGAACTCGAGGCGGAGGCGGAGGCGGAGGCAGGCCGAATCTCCGAAGGACGGCGTGCGGCGGCACCGAAAATCGGGAAGCATGTCATTAAGACTTTGGCGGAATTGGGCATAAAAGGGGCTGCTTTCGAGGTGCGCGTTGCTCCGGCGAGGGCTGCGGGCGGCCTGACTGCCTTGGGAGCGGATGAGGTAACGATGTGGTTCAGCGGGAATGCGGGAACGGCGGCCCAGCCGATCGAGGATGTGGCTTCGGGCGGGGAAATGTCGCGTGTGATGCTGGCGATCAAGGGATTGGTGGCCAGGAGCATGCGGATGCCGACGGTCATTTTCGACGAAATCGATACGGGGGTTTCGGGACGGGTGGCGGATAAAATGGGGGAGATCATTGCGGAGATGGCCGGTTCGATGCAGGTGCTCAATATCACGCATCTGCCGCAGGTGGCTTCCAAGGGGGAACATCATTACTATGTGTATAAGGAGGCTGCTGCAGAACGGAACGGGGGAGGAACGCATATCCGGGAACTGACGGGGGAGGAACGGGTGGAACATATCGCGGCGATGCTGAGCGGCAGTGCGGTGACGGAGGCGGCCAGAACGCAAGCTCGGGAATTGCTCAAACGTTCATAATATGTTCGTTTAATCTCTGCCTTAGTTGGAGGGAACTGCCGCTTTCTTGAAAGAAAGCGGCGCAAAGAACTTTTGAGATAGCTGCGCTACTCTTTAGGCTCCGCAGTCCTCTTGCATTGTGGTTTCTTTGGGCCGGAGCAATAGACCGCTCTTAATATTGCGATCCTTCGGATCGCCGACCTCAGCGCCCAGCGGCGAAGCCGCTCGGGGGGTGGGCGCGAGGTCGAACTGAGGTGCAATAGAGCGGTCTATTGCTCGGCCCAAAAGGATCGAAGACAAGGGTACCCGGCAGGCTCAAGAGATGCGAAGCATCTCAAAAAGTTTTTCTGGTTCTCTTTGTTCACAAAGAGAACGGTACCCTCAAACATAAGGTAGAAATAAAACGAACGAATAAATTAAGAAAGTATGAAACGATATCCGATTCGCGCGGCGAAATACGCCATTTACCTGATTATTTTATTTTTCATACTATTCGCCCTGCTCCGAGCCTTCGGAAGCGCCTCGCCCATCAGTGTACTGTGGAGCACCTCGCGAGGGCTGCTGTTTTTGGGCGTAGTCATAGTATTCGCCCTGCTGTACCCCTTCTTCGGATTTACCCGCAAGCGATTGACCTTCAATGCCGCCGCCCGTTCCGAAGATGTAGAGCGCGTGATGGGCATGTGCGGATTCAAGCGCATCGACACCGAGAATCACAGCGCCGACAACATGCTCTTTCAGGCAGCCTCCACAGCCCAAAAGATCGTGATGATGTGGGAAGACCAAATAGAGATCACCACCATAGACGGTATCTCCTACATCGAAGGGAACCGCAAAGCAGTCGTACGGGCCGCATTCCGCATGGGAACCTACATCGCATAACCCAGGAAGACAGACATCCCGATGATATGAGCGCATATCGGCACATACTCCTCCTCTCCCTGCCGGCAGTCGCCAGCCTCCTTATTTCGGCAGGTAGCGTTTCGGCGGCGGTTAAAAAACAGGCCGTACCGCGACCGACGGCGGATAGCTCCGTCATCGTCTCGCAGCGGCGCGACTTAGAGATCGGGCGGTCGATGGAGACCTTTTTCAACATATTCCGCGAAGTAAACCTCTACTATGTAGACACCACCTCTCCGGCCCGGATGGTGAAAGAAGCCGGGAGCGCCATGCTCGAGAGCCTGGACCCTTATACCGAATACCTGCCCGCCGAAGAGATGGCCGATTTCGAGACCCTGACCACCGGAAAATATGCAGGCCTCGGCGCACTGATCCGGAAATCCTCCGACGGCCAATGGATCGAAGTCGCCGAACCATACCGAGGAACACCGTCCGACCGGGCCGGTCTGAAAGCCGGAGACCGGATCTTATCCGTCGACGGGATCGACCTGCAAGGGCGCGAAGTAGCCTTCGCCAGCGACCGGATGCGAGGCAAAGCAGGGACAACGGCCATTCTGGTCGTGCGGCCCGTCGCCGATACGACCGCGACAAAAACACTCCATATCAAGCGGGAACGGATTTCCGTACCGGCAGTCCCTTATTACGGATGGGTCAAAGACACAGGGGGAATGGACTCGGTGGGCTATATCCGGCTGAACAGCTTTACGGAGAACTGCGCGGCGGAAGTCAGAGCTGCCTTGACCGCACTCCGGCACCAAAGCGGCGGGGCTTTAAAAGGATTGATTCTCGACCTGCGGGACAATACCGGAGGGATATTGGGCGAAGCGGTGAAAATCGTGGGACTGTTCGTCCCGCGGAACACCGTAGTCGTAACGACACGGGGGCGGGTGCAGGAAATGAACGGCACATACCGGACTGTGGGCGAACCGCTCGCGCCGGAGGTACCGCTGGCCGTGCTGATCAACCACTCGTCCGCCTCGGCCAGCGAAATCGTGGCAGGGTCTTTACAGGACTTGGATCGTGCAGTCATTATAGGACAACGCAGCTTCGGAAAAGGCCTGGTGCAATCCACCCGGCCGGTGGGCGAGAACGGCTACATCAAGCTCACCACAGCGAAATACTATACGCCCAGCGGGCGGTGCATCCAGGCCATGGACTACAGCCACAGGAATGAAGACGGCAGCGTGGGCGCAGTGCCGGACTCGCTGATCCGTTCGTACCGGACAGCCGGAGGACGCACCGTTTACGACGGCGGAGGAATTATGCCGGACATCAAAACCGATGCGGAATATTTCGGCAAGTTTACAGTCATCCTGTTGGGATCGGGCTATATCGACGACTTCGCCAACCGCTACGCGGTCGAACACGAACCCACACGTGATTTTGCGGTGGACGACAGCACCTATGCGGAATTCTGCGCATTCATGACCGATAAGCCGATCGCTTTCGAGTCGGGAACCGAACGGCTGCTCGAACAATTGCGCAAGGTAGCCGAGCGGGAGAAATATTCGGAGCGGATCGCAGGCGAGCTGGAGGCCATAGCCGTCAAGATAAAAGACGACAAGACGGCGGAGCTGAAAGCATTTGCGCCGGAAATCCGGCAAGTGCTGGCGGATGCGGTAATGACACGGTGGTACTACGATGCCGGGCGGTTGGAATCTATGCTTCGGCGCGACAAGACGGCGCGGCAGGCGGCAGATATATTGCTGGACAAAGGCGAATATACGCGTATCGTCGCCACACAGGATACGGACAAAAAATAACAACGAAATACGAAATGGAATACGATTTCAAAGAAATCGAACGCAAATGGCAGCAGCGGTGGGCAGAGGCAGGCACCTACCATGTGGAGATCGATGCTTCACGGCCGAAATACTACGTGCTGGACATGTTCCCCTATCCGTCGGGGGCGGGGCTGCACGTGGGGCATCCGTTAGGATACATCGCCTCCGATATTTACAGCCGGTACAAGCGGCAGAAAGGATTCAACGTCCTGCATCCGATGGGGTACGACGCATTCGGGCTGCCGGCGGAACAATATGCGATACAGACCGGGCAGCATCCGGCGGTGACGACGGAACAGAACATCAAGCGGTACCGCGAGCAGTTGGACAAAATCGGGTTCAGCTTCGACTGGGATCGCGAAGTGCGGACATGCGACCCGGGATACTACCGGTGGACGCAGTGGGCATTTGAACAGATGTACGGCCATTATTACGACACCGCGGCAGACCGGGCGAAGCCGATTGCAGAGCTCGAGGCACACTTCGCACAACGCGGAACCGAGGGGCTTCATGCGGCTTGCGGCAAGGAACTCCACTTCACCGCAGCAGAGTGGGCAGCCTATTCCGACAAAGAGCGAGCCGACGTGTTGATGAACTACCGGTTGGCATTTCAGGCCGATACGATGGTGAACTGGTGCGAAGGGTTGGGAACCGTGCTGGCGAACGATGAAGTGAAAGACGGGCTGTCGGTGCGGGGAGGTTTTCCGGTGGAGCAGAAACGGATGCGGCAGTGGCTCTTGCGGGTGACCGCTTATGCAGAGCGGTTGCTGCAGGGGCTGGACGGTTTGGCGTGGAGCGAGTCGCTCAAGGAGATTCAGCGGAACTGGATCGGGAAATCCACCGGAGCGACGATGTTTTTCCCGATCAAAGGCTTTGCTGCGGCGGGCGAGGGAGCCAAACTGCTGGAAATTTTCACCACCCGGGCAGATACGGTGTTCGGCGTGACGTTTATGGTTCTGGCGCCGGAGCATCCGTTGATCGGAGAGATCACCGCCCCTGCACAGCGGGAAGCGGTGGAGGCGTACTTGGCTGAGACCAAGAAACGCAGCGAACGGGAGCGGATGGCGGACACGAAACGGGTGAGCGGGGTATTTACGGGGGCATATGCGATCAATCCGTTCAACGGAGTCGAGATACCGATCTGGGTAAGCGACTATGTGCTGGCGGGATACGGGACGGGGGCGATCATGGCAGTGCCGGCGCACGACAGTCGGGACTGGGCGTTCGCACGGCATTTCGACCTGCCGATCGTGCCGATCATCGAATGCGATGTCTCGGAAGGCTCTTATGATGCGAAGGAAGGACGGCTGATCAACTCCGACTTCTTGACCGGACTCGATGTCAAGGAGGCGATACCGGCCATGTTCGCCGAGATCGAGCGGCGCGGGATCGGACATAAAAAGGTAAATTACCGGCTGCGGGACGCCATTTTCAGCCGGCAGCGGTACTGGGGCGAACCGTTCCCGGTTTCGTACACGGCGGACGGCATTCCGGTATTGCTGCCGGAATCGGAACTGCCGCTCCTTTTGCCGGAAGTGCAGGACTTCACGCCGACCGCCGACGGGCGGCCGCCGCTGGCCCGGGTCGACGGGTGGGGATACGAGACCAGTACGATGCCGGGGTTTGCGGGGTCATCCGCTTATTACCTGCGGTATATGGATCCGAAGAACGACACGGCATTGGTTTCCAAAACGGCGAACGACTACTGGCGGAACGTGGACTTGTACGTGGGCGGGATCGAACACGCCACGGGACACCTGATCTACTCCCGGTTCTGGAACAAGTTCCTGTACGACTTAGGATATGTGTGCGAAGACGAACCATTCCAGAAACTGGTCAACCAGGGGATGATCCAGGGGCGGTCGAACTTCGTCTACCGGATCAAGGGGACGAACCGCTTCGTCAGCTTCAACCTCAAGGATCAATACGATACCCAGGAGATTCACGTGGATGTCAATATCGTGAAGAACGACGTGCTCGATCTCGACGCATTCCGGGCATGGCGGCCGGAATTCAAAGACGCCGAATTCATTCTTGAACCGGACGGACGGTATGTGTGCGGCTGGGCCGTCGAAAAGATGAGCAAATCGATGTACAACGTGGTCAATCCGGATTTCATTGTGGATAATTATGGGGCGGACACGCTGCGGATGTACGAGATGTTCCTCGGGCCGATAGAACAGTCGAAGCCGTGGGACACCAACGGGATCGACGGCGTGCATAAGTTCCTGAAACGGCTGTGGCGGCTCGTGGAAAATGTCGGCGATACGCCCGCGACGGACGCGGAACTCAAAGTATTGCACAAAACCATTAAAAAGGTTTCGGACGACATCGAGAACTTCTCGTTCAACACGGCGGTCAGTGCGTTTATGATCTGCCTCAACGAACTGTACGACAGCAAGACCACGGCGCGGCTCGTACTCGAACCGTTAGTGGCCTTGGTGGCCCCCTTCGCGCCGCACATAGCCGAAGAGCTGTGGCACGGGGCGCTGGGGCACCCTGAGACGGAATCGGTGTGCGACGCGCCGTATCCGGTCTGTGACGAACGGTACCTGACCGAATCCTCGTTCGAGTACCCGGTATCGTTCAACGGCAAGACCCGCTTCAAACGGACATTCGACCTCTCCATGACACCGTCGCAGATTACCGAAGCGATCGCTGCGGACGAGCAGACCGCCAAATACACCGACGGACGGGCGATCAAGAAAGTCATCGTAGTGCCGGGCAAGATTATCAACATCGTGTGCTGATCCGCACCCTCGAAACCATTTAGGAAAGAAATACCGAATGAAAACGCTACCCAAACCCCGGATCGATCTGCGAGACCTCCGTCGGGAAATACGCGCCTATATCATCATCTCCATCGGACTGCTGATGTACTCGTTCGCATGGACCGCCCTGCTGATCCCGGCCAAGATGGTCGGCGGCGGGACGGGCGGCATCGGAACCATTGTCTACTACGCTACCAGCAACGCCGCGGGGCAGGGAGGGATTCCGGTCGGGGTCACCTACCTGGTGGCCAACATCATCCTGCTGATTTTCGGCTTCTGGATACTGGGGCCGAGGTTCGGAGCGAAGACCATCTACGCCATCGCCTTCACCTCCGTGATGCTGACCCTCATGCAGGAGACCGTTCCCCCGGGATTGATGGGGCTGGCGAACGACAAACTGCTGTCGGCCATCCTCGGCGGCGGGCTGGCAGGGGTGGGGATCGGCATGTGCTTCTCGGTCGGCGGATCGTCGGGCGGGACGGACATTCTGGCCATGATCATCAACAAATACCGGAACGTCAGTCTCGGCAAACTCATCATGCTGATGGACGTGGTCATCATCGGCTGCTCGTACTTCGTGCTGCACGACCTGGCGAGCGTCGTCTACGGCTACGTGATTCTGTTCACGATGGGGAACGCCATCGACATGTTCCTCTCCGGCAGCAAATCGTCATCGCAGATCATGGTCTTCTCGTCGAAATACGAAGAGATCGCCGAACGCATCATCCATGAAGTACACCGCGGCGCGACCATCCTCGACGCCACGGGCTGGTACTCCAAGGCCCCGCAGAAAGTAGTGCTCGTGGTTTGCCGGCGGGGCGAAGCGTCGGGAATTTACCGGATCATCAAAGAAACCGACCCGAAAGCATTCATCACGCAAGCCAGTGTGATGGGCGTATTCGGCGAAGGATTCGACGCACTGAAAACGAAATAGGACTTCCCTCTATGGCACACGACACCCCGAACACCCCGACCTTTTCCCGGATATTCAGGCGGATCGCGCAGCGGCATCCGTTGGTATGGATTTTTCTCGGTCTGCTGCTCGTGATCCTCGTGCTGGGGATCCTGATCTGCGTCAAGCGATGCTCGCACTCGCTGTCGGCAAGCAGTTACGCGACCCCAGAACTGGCGCCGTTGGAAGCCTGCTCGCGGCTCGACTCCATCGTCCTCAGATCGCAGAGCAAAGTTTACGGGCTGCCCGTGGACAAATATGAAATCGAACGCGGCGAAATCGAGAGCGGCGAGACCTTCTCGCGATTGCTCAACCAGCGGTACGACGTCAACATCAAGATCGTCAACCGGCTGATCGCCCTGTCGAAAGGCAAGTTCGAACTGCGGGACATCCGGGCGGGACACACCTACACGGCATTTCTGACCCCGGACAGTACGCAGGCCCTCTGCTACTTGGTCTACGAGCGGAACCAGAAGGACTACGTGACGTTCGCCTTGTGCGACAGCGTGTACGTGCGAGTGGACAAGAAAGAAGTCGCCAGCGAAGAACGCTATGTCGAAGGGGTGATCAACAGCTCCCTGTCCGCAACGATTTACGAACATAAGCTGCCGGTCGATCTGGCTCAACGTATGGCCCAAATATACCAGTCGGTGATCGACTTCTTCGCCTTGCAGAAAGGAGACAAATTCCGGGTGCTCTACGAAGAGGAATACATCGACACCACTTGTATCGGAGTGGGGAATATCTACGGCGTGGAGTTCATCCATGCGGGGAAGAGCTACTGGGCTTACCGCTTCCAGCAAGACAACGAGTGGGGATACTGGGACGACAAGGGGGTCAATCTGAAACAGGCGATGTTGAAAGCGCCGTTGAGCTTCAGCGCCCGCATTACCTCCCGGTTCGGGAAGCGGATCCATCCGATCAAGCGGATCCGGCGGCAGCATAACGGAGTGGATTATGCCTGTCCGGTGGGGACGCCGGTGCATGCGGTGGCCAGCGGGGTGGTGACCAAACGGGGATGGGATCCGTTCGGCGGGGGGAACCGGATTTGGATCAAGCATGCGCAGGGATACGAGTCGGCATACCTGCATCTGAGCCGTTTTGCAGTGAAGCAGGGGCAGCGGGTGTCCCAGGGACAGGTGATCGCCTATTCAGGGAATACGGGCGGCTCGACAGGGCCGCACCTCGACTATCGGCTCAAGAAAAACGGAAAATACATCAATCCGCTGACCAATACTTCGCAGCCGAGCACCCCGATCAAGGCGGGCAACAAGGCGGCTTTCGAGCAAGTGAAGACAGATGTGCGGAAAGTCATGGAATCTTATGCTTCGGACCGCTGACACCCCTGTTTTGCCGGTCGATCCGCGCATCCTGCGCTTTATCGGACGCCACCGGGTGCTGACCTTGGCGGCAGCTGATAGGGCGGGCGGCGGATTGTGGTGCTGCAATTTGTTTTACGCCTATATGCCGGCTTCGGCCGATTTCCCGGATTATGCAGGGGGTATGTTTGTATTCACCTCCCCGGAGACCACCCGCCATGCGGCGATGTTCACGGACAATCCGAATGCGGCAGGGTCTGTGGTATTGGAATCGAAAACGGTGGGGCGGTTGCAGGGATTGCAGTTTCAGGGAATCGTGCGGCGGGCGGACATCTCTTCGGCGATGCTGGCGGCGGCGAGACAAGCCTATTTGAAACGGTTCCCGTTCGCTGCGGTGATGCTGAGCGACCTTTGGGTGATAGAGGTCACCCGGTTCAAATACACGGACAACACCTTAGGGTTCGGGACCAAACTCCACTGGCCTTCGGCAAACAGCGCCGCAGCCGCGGCCGACCGGGAGCCTACCCGGGCATAGGGCTGCGCATAATAGCGAACCACCTTTTTTACGTTAATAAGATATGAAACAGCTCACCGGCCTTGCAGCCATTTTAGCTATGACGACACTCATGACCACCGGTTGCGGCGGCGACCGGAACACGACAGACACCGCTGCCGACAACTTCCAGTGGCAGATCGACCGCTTCGACGACATCAACGTATTGCGGTACCAGGTGCCCGACTTCGACAGTCTGACCTTGCGGCAGAAACAGTTTATCTATTACCTGAGCCAGGCAGCGATTTGCGGGCGAGATATTCTGTACGACCAGAACTGCAAGTACAACCTACCCGTGCGCAGGACACTGGAAGCGATCTATACCGGGGCCGACGGTGTGGACAAAACCGCCGGCGAGTGGAAAGCATTCGAGAAATACCTCAAAAAAGTCTGGTTTGCGAACGGAGTGCACCACCATTATTCCGGAGATAAATTCAAACCGGAATTCAACGAATCCTATTTCGACACCTTGCTGGCAGCGACCCCTGCCGAACGCTTGGGCGATATACAGGGGTCGCTGTTGGATACGGTAAAGCTCGTGATCTTCGACCCGACTCTTTATCCGAAGCGCGTGGATCAGACCGCCGGGGTCGATATGGTGGCCGCATCGGCCTGCAACTACTACGACGGAGTGACGCAGAGCGAAGCGGAAGCGTTCTATACGGCATTGACCGATACGACGGATAAACAGCCTGTTTCATACGGGCTGAACAGCCAGCTTTCCAAAGGCAAGGACGGGAAAGTCGTCGAACGGGTGTGGTCGGCAAACGGGATGTACGGCCCGGCCATCCGCGAGATCGTCAAATGGCTGGAGCTGGCCGCGGCGGTGGCCGATACGCCGGAGCAGGAGGCGTACACCAAAACGCTCATCGAATACTATAAGACCGGCGACCTCAGGCTGTTCGACGAATACAATGTCGCGTGGGTGCAGGACACGAAATCGACGGTGGACTACGTGAACGGCTTCATCGAAAACTACGGCGACCCGCTGGGGTATAAGGCATCGTGGGAGTCGACCGTGAATTTCAAGGATTTCGAGGCTACGAAAACCACCCGGATTATCAGCGACAACGCCCAGTGGTTTGAAGACCACTCGCCGATCGACCCGCAGTACCGCAAACCGCACGTCAAGGGAGTTTCGGCCAAAGTGATTACGGTGGCGATGCTGGGCGGCGACTGCTATCCTTCGACGCCGATCGGGATCAACCTGCCGAATGCGGACTGGATCCGGCGGGATCATGGGTCGAAGTCGGTGACGATCGCCAACATCACGGCGGCTTACGATGCGGCAGCGGCGGGGAACGGTTTTGCCGAAGAGTTCATCCTGCGGCCGGAAGACCGCGAGTTGCGGGCCCGCTGGGGAACGGTGGGGAATAACTTGCACACCGACCTGCACGAATGTCTGGGACACGCATCGGGACAATTGGCCGAGGGCGTGCGCGGCGATGAATTGAAGAATTACGGTTCGACGCTCGAGGAGGCGCGGGCGGACTTGTTTGCGCTTTACTACATGAACGATCCGAAACTGGTGGAACTGGGGGTGATCCCGACGCTGGACGTGGCTAAGACGGAGTATAACAATTACATGATGAACGGTCTGATGACTCAGCTCACGCGCATCGAACCGGGCAAGAATATCGAGGAGGCGCACATGCGAAACCGGGCGCTTATCGCAAACTGGGTCTATGAGCGGGGCAAGGAGGATAAGGTGGTCGAATTTGTCACGGAGAATGGGAAAACATTTGTCATGGTCAATGATTACGAGAAGCTGCGCGGGCTGTTCGGTGAGCTGTTGAAGGAGATTCAACGCATCAAATCCGAGGGGGATTTCAAGGCGGGAATGGAGCTGGTGGAAAATTACGGGGTGAAGGTCGATCCGAAGCTGCATGGCGAGGTATTAGAGCGGTATGCGGCACTGAATATCGCGCCTTATTCGGGTTTCGTGAATCCGCGCTATATACCGGTATCCGATGACAAGGGAGCGATTTCGGATGTGAAAATCGAATACCCGATGGATTATGTAGAACAAATGCTGACTTATTCGTCGGACTATTCGTTCCTCCCAAACCGTAACTAATTTATCGTTCGATTATTCAATACCCTATGTTTGAGGGTACTGTTCTCTTTGTGAACAAAGAGAACCAGAAAAACTTTTTGAGATGCTTCGCATCTCTTGAGCCTGCCGGGTACCCTTGGCTTTGATTCTGTTGGGGTGTGAGCAATAGCGGGTTATCGAGTGATTACCTTATACCCGCTATTGCCACACCCCAAAGAAAACGCAATGCAAGAGGATTGCGGAGCCTAAGGAGTAGCGCAGCTATCGGAAAGTTTCTTTGGTTCTTTCTTTTCAAAGAAAGAACAGTCACTCACAATAAGGTACAGAATAAACGAACGGTTAAGTAAGAATTTATGAAGATTGCGATAGGGATTACCGGTGCCAGCGGCGCCATTTATGCAGAACGCCTGCTCCGCCACCTGCTCCACCTCACACAGAACAAAGACGTGGAACCCCCGGCCGTCATCTTCACAAAAAACGGGCAGGACGTCGTACAGTTCGAGCGACCAGAGCTTCTGCCCTGGCTTGCCCGACAGATCGAAGCAGGACACCTCGTCGAATACCGGAACGACGATTTCTTCACCCCCGTAGCATCCGGTTCGACACACTTCGACGCCTTAGTCATAGTGCCGTGCAGTATGGGTATGGCAGGACGCATCGCCGGAGGCATATCCGACGACCTGATCTCGCGAGCCGCAGACGTGATACTGAAAGAAAACACCCCCGCACATCCGCGAACACTGATCCTCTGTCCGCGAGAGACCCCACTCTCCCTGATCCATCTGCGCAACCTCTGCACCATACGCGAAGCCGGCGGGACCATACTGCCCGCCATGCCCTCGTTCTACACCAAGCCGCAAACCATAGAAGAAGCAGTCGACACCGTGATACAGCGCATTTTGTCCCAACTGCGGCTCATTCCGGCCGATCATCGCGGCTGGCAGGAATAAATTTGACTATTCGACGGAATAGTTTTACATTTGCACAAACAAAACCAACTCAATTCAAATTACTCATGGCTTACAAAATCGATCCCGACAAATGCGTTGCTTGCGGCACCTGCATCGACGAATGCCCGGTAGGGGCTATTTCCGCCGGTGACGTTTACGTTATCGACCCGTCAGCATGCTCTGAATGCGGCACCTGCGCCGACGTTTGCCCGGCCGAAGCTATCGCTCCGGAAGCATAATCGGGGAACCCGTACAAAAACACAGAGAGCGGGGATATGCAAATGGCTTTGCATATCCCCGCATCATGTTTATGCCGGATCAGTCAGTTAATCAGAATATCCTCATTCGGATAGCAATACGGGCGGTGCGGCTGCGGCTTCACGAGCGCCATCATCATTCCGATGATCCCCACCCGGCCGACGAACATCAGCACCACCAGCACCACCTTCGCCGCCGGCCCCAGTATCTCCGTCGTGCCCAGCCCGAGGCCCACCGTACACAAGGCAGACACCGCCTCGAACAACAGCGCCGAAATCGGTATCTGCGGTTCCAGAAACGTGAGCACAGTGACCGACATCGCCAGAATGCTCAGTGAAATCCCGATCACCGCGAAAGCGCGTCGCACCGATTCGGCCGGAATCTCCCGTTTGTGCGCTTCGAGCGCCGAATTGCCGCGTACCGTGCCGACAATGTTCTTCACCAGCAGATAAAACGTCGTCACCTTGATCCCGCCCGCCGTAGACTGCGGCGCACCCCCGATCCACATCAGCACCGTAGTCAGAATCAGCGTCGCCGGCAGCATCCGGTGCATATCCACCCCGTTGAACCCCGCCGTTCTCGGCGTTACCGCCGCCAGAAATCCCTGACTGAGTTTCCCCATAAACGAAAACTCGGCCAACGAGTGGTTCCACTCCGCCGCCAGCATATAGACCCATGTCCCCAGAACCAAAATCACCGTTATTTTCAGCACGATATAACTGTTCAGACTCCACTGTCTGGGATGCCGCTCCAACGGGCGCCGCCGGATGCGGCGAACCGCATTTTTGAGGACCCGGCCCACGATCACCAGGAAATTGGAAAAGATAGGGAACCCGATGCCCCCGAAAATCACCAGCCAGGAGATAATGACCGGGACACCCCACAGGTGCCGTACCAGCGGATCGTACAGGTTCCCGGGCAGTGTCGAAAAACCGGCGTTGCAGAACCCCGACACGCTGTGGAATACCGAGAAAAAGATCCTCCCGCCTTCCGATGCGAAACCCGGCTGCCCTTCCACTACCCCATAAAGCAGTCCCGCCCCCAGTGCTTCGACCGAAAGAGTCACCGCGATAATCTTGACCAGCGTTTTGCCCAATCCTCCCATTTTGTCGCTGCTGAGCAAGTCGCCCAGCTGCAACTGGCTTTTCAGAGAAGTCTGCCCCATGAAGAAAAGACCGAAAAAGCTGGTGACGGTCATAATCCCTAATCCGCCGATCTGTATGAGGATCAGAATCACGACTTGCCCGGTCGTGGTAAACGTTTCCGCCGTACTGACCGTACTCAGGCCTGTCACGCACACCGCACTGGCGGCCGTAAACAGCGAATCGACGTACCGGATGCCGTGGTGCGTGCAGTTGGGCAGCATCAGCAGCCCCGAACCTACCAGAATAATCAACAGAAAACTGCCTGCCAGGATGGAGGAGGGGTTGACTTTCCGGGAAAGAATATCCGACACGGCCCGCGCCAGCTCGAGAAAGGATGCCACCAGCAAGGTGACCACAATCAGCCACGGTGCACTGATTGTGTCCAGAAAAGAGTCCGAGGCTAACCACCGGTGACGCAGTGCGATATTGAAGACGGCGATCAATGTAAGGACGACATAGGCGCCGAGCAGAATGGTTCGATTGCGCCGGTTGAGGCGGTTGTTGTTGTCGTCCGATGTGTCGCCGAGCAGCACGCGTATGGTCACGCAGACCCACATCAGGATCAAAAGGCTTTGATACCCGGCGGCGAGGTATCGCATCGACTCGGGCGTCTGGGGATAGCCGAACATATAGACGACGCCGAACGGGGTCGCGACACTGATCAGCAGGATCAGTATGCGGACAAGTTTCAGCGCCCAGCGCCGAAGGTGGCGTAAGAAACGGCCTGCGGGTTGTCTCATCTGTTTTTTGGAATTGGAGTCGACGGGAAATCGGATCGGGTGGCGGAAAGTTACAAAATTTGTGCAGAATTCGGTCTCTGTTCCCCGTATTCACCCTAAGCGGGGTATCGCAGGCGGTTTTACTTTTTTGCAACCGTCTGCTCCCGGTTTTTCAGTGGGTTTCGCTGGCTCCGGCCGGCTAACGAACAAGCCTGATTATTAGGTAGGTTTTCTTGTACGTGCATGGGAGGGAACTGTTCTCTTTGTGAACAAAGAGAACCAGAAAACCGACGCAGCAGGCGAGTGCCATCGAGCTTGCTCGAATGGCCGAGGCGCCAGGAGGAAGGCGAAGCCAAACTTTTTGAGATGCTTACGCATCTCAGAAAGTTTTTTCGGTTCCTTTTGTTCACAACCGAGCAGCGTTCCGAGTGCAGAGACTGCTTGCGGGCTATGCTGAGGTAGCGCGAGGACAACGAGCGACGCGAAGTTAACGAGAACCGTTCAATACCGGGTACGTACTGACAAACGCTCGGTCTATTTATTGGTCCCGATAAAGCGCCAGCCTACCGCCACCCGGAAATAAGTCGGGCACGTTGTCTCTCCCGTGTGCATGATAGCGCTGTTGAAACCCTTGGAATACGAAGCCGTTATGTCCAGTCCGCAGCGGAGCAGATAGCCCGCGCCCACGGTGAAAGCCAGATTGGACGAGCGTACATTTTCCATTTCGGTCGTCGGCCCGCCGTTTTTCACCTTGCGTTCCGCCGAGAGCTTGAACAACCCCTCAAAACCGGCTATGACCCGGAAGCCTCCGAGGAAATTGAACTTTCCGACCAATGGCACCGACAGGTAATCCATCCGGTGGATCGTCGGCGAAGCATAGCCCAGTTCCACGTTATCAGTCGAACCTAATTGAGAATAATACGCACCAGTCTCGATCCCCCAGCGGTGGGTGAAATTGTAATCGACGAATGCTCCCGCATAAACACCCGTGCGCGAGCTCCCCGGACTGTTCATATAGTCGGCGAAATTGATCCCGACACGCGGCCCGAAGCCGAGACCCTTGACTTGCGCCGCGACCGTCGCGACAGCGAATGTAAATACGAAGGTGAGGATGATTTTTTTCATAGGTTCGATTCGGGTTTGGAAGTGTGCAGCGACAAAGACAAACAGCTAAAAAGCATCTTATTTTCTGTAAATATAAATAAAAAGCCGGAGAAGCTCGAGGCTCCTCCGGCCGAAGTGCAAAAATCGTTCCGTCCGGATCACGTTTTCGGAAAAACGGGACACGATCCCGTGTCGTCAGGCATTTTGCGTGGCGTGTTCCAGCTTTTTCATGATGCTGAAGAGGAAGAGGGCCGAGAGCAGGCACAGTACGATCAGGACGCCCCAGACCATCCAGAGCGGAATCCCGCTGCCCCACAGGTAGCCGATCAGCGAAGTGGCGTAGTTGCCGACTGCCGTAGCGGCGAACCAGCACCCCATCATCATCCCTTTGTATTTGGGCGGCGCCACTTTCGAGACGAACGAGATTCCCATCGGCGAGAGCAGCAGTTCGGCGAAAGTCAGCACTAAATAGGTCGATATAAGCCAGTTCGGGGATACGAAAGTATCGCTGGATCCGGCGGCTTTCACGGCGTCGGGCGACATCAGGCCGACAGAGCCGATGGTCAGAATGAGGAAGCCGAGGGCGGCGATGATCATCCCGATCCCGATCTTGCGGGGTGCCGAGGGTTCTTTGCCTTTGCGGGCCAGGGCCGAGAAGAGGGCCACCGAAACCGGGGTCAGCGCCACGACGTAGAAGGGGTTGAACTGTTGGAAGTCTTGCGGCAGGATTTTCACCGGGTCAGGGGTTTGCGTCCAGCGGTAGACCAGCACGCCGAGAGCGGCGACAAAGAGGCTCCAGCCGATCGTTTTGCCGCGTCTTTTTTCGGCTTGGAATGCGCCTACCAGTGCGTAGATCGCCACGATGACCAATACGAGGTTGAAGATGTCGAAGCCCATGCGGGTGATGCCGGTCGCTTCGGGCGAGGTGTAGTCGCGGGCGAAGAAGGTCATTGTCGAGCCGTTCTGGTGGAATGCCATCCAGAAGAAGATCACCACGGCGAAGACTAACATCAAGGCTGTGATGCGCGAGCGGGTCTGGGCCGGGGTCAGTTCGACGTGTGCAACGGAGCCTGCGGCGGCCTGTTGCTTGGCGGTCACGTCGGTGTGGCGGAAGGTCTTGCGGAAGGCGACGTAAATCACGTAGGAGACGATGAGCGAGATGCAGGCGACGCCGAAGCCCATACTATAAGCCGAGGAGAGTTTTTCGATGTAGTGGCTTGAAAATTGGGCCAAGTCACTGCCGCCGCCCGACATCGAGGCGGCCAGATCGGTGAGTTTGGCCAGCGGCTCGGCGCCCATTGCAGCGCCTTTTTCCAAATATTCGTGCGCGAGGGCCGGTATCTGGCCGTTGTACACCAATCCGTCCTGGGCGAGGAAGTGGTTGGTGATCCAGGTGGCCATGCCGGGGGCGAACATGGCGCCGATGTTGATCGCCATGTAGAAGATCGAGAATGCGTTGTCGCGTTTGGCGGCGTATTTCGGGTCGTCGTAGAGGTTGCCGACCATCACTTGCAGGTTGCCTTTAAAGAGGCCGGTGCCGCAGGCGATCAGGGCCAGTGCGCCGAACATCATCATTTTGCCGACGATGCCTGTCCCGGTCGGAATAGCCAGCAGGGCGTAGCCGCCGAACATGATGAAGATGCCGAGGGTGACCATCCGGCCGAAGCCGAATTTGTCGGCCAGGATCCCGCCGAAGAAGGGCATGAAGTAGACGGCGGCGAGGAAAAGTCCGTAAATCTGGGTCGTCACGGCTTCGGTGTAGCCGAATTTCGCTTGCAGGAAAAGGGTGAAGATCGCAAGCATGGTATAGTAGCCGAACCGTTCGCCGGTGTTGGCGAGCGAGAGGGCGTACAAACCTTTGGGCTGTCCTTTTAACATGGGTCTATTGTGGTTTTGGTTAATATTGGCAAGGGGGTGTTTCTGTGTTTCGTGTGCCGGTTCTTTGTCCGGAAGAATAAACAAACTGCAAATTTAACAGTTTCGTTCACATGAATCGGCTTTTGTTAAATTTACAACAACATTTCCGGAATTTTCCGGTCGGGCCGGCATACCGATCCTGTAAAAAGGCCGGCGGTCGGTTCCACTGGCATGGAGCGACCGCCGGCTTTGTGCGGATAGGGTGCGGATGTTCTCCGGGGAGTATGTAAAATGTCAGATGTTGTGCCAGAATGAGTTTTTTACCGAAGCATCCCCCGGCCCGAGCCGTTTGACTTGTTTGGCGACGTCCTGTCCCTGATCGTTTTTGTCGATCGAAAATTCCACTTCGTCGCCCGGGGTGAATTCGGAGAAATCGCCTTCGATCACATCCAGGCTGTGGAAAAAGAGGTTGTTGTTGGGGTATTTGATAAAGCCGTATCCGTTTTTCAAACTCAGCACCTGGCTGGTGTGGCGTGCTTCGGGGTTGCGCTCCTGTTCTTTGGTGTCCGATCCTTTCTCCCGGGGGCTGTACTCGCTGTCGTCCTCTCCGTCCGCCCCCTGGCGCGAGTCGGGGGTTTGCACGAACAGGTTCATGATAAGCTGGTTGTTCTGTTCGAGTCCGCAGTCGATCACTTCCTGCATCGGCACCGGATAGTGTGCCAGGTTGAGCAGTTCGTGGGAGGTTTTGGTCACGATCCGGGTGCCTTCGTCATTGGTGTATTCAAATTCCCAGCTGATCAGCATCACGCGCACTCCCATGGCAATCAGTTTCCGCACCAAGGGCACATAGTCCGTATCCGCCACCACCAATACCGCGATGTCGATCTTCCCCTGCAAAGCCATCTCGAACACTTCGAGGGAGAGCCACACGTCCGTCCCGCGCTCCTCTTTCCGTCCGTAGATGTTCCGAAGCGGCAGGTAGTGGGTGTGCACGCCTTCCGACATCAGTATGTCGTCGAACACCCGGTCGTGGTACAGCTGGCTGCCTCTTGCGGCCGCATCCGCCGCGTTGAGCCGTCCGCGGAAGTAGTGCGCTTCGCATACCCGGCACCGTTTCGGGTCGATTCCTTCTTCTTCGGCCACCCGCTGGCAGATGAAGTCGTGCAGTCCGTTCAAGCTGAGCCGTCTTCGCTGCGGATGTATATAGTTGTAATAGTTCGAGGCGTGCAACAGAAAATTACCGTCATAGAATACGCCTATCTTCGGTGTGTTGTGATTAGATTGCATGGATAGATGTAAAACAGCTGTAATTATGAAAGTTACTGTGCATCATTTTGATGACGGCTCCAAAGTTAACATATTTTTGTTAAAGGGAGTATAAAATAGCTGTTGCGAAAATCGAACCGGGAGGGGGATGGCTTAAAAGATTGTAAATAAAATCTTTTGTATTATTTATGGTTCGGCAGGTGGTTTGTTTGGTCGAAGATCGGGGGCGGACGATTTCGGAGCGTCGGGAAAAACTTGGCATGATTTGTGAAAAATACGGGAAGAAAAACTATTTTTGAAAATGGATAAAAAGCGTGTTGACATGGGATACAATGAATTGGAGATCGAGTTGAGGAAAACGCTGGCGCAGATCGCTCGTTGGCGGGAAATGGGCTGCATGCCGATGATTGAGCAGGGGATTGCGTTGGGGCGTTTGCAGAGGATTTATGCAGGGTTGCTCGATATGCCGTGCGGCGAACCGGATGGGCCGGCGGTCGAGGGGACGGATGGTGCTGCGTCCGGCGACTTGCGAGCGGATATGGGGGCGGGGCTTGCACAGGAGACGCATGTGCGGCAGGATGATGAGGCGCATGACCCGTGTCCGCCGGCGACGGAGTTCCCGGAGGCGGAGTCCCGACCGGAACCGGAGGCGCAGGTAGAGAATGCGGTCGAGGAGGGAAGTCGTGTCTCGGTGGAAACGCATATGCAGCAGGAGTATTGGTCGCGTGATCTGTGTCCGTCGCCGACGGAGTTCCCGGAGGCTGTTGCGGGAGGGAATGCGGCGGCTGATGCTCCGGATGCGGATCGGGGCGGGGACGATGCGGATAGCGAAACGACGGGGGAGGCTGGTGTGTCGGATCGGAATCTTGTGTCGGATGGAACTCCTGAGGTGAAGGAAAATGCGGATAAGGGCTCGGAGGTGCCTCGGATTTTCGGCCTCGAGGTGAGCCCGTATGCCTGGCATGAGATGATCGATACGCTGTTCCATGGAAATGCGGAGCTTTTCGAGGTGGAATGTGCGAAATTGGATGCCATGGGTTCGCTGGAGGAGGCGCTGGTCTATATCGGGGAAACGTATCGCTGGGTGCCGGAAAATGCGGCGACTATCAAGTTTATTGACTTGCTCGAATCCCGATTCGAAAAATAAATGTTCGTTTATTCACTACCCTATGTTTGAGGGAACTGTTCTCTTTGTGAACAAAGAGAACCAGAAAACCGACGCAGCAGCCGAGCGCCGTCGAGCTTGCTCGAATGGCCGAGGCGCCAGGAGGAAGGCGAAGCCAAACTTTTTGAGATGCTTACGCATCTCTTGAGTCTGCCGGGTACCCTTGTCTTCGATCCTTTTTGGGCCGAGCAATAGACCGCTCTACTGCTCCTTAGTTCGACCTCGCGCCCACCACCCCCCGAGCGGCTTCGCCGCTGGGCGCGAAGGTCGGCGATTCTAAAGAACCGCAATATAAAGAGCGGTCTATTGCCCCGGCCCAAAGAAAGCTCGAAGCAAGAGGACTGCAGAGCCTAAGGAGTAGGGTAATTACAGCCCGGAAAGCCCCTATGGGGCCTTTCTTTTCAAAGAAAGAACAGTCACTCACTGTAGGGTACAGAATAAACGAACGGATAATTTCAGAATAAAGTGGCGAGACTGTATGTAGTTCCCACCCCAGTGGGTAACTTAGAAGATATCACATTGCGCGCCGTGCGCGTGCTCAGAGAAAGCGACCATATAGTCGCCGAAGACACCCGCACCAGCAGGAACCTGCTTCGGCACCTGAGCATCAGCAAGCCCATGAGCTCCTATCATAAATTCAACGAGCACGGCGTAGTCGAGCAGATCGTGCAGCGGATCCTCGGAGGGCAGACCGTAGCCCTAATATCCGACGCCGGGACACCCGCCATTTCCGATCCGGGGTACCTGTTGGTCAATCAAGCCATCGCAGCAGGAATCGACGTAGAGACCTTGCCCGGTCCGACCGCTTTCGTACCCGCCTTGGTGGACAGCGGACTGCCCTGCGACCGGTTCGCGTTTGAAGGCTTTCTGCCTCAGAAAAAAGGGCGGCAGACACGGCTGCAACAGCTTGTCGCCGAGCCGCGGACGATGATATTTTACGAATCGCCGCACCGCGTCGGCAAGACACTGGGACAATTCGCCGAACTGTTCGGCGGGGAACGGAGAGGGGCCGTGTGCCGCGAAATATCCAAAAAATTTGAAGAAACCGTTCGCGGGACACTGAGCGAACTGGCAGCGCGTTATGCCGATAAGGAGCCCAAAGGCGAGATCGTCCTGGTGATCGAAGGAGCCGGCTCGGCTGCCAAAAAGGCGCGCAATGCCGATACAGCCGCAGAGGACACCGACAATGGTCGGTAGGACTATAGTTTTTACACCTGCGGCACCTCGTCCAGCATGCCGCCGCCGACCACCCGGTCATCGAGGTAGAAAACCACCGGCTGGCCAGGCATCAAAGCCCAGGCGTCGTTTTGCAACAACAGGACATGCAGCCGTCCGTCCTCTATTGCCGTCAGCCGGCACCCTCCGTCCGGATTCCGTCCGATACCCCGAACCCTGATCCGCAGGTCGTCCGCCCGGCCGAAAAATTCCTCCCTACACACCGCCCGCCAGTCTTTCAGGATCATCTCCCGGCGGTACAGCGCCTCGTCCGGCCCTGCGACAATGCGGTTCCGCTTTGCCTCGACAGCGATAACGGCCGCCTGCCCGTAAAGTGTCGGATCAGACAGGGAGAATCCCCGCTTTTGTCCGGCCGTGTAGAGCGCGCAGCCTTCGTGGCGCCCGATAACGGTTCCCTGCAAATCCACAACCTCCCCCGGCCGAAGCGTGTTTTCCGGAAGATGCGAGCGCAGGAACCCCTCGTAAGAGCAGCCGTGCAGAAAACAGAGCCCCATACTTTCCCTGCGCTCCGACAGTTCCGTCAGGCCATACTGATTCTTTAACCTATTCCGCACCTCCGCCTTCGTATGATCCCCCAGCGGCAATACCGCCCGCCGCACCCACGTTTCCGGCACATCCCACAGGTAATAAGACTGGTCTTTGGTCGGATCCGCTCCCCGTCGGAAATAGGAATGCCCGTTTTCGTGCCGAACCGTACGCACATAATGGCCCGTAGCGATATGGAAAATCCCGAGTCTGTCCGCCGTTTCCGCCAGTAAGCGCCACTTGATCCGGGGATTGCACCGCGCGCAAGGAGACGGCGTGCGCCCCGCCGCATGTTCCGCCAATACCTGACCGATGATTTCCCTCCGGAAAAGGTCGGTGCAGGATTCGACGATCAGTTCCACACCGAGGGCCTCGGCAGTCTCCGCCGCGCGTTCTCGCGCCCGTACCGAGCCGAGCATATCTAAAAAAAGAGCGCGAGGACGGTAACCCGCCTCGCGCAAAAACAATATCGCCGCTGCGGAGTCTATTCCTCCGCTCAGCGCCACCAAAATGTCTTTATTCCGGGACATCCGGGCCGACGCAGATCAGATGCAGAAACTACAATCCTTTGAAAAAGTCGTCTTCCGACAAAGTCTGTGCGGAAACCGTTCCGCCGTCATAAGACGAGTTTTCCGAAGAAGAAGCCACCGAACTGATCGCCGACCCGTCAGGGTTGAAGAATTCCGGCCGTTCGCGTTTGATATATTCGACCACTTCGCGGAATCCGTCGCCGAATTTCTGGAAGTCTTCCTTATAGAGGTGGATCTTATGCTTGTCGATGGTGAAACTGCCGTCGCGCATCTGTTTTTTGCGGCTTTCGGTGATCGTCACGTAGTAATCCTCTCCGCGCGTGGCCTTCACATCGAAGTAATAAATACGTTTCCCCGCCTTCACCGGCACGGAGTACAGTTCATCTCCCATCGAGTCCATCTCGCTCCGGTCGTTGTAGTCAAAATTGTTCATACAGATTTGAGTTAAATTGTGGCACGTCCGTGTGCCGTTTCGGTTAGCAAATAGGCTTCGCGGCGCAAGCCCGTTATCGGATGAACCGGTGTTTTCCGGCCCATGTCGCGCCGGAGAAACCCCGAATCGTTTTTCAAATGTATATAAAAAATTAAATACTGAAAACCTTTTCGGCACTTTTTGTACAATCGCTTTCCCGCCGCCCCGGTCGGGAGGCCGGTCATGCGGTTTCTGCGGTGCGGGTTCGGCTGCCCGGACGTGAGGCGCGCGCCGAAAAAGCATTATCTTTGTGAACGAACTATCCTTTACCGCTATGAACGAGCCGCAGGAACCCTATAAATCCAACTGGAACCGCTTCACGGACTTTCTGCGTGAGCGTTTCAACCTCGACGAGGACAAGGCTTCCGAGGAGGAGATGCGCGAGAACATCAACAAAGGGGTCGAGTTCCGGGGCACCAATCTCTGGGTGTTGATTTTCGCCATTTTCATCGCTTCGATCGGTCTGAATGTCAATTCGACGGCGGTGATTATCGGGGCCATGCTCGTGTCGCCGCTGATGGGGCCGATCATGGGGGTGGGGCTTTCGCTCGGGGTCAACGATTTCGACCTGATGAAACGGTCGCTGCGCAGTCTGGGGCTGGCGGCGGCGGTGGGGCTGGCCACATCGACCCTCTATTTCTGGATCAGTCCGCTCAGCACGGCGCAGAGCGAGCTGCTGGCGCGAACCACGCCGACTATTTACGACGTGCTGATCGCTCTGTTCGGGGGGCTGGCGGGCATCGTGGCGCAGTCGCGCAAAGACCGCACTTCGACGGTCATTCCGGGGGTGGCGATTGCTACGGCCCTGATGCCGCCGTTGTGCACCGCCGGGTTCGGGCTGGCGCGGGGCGACATGGCTTTTTTCATCGGGGCGTTCTACCTCTTTTTTATCAACGCTGTCTTTATCGCTGTCGGGACATTCATCATCGTCCGTTTCCTGAAATACCGCAAAGTCGCTTTCGTCGATCCGAAAAAGGAGCTCCGGGCGCGGCGGTACATGACTGTGGTAGTGACCATTACGTTAGTGCCGAGTGTCATCCTGGCTTACGGGATCGTGCAGCGAACCATTTTCGAGAACAATGCCAAAAATTATATCGACCAAGTGCTGACTTTCGAGGGGAGCGAGATTGTCAGTGCGGTGCCGACCTATGCGCGCGACAGCTCTACCATCGAGGTGATCCTGATGGGCAAGACGGTGTCGGAAGAGGCTATCGCCGTGGCTCGGAACCAGCTGGGGGCTTACAATCTGGAGGGCACTGCGCTGATTGTGCGGCAGGCGGGGGCGGACAACACTTTCGACAGCCATACCTTGCAAAGCGTGTTGCGCAGCAATACGGAAATATTGGACGAGAAAAACCGCCGGATCGAGCAGCTGCAACAGCTTGCCGACCGTTATCTGAGCGATACGCTGCCGGCGGCGGACATTTCGCGGGAGTTGGGGTCGCTGTGGGGGCGGCATATCAGCCGGGTCAGTCTCTCCAAGGCGCCGATCTTCACGGCGGGGGGGACGGTGGCTGATACGGCGGTCTTCTGCTATATCACGACTGCCGCGGATGCCACTCTCGATGCCGACCAGCGGCAAAAGCTGACCGCATGGTTGCGGGCGCGTACCAAGATGCAGCATGTCGAGTTAGAGGTGAGGGCAGAGGAGGAGTTTTAGTGGCTTTTTCCGGGATTTTCCGGGGAAGACGGGATTTTCGGGGTTTCCCCCTTGGTTTGCCGGGGTTTCGAGAAATTTATTTACGGTTTCGTGGGATTTCGTAGGGGGGAACGCAGTTTTTGTCCGGGGTAGTTCCGATCCAAGCGAAACGCAGTTTCGCTCGGTCACCGCGGGGGCACTCCAGTAGGCGGAAAAGGTTATCTATGATCTCCCTATGACAGGCCGGAGCCACCCCTGGCGGAGGCCTGCAACTCGCGTGGCTCGTTATCCGGCTCCGCTGGCTCCGGCTAAGAGAGGACAGTTACAGCCCGGTTCGTGTGCCGAGCGGCACCGGCACCCGCGCGCGACGGCTGGAGTAGGAAATCGTTCAAAAGCAGTTTGCGCTTTTGAACTGGATTTCCGCCAGCGCGCGGGACAAACGAATGTTCATCCTCCGCGCGCCGACGCCGGAAAAAGGAAAATCGACGGTTTCAACGCGAGTTGAAAGCGAACGATTTTCCCGGCGCGCGGAAAGAATAATTGAGGGTAGAGGCTGCCCAAACGATACGAAGTATCGCAAGCCCGGCGGGGGCACCCGCGGCCCGCCCGGCCCGAGGGCGGTTCCCTCTTTGGGGTAGTTTATCTTGCTGCCGGCAGGCCAGCAGAACGCCCGAAGGGTGCGGCTGGAGTCCCAGCGGCACCGGCACCCGCGCGCGACGGCTGGAGTAGGAAATCGTTCAAAAGCAGCTTGCGCTTTTGAACTGGATTTCCGCCAGCGCGCGGGATAAAGACCGTTTCTGATCTGCAACGGGCCACAGTCCGCGGAGTTGGGGTAGTTACAGCCCGGTTCGCGTGCTGAGCGGCACCAGGCCTGCGCCCGGGGTGGCTCCGGCCTGACAATGAGGAGATCACAGTCGGAAAGCACTTTCGAGTGGCATGTGGGATAAAGCCCAGCTTCGGGGTGCAGCCTGCGGAGCTAAGCAACAAAGTTGCGGGCCTCCGCTGCGGGAGGCTGCGGCCCGACAAAGGGAGATCACAGCCAAAAGTCCTTTAGCGTCCCGGTGTCGGGCGCGCGACCATAGGTCGCGATTTATTGGATTCTGACAACAACGATTAGAAACTAAACGGAGAAAGAAACTAATAAAACAGCCAACGATTGCGGTTTGCGTGTCAAACAGTATGAACAGGAAAGAAAATAACAGTTAAAAAACAGGATTCCGCGGAGCGGGCAGCCCGAAGCCTCCCCCGGCGCAGGGCTGCAACCTAAAGGTCTTGCCCGCGCAGGCTTCGGGCTGAGCCGGCAGCATGAGCATGAAAAAAATCCACGAAACAGGCGACCGAAACCACCTCGGCGCAGGGCTGAACCGGCAGCATGAGCATGAAAAAATCCACGAAACAGGCGACCGAAACCACCCCGGCTCCGGGCCGAACCGGCAGCATGAGCATGAAAAATTCTACGGAACAAGCGACTGAAACCACCCGGCGCAAGGCCGAAACGGCAGTATCGGCACGGAAAAAATATTTCCGCGCAGCAGGCAGCCCGCAACTCGCCCCGCAGAGAAACCGTGCCGCTGGACACTCCAGCCGGAGTTTGCCCGGTTAAAATCCCCGCCGGCTGCGACCCTAAGAAATGCGCAAAACGAAACGAAACGGGACGAAATGTAACGTAACACCTTGTCGCAAAACAGGCTGCATCCCGCAGAACCTCATGCAAGTCAAGAAAATACGATAAAAACAAACATACCCCAACCATGAAAAAGAAAACACTTTACACCCTGTTGACGCTCGGACTGCTGAGCAGCTGCGGCGACAGCGGGCAGCTCGTGAAAGACCCCCGCACCCGCGAAAGCGTCGAAATCCAGACAGCCGCACGGCAGGCGTGGCTGCCTGCGCTGCCTGCGGGCATTACTCAGGAAGAACAGGAAGGACTGAAATTCCTGTACGCCTATATGCCCGTCGGAGATGCGGCAGACTATGCGCCGGAACTCTACCTGAGCAACGTGCGTGCGTCGTTGCGCGCCGCGGAAGAGATGCCGTGGGGCAAGACCGTGCCCAACGAACTATTCTTGCACTATGTACTGCCCGTGCGGATCAACAACGAAAACTTGGACACCTCGCGCGTCACATTCTACGAAGAGCTGAAAGAACGCGTACAGGAGTTGAGCATGGCCGACGCCATACTCGAAGTGAACCACTGGTGCCATGAGAAAGTGATCTATACGCCGAGCGACGGGCGGACCTTGTCGCCGTCGGCCTGCGTGCGGAACGCACAAGGGCGGTGCGGCGAAGAATCCACCTTTACGGTGGCCGCACTGCGGGCCGTGGGGATTCCCGCACGGCAGGTCTATACCCCGCGGTGGGCGCATACGGATGATAACCATGCGTGGGTCGAAGCGTGGGCCGACGGAAAGTGGTACTACTTCGGCGCCTGCGAACCGGAACCGGTGCTGGATATGGGCTGGTTCGACGGGCCCAGCAAGCGCGGGATGCTGATGCACACCAAAGTGTTCGGCAATTACGTCGGCGACGAGGAGGTGATCAGTCAGACGCCGCTCTACACCGAAATCAATGTGACCCACAACTATGCGCCGGTGGCGACCGCCACGATCGTGGTGCGCGATACGACCGGGGCGGCGGTGCCGGATGCGGCGGTGGACTTCGGCATTTACAACTACGCCGAATTTTATCCGGCGGTGCGCAAACGGACGGATGCGAACGGCGAGACTTCGATGACGGCAGGCTTGGGCGATATGCTCGTCTGGGCGACGGACGGAACGAACTTCGGCTACGAAAAACTCTCGTTCGGCAAACAGGATACGCTGACCATCATCCTGAATCACCGCGGCGGGACGGGCGAGGCTTATGCGGAGGTCTGGGACATCGTTCCGCCGGTCGAGGGGCAGACGGAAAATCGCGTGACACCGGAACAGCGGGCAGCCAACGACGTGCGGTTGGCGCAGGAAGACTCGATCCGGAATGCCTATATCGCCACGTGGATGCCGAAAGCGGATGCCTTTGCTTTGGCCGGACGGATCGGAGCGGATACGACGAAAGTATGGGATGCGATTCGGACGAGCCGGGGGAATTGGGCGGAAATATCGAAATTCCTGACCGATGCGGCGGCGGCCGGACAGCTGGACGTGGCGTTCGACCTGTTGGACGTGGTGGCAGTCAAAGATTTGCAGGATACGCCGGCGGCGGTGCTGACCGACCATTTGACGGGGGCGGCGAAGTATAAGGATCGGCCTTATTTCAAGGAGTATATCCTCAACCCGCGGGTGGGGACGGAGCTGTTGGTGCCGTACCGCGCGGCGATGGCAGGCGAACCGGCTGAAATCGAGGCGATTATCGCAAAGGCGAAGGGGGTGGAATTGGTAGACAGTTTGAACCCGGCGCGGATTCCGATCTCGGCCCTCGGGGTGCAGCGGCTGAATAGGGCGGACAAGGCGGGACGCGACCGCTACTTTATCGCGATGGCGCGCAGCAAGGGGATTCCGGCACGGTACGAACCGGTGACGGGGCGTTTGCAATATTATGACTTGGGGGCGACGTGCGGGACGGAGGCGTGGCGGAATGTCGATTTCGACGGCGAACTGGCTTCGGCGGCTGCGGCGGTGCCGCGGGGCACGTTGATGGTGAACTATACGCCGAGCAAGCACAACGACGATCCGAAGTATTACAGCCATTTCACGGTGGGCAAGCTCCGGAACGGGCGGTACGAGACGATCGAGCTGAGCAATCCGGACGTGGATATGGGGGCTGCGGGGGCGTTGAGCGCGATTTTCGCCCGGCCGGTCGCTTTGGAAGAGGGGGACTACCGGTTAGTGAGCGGGACGCGGATGGCGGACGGAACGGTGCTGAGCGAGGCCCGGTTTTTCCGCATCGAAGCGGGCAAGCAGACGACGCTGGATATGACGATGCGCGAGGATGACGATGCGGTGCAGGTGATCGGGACGATGAATCCGGAGTCGAAGTTCGTGCCGCAGGGTTCTACGGAGGCGCAGTCGATCTTGGCGACGACGGGTCGCGGTTATTTCGTGCTGGCACTGCTGGAGGCGAAGAAGGAGCCGACGAACCATGCGCTGCGCGACATCGCGGCGCTGAAGGCGGAGTTGGAAGCGTGGGGGCGAGGTTTGGTGTTCCTTTTCGCGAACGACGACCAGTTGGCAGCGTTCGACCCGGCCGAGTTCGGCGAGCTGCCGAAGACGATCACCTATGGGGTGGATCGCGGGGGCGAGGTATCGGAGATGCTGCGGCAGTCGCTGGAGCTGACCAATATGAACGACCTGCCAATCTTTGTGGTGGCGGACACGTTCGGCCGGGTGGTGTTCGTGTCGCAGGGCTACCGGATCGGCTTGGGCGAGCAGATGATGAAAGTCATTGGCTCGTTGTAGGGCGGCTGATCTTGTTGCGATAAAAAATTAAGCGGGTTCGGAAATTCTTTCCGAACCCGCTTCGTGTAAATAATAAGTGCGAGTGTTATAGCTCCCAATCTTCGATCAAAGCGACGTTCTGAATGTCGCGATGTTTGGCCGGCAGTTTGGTACGATAGACATCGATAAGCGACTGCTTCACGACGTGTATGACGATAATCGCTTTCGGGTCTTGCGGGATGATTTGCTTTTGCCTCAAAGCGGCGACGCTCTCGGCCACATAAAAATGTCCTTTGTAAGAAAAGAGCGTACCCGGATTCTTGTCATTCGGTTGGCGCAAATCTGTCGGGCGGATTTGTTTTATGGTATCGAGTCCCAAAGCCTTCTGCGGATTCTCGATTTGCGTCTGACTTTGAGAGAAAGAAGGCACGGCTAAGGCCATGCAGGCAAGCAGGCTAACAAAAAGGATCGATCGTTTCATGTTTTTTAATATTTAAACGTCAGTATTTCTTCTGTGTCGGATTTTATGCCGTATATGATGCGTCTGACCGGATCGACATCGAATTTGTAGATCGGCATGTCCAGCTCGTAACGTATTACAGGATTCCCGTCCCAGTCGAAAACGTAGATGCTCGCCTCCATTGGTTCGGCTTTGGGATTGAACAGCCTGGGCTGGTATAATGCCCATATCCGACCATTCCGATTCTTGATGTCATAATAGTTGAATATGGTTTCGTTCCGTTTGCCACTCACGGTTTTATGGTTCCCGTTTCGTCCGCTGACACCCACTTTGAATTCCGGTAATCGTTGCGCAGGGCCATACAGATGCTTGATTACGCGGCCCGTCGAGTCGTATATCGAGATCAGGTCGGTTTTGAGGCAGGCAAATACAAGCCGTCCTGTGGAATCGTCTATCGTCCATTTCCCGTCGAAGAGTTCGCCCAGCAAACGGTCTTCCGTGACGTTCAAACCCGGATATGTGGGGTATTCCCCGAACGAGCGGACAAAACGGCCCTTGGTGTCGAATTCTGAGAATCGCTTGACGGGGGTCATAATATGGGATTCGATAAACCGTCCATCCGGTGTGCGATAAATGTCAGGAGAAGTGCCTATGAATTCGATCTGAACAGATTGTACCGGCATGATTAGAGAGTGGTCATCGTTAAAATGAGCCAGATCCGATTTATTATAAATCAGTATTTGTTGCATAGTCATGTCGTAACACCAAAAAAAAGATTTTCCTGGTGTGTATCCGACCTTGTCGAGTCCGATCAATTCTCCCGGCCCCCGTCCTTGTGAGAGAAAAGAGCCTGTAATTCGTTGCTTCTCGGTATCGTAGATTTTAACGAACCTCGAGGAGGAGTTGGGGTAGGGCACGATCATCAACAACGAGTCGATCACCGTGACGTCGTACGGAATGAGTGTCGGATCGCCCAACGGAAATACCTCGCCATGAAGGGTTTTCGTCTCCGGAAACGAGGCATTATCAAACAGCGTCGCCCCGTCGAATGTTTGCGACGTCTCTCCGCAACCCCAGCAAAGCATGGCTATCAGGCTGAGTGTAAGAATTTTTTTCATCTTTTTTCAGAATTATCAGAAAAAACAGGCCTCCCGCATGAGAATTGATGCGGGAGGCCCTAACAAAGAGAGGTTAACCGGGATAAAATCCAGGACACTTTGCAGTTGCGACAATTTCACCTGTCTCAAGATTGGTCACTTGTGCATAGCATGAGGAGGTTGTTCCCCAACACCCCGCACATCCGGCATCAATAGCTTCTCCAATCGTGTCATAACCCAAGGCCTCGATATTGGCGAGCGTAAGGTCGGAGAGTCGCTCTTCGGGCTGTGCCTGCATATAGCTCAATACCAGCCCCGTACCGAGTACCAGCGTGGCCGGCGCTCAGCATGATTCGTGTAATTTTTTTATGATCGCGTTTCCTTTTTAAGGAAATAAATCTTGCGCGACATCCTTTTGCAAGGATAGCACTAAATCATATAAAAACAAAATTTTGGGACATAAACTTCCGATAAACCCTCCCCCATGCTTAGAGGTCGGCATTCTCTAAAAAACGTGTATCTTTGTTTTCCACTAACAGTAAACCTCTATGAAAGAAAAGAGAAACTACTTGATGCTGGTGCTCAAAGGGATCGGAATGGGCGCCGCCGACGTCATTCCCGGCGTGTCGGGCGGCACGATCGCTTTCATTACGGGGATTTACGAAGAACTGATCGGTTCGATCCGCTCGTTCGATCTGACCGCGGTGCGGAAACTGCTCCGGCTCGACCTGAAAGGGTTCTGGAGGCATATCAACGGCGGATTCCTTTTCTCGGTGCTGGCCGGTATCGGCATCTCCATCTTTTCGCTGGCCAAAGTGATGAAATACCTGCTCGAAACCCACCCCATTTTCGTGTGGGCGTTTTTCTTCGGGCTGATTATCGCTTCGGCGTGGTTAGTGGCACGCGAGGTGAAGAAATGGAGCGCAGGAACGGTTATCGCTTTGGTGGCCGGAGCTGTGGCGGCTTACTTCATTACCGTCCTCAGTCCCGCCTCGACGCCGGATGCGTGGTGGTTTATCGTGCTGTCGGGGGCTGTCGCGATCTGCGCCATGATTCTGCCGGGCATTTCCGGAGCGTTTATTCTTTTGCTGCTGGGCAAGTATGCCTACATCATCGGGGCGGTGTCCGCGTTCGATATTCCGGTACTGCTGCTGTTCGCCGTGGGGGCCGTGGCGGGGATCATCAGTTTCTCGCACCTGCTCTCGTGGCTGCTGGCCAAACACCACGGGATGACGGTGGCTTTGCTGACGGGGTTCATGGTCGGCTCGCTCAACAAGATATGGCCCTGGAAAGAGACGTTGGAGACTTATACCGACAGTCACGGGGGGATTCAGCCGCTGGTGGAGCGCAATATCCTGCCGGGCACTTTCGAGCAGATCACGGGGCAGCCGGCAATGCTGGGCTGGGCGGTCGTTTTTATGGCAGTCGGGTTCCTGCTGATTTGGGGCATCGAGAAAGTGGCGGCGGTGCTGAGCCGAAGGCGGAGCGAACCTGCTGCAAGGGAATAGGGCTTATGGCCAGCGATGCCGCTGCATCGCTGGGCCGTTCCGGGGAATCTTCGATGGCCGGGGCGACGGAGCGGTCTGAACTTTCCAAAGAATAGCTTCGGTTTATCGTAGGGTAGAAACATGAAAAGATACGGATTGGTCGGTTTCCCGCTGGGGCATTCGTTCTCGGCGGGCTATTTCGCAGATAAGTTCGCTGCGTCGGGGCTGACGGGGGAGTGTTCGTATGAGAATTTTCCGGTGGAGGGTATAGAAGACCTGAAAACGGTTCTTCCGGCCGGTGTGTGCGGGTTCAATGTCACCATTCCGCACAAGCGGCATATTCTGCCGCTGCTGGCGGAAATCGATCCGGAGGCGGAAGCTGTCGGGGCGGTGAATTGTGTCAAGGTTTTGCCGGACGGCTCTTTTAAGGGGTATAACACGGATGTGTACGGTTTCGAGGTGTCGCTGCGGGGGATGCTCCGGACTTTCCCGGGGCCGTTGTCTACTTTGAAGGCGCTCGTTTTGGGAACGGGGGGGGCGGCGCAGGCGGTGCATTATGTACTCGGAAAGCTCGGCATTCCGTATGTCGAAGTTTCGCGCACGGGCTCGGACGGGGCTGCGGGGCGGATGGTGTATGCCGAATTGACGCCGGAAATGATGGATGCGCACCGGCTGATTGTCAATACCACGCCGCTGGGGATGCACCCGAATGTCGGGGCGAAGCCTGCGCTGCTTTATGAGGGTGTCGGCGCGGGGCATTATTTGTTCGATTTGATCTACAATCCGGCTGAAACGGCTTTCTTGCGGGAGGGGCGTCTGCGTGGGGCATGGGTCAAGTGCGGGCTGGAGATGCTGGTGCTCCAAGCGGAGCGCAGTTGGGAGATATGGAACGGGTAGGAGGGCGCTTCCTGTCTCCCACGATCAGATAGTTTAAGGTACTTTTCTCCTCCTCTTTTGAGTTCGCGGGGGACGTGTTGTGACGGGAAAGAGTGGTTCGAGTGCCGAGCGGCACCGGGCCTCCCGTTGGGCGGCATCCGGCCCGCCATCGGGAAGATTCCGGAAGTTATGCCCGGTATTCCATGAGTAGTTGCTGGAAACTGATCGCTTTGCGTGCCGTAAGGCCCTGCGGGCCGCAGCCTCCCGCAGCGGAGGCCCGCAAAATGCTCGTTGCGCTCGTTTGCAGTCCCTGCTGGCTCTGGCCCATGTGAAAATTGTTGGCTTCCCTTCAGGCTACTCGATTTGTCGGGTCGGCCTGCGCGCTCCGGGGGTGGCGATATACACACATCGCACTGTTCGTTCCCGAGTAGTTCCAGCCCAGCCGGCAGCACCGCGGTTCTTCACAAAAAGCAAAAGCCGCCCCACGGTCTGAGCAAGAAGAGAGAAAAAGCCTCTACCCTACCCCAGCGTAGGTACGCCCGCAGTCTTACCCCGAAGAAAAATCCCCGCAGCAGAAGCCGCAAAAAAAAAAAAAACGAACAAGTATTCAATCAGTTATGAAATACATTGTGATCGGATTAGGGAATTTCGGTTCCGTGTTAGCCACCCGCCTGACCCAGATGGGCCACGAAGTGATCGGCGTCGACGACCACCGCAGCCACGTCGACGAATTGCGCGACAGCCTTTCCAGCACCATCTGCATGGACGCCGCCGACCCCGAAGCCCTGAAAGCCCTCCCCTTAGACCAAGTCGACATGGTGATCGTAGCCATCGGCGAAAACTTCGCCGCCTCGATCCAGATCGTCGCACAACTGCGTCAGATGAAAATCGCCAACATCGCAGCCCGCGCCTTGAACGAACTGCACCGAACCGTGCTGCAAGCACTCGGCGTCGAACGGATCATCTTCCCGGAACAGGAAGCCGCCGAAGTGATGGCCCAATCCTTTGAATTGAGCGGCTTCCTCGGCTCCTACCGGATAGACAAAGACCACTACGTGATGCGCTTCGCCCTGCCGCCCGCGCTCGACGGCAAAACCATCAGCCAGAGCGAGATCGAACGCGACGGACTGCAACTGTTAGCCGTCATCCGCGACAGCGAGACACGCAACTCGATCGGAATCAGACACAACCAGAAACTCGTCCTCGACCCCCTCCCTCCGGAAACCGTCCTGACAGCCGGCGACATCATCGTCGTCTACGGCCAGCTTGCCTCCTACAACCAATTTACCCGGAGTTTGCGCGACACTTGATGCACATTACCGCTTTGCATCTATAAAATCCTGCTTTAGCTACATTTGTATGCAAATTCCACTACAATTGCAGCTAAAAGATCAAAGAGGATTTGATAATGTATAAGTATGCGAAAGACGGGGTGACCGTATCTTCCGTGCTCGATACCCGGCGGGTTAAAAGAAACGGCCATTATCCCGTCAAAATTCAGGTAACCTATAAACGTATCCAGAAATATTACCCCACCGGCAAAGAGCTGCTGCCGGAAGAGTGGGAGAAACTGCCCCGGGTCAGGAACATCAAATTACTGGAAATCAGACAAGATATCAGCAGCAGTTTCGACCTCATCAAAGAACAGGTCCGGGAACTGACCGACAAAGGCGCATTCTCATTCGAGACACTGAGCCAACGGCTGGGTCGGGGAAGCGGCGACACGCTGAACAGCGCATTCCGGCACCGGATCGACAGCCTCAGAAACGAGCAGCGGATAGGCAACATGCTGTGGTACGACAACGTCCTTAAGTCCGTCGAACGGTTTTTCCCCGGACAGACCCCATTGGGAAACGTTACCGTACATTGGCTCAAACGCTACGAAAAATTCCTCCAGTCCGAGAAAAAAAGCCCGGTGACCATCAGCATGCACCTGCGCGCCATCCGCGCCATCCTGAACGAAGCCCGCAAAAGCGGCACCCTCAAAGATTCGCAATACCCCTTCGGCAAAGGAAAATTCGAGATACAAGAAGGCGAAGGGCGGAAAATAGCACTGAACATCAGACAGATCGAGCAGATCGTCAACTACTCCGCCGAGAACCGGCTGACCTCCTACTACCGGGACTTATGGTTCTTCATCTATCTCTGCAACGGGATCAACGTCGCCGACCTGATCAAGCTGAAATATTCCAATATCATAGACGGCGAGATCTGTTTCGTACGCCAGAAGACCGAACGCACAGCCAAGAAGCGCAAAGAGATACGCGCAGTCCTGACCGAACAGATGTACACCATCATCAACCGTTGGGGGAATCCCGTTTCGGAGAGCAACTACCTGTTCCCCTTCCTCAACGGCAAAGAGGACGCCATGGAGCTGAAAATCAAGACCCAGAATCTGACCCGAAGGATCAACTGGCATATGAATATCATCGGCAAAGCCTTGGGAATCGGCAAAATATCGACCTACACGGCCCGGCACTCATTCGCCACGATCCTCAAACGGCGAGGCGCCAATATAATTTACATCTCCGAATCGCTGGGCCACAATGACTTAAAAACGACAGCCTGCTACTTAGCGGGATTTGAAAAAGAGGAAAGAGAAAAGAATGCCCATTTACTGACCGACTTCGGTAAATAATTTTATGATTTAGCCCCCCACTTATAAAAACCGAAGATATATGCAAATCGTATGTACACTCGTACATACAATTTACATATAATACTGACATTCAATCATATACATCACAAATTCTACAGTACACCTATGCTTTGCAGACAGAGGCAGTCACTGTGACTGCGCTGGGAGGCAAAAAACAAGATCGTAAGATCGGTTATGCAACCACAACCGTGAAAGGCAACGACCTCGCACGAACCAACACCATCAGCCCGATCAATGCCTTGCAGGGGAAAGTCGCAGGTCTGAATATCGGTGTCAGCGGGTCGTCGGGGTTGACCAGTACGCCGATGGTTACGCTCCGTGGTGCTAAATCATTGACCAAGAACAACTCACCAATCTATGTGATCGACGGGATTGTTATGGAAAACGAATACGGCACCAACGGAATGACCAACGAAGGTAATATGTATGGTAACCAGTTGAAGAACCTAAACTCGGCAGACTTCGAATCGGTGACGGTGTTGAAAGGGGCCGCTGCAACTTCGCTGTACGGTTCGCGCGGTGCCAACGGTGCCATCGTGATCACCACCAAAGGCGGTAAAGCTCGCAAAGGGATCGGCGTTGAAGTGAATTACACGCACGAGTTCTCACAAACCTACGCATCGCCGGTTGCTTTACAGAACGTGTACGGGATGGGGTCGCCGACTAATGGTTTCGAAGGCGGTATCGATCCGGCTCTCGAATCGACCTCTTCTTCATACATTGGGAGTTCGTTCGGTCCTCGGATGAATGCCGGGATCAACATGCGCCAAGGGTATAAACTGTGGTCGGATCGTCCGGGGTATGAATATAACCCGATCGAACCGCTCGTTTCGCATCCGGACAACTGGAAAGCTCTGTTCCAGACTGCTAAACAGGATAACGTCAGCGTAGCCTTGACCGGTGGGTCAGAAAAAGCGACCTATCGTTTGTCGTATTCGTACACCAACATGAACGGTGCGCTGCCGAACAACTCGTTCGACCGTCACTCGGTGAATTTCCGCACCAACGGTAAAATCAACGATGTCTTCTCGGTGGATTTCAGTATGCAGTACTCGAATTCTAATACCTTGAATGCTCACTATATCGACGGTTACTCTCAAGGGTCCAGTTTCTTGAATCAAGTGGCTGTTCAATTGGCACGTAATACCGACCTGCGTTGGTTCCGTGACAACTACATCGACTATAGTAATTGGGAACGGATGGTGGCCGACGGTGTCAGCGGCGCTTTGACTTCGTTGCAAAACACATTGAACAGATTCGTCGATAACAATCTGGAACACACCGAACAGACCATTATCTCTCGTTTGGCGTTGAATGCTCAGCTGACCGATTGGTTGGACGCCAGTGCAAGTATTTCGTACAATTATTATACTGAAAATAACGAAACCAAGAACTGGGGCTCGGAAAAATACCGGATGGGCAGTGGTAACAAATATGCCATCAACGGCAAAAACTGGGGTAAATACAACTCTTTGATTACTCTGCACAGCAACAATCGGTTCCTCGATGACAATTTGGAACTGGACGTTCGTTTGATCAACGAAATCTACGGGAATCAAGCCGGCGCATCTTACAAACGCGAAACCGAAGGCGGAATGAAAGTGCCGGGGTTATGGTCGTTCGCCAATACACAGAACCCGATTACAGTCGATAACCTCAACGCTAATTGGAACCGTCGGAATAATATGGTTGTCGGTTTGGGCGGTGTGATCAATCTCTCTTGGAAAGACCAGATCAACCTCGAAGTGACGGGACGTAACGACTGGATCTCGTCGTTGCTCTATCCTAATTTCATGTTGAACGAAGGCGCTCATGACAACTACTCGGTATTCTATCCATCAGTGAACCTGTCGTGGGTATTCTCCGACACGTTCCATATCGATCCGAATGTCATTTCTTTCGGTAAATTGCGTGCATCGTGGGGACAAGTAGGTTCCGGTACCAGTGCTTATGCAACAGCTGACGGTGCGGGTGGTTATGAGATCAAATCCAAACCGAGTATTACCGGTGAAACCCTCTTTATGGCCAGTCCGAACGACAAGACGCTGCCGAACTACGATCTGAAACCGGAAATCCAGCAATCTATGGAATTCGGAGCCGACATCCGTTTCTTGAACGGTGCGATTGGCGTAGATGTAGCTTATTACAAGATCAACACCAAGAACCAAATCTTGACCTTACCAGCCATTAAGGAATCAGGGGTGGAAGAAATGTTGATCAATGCCGGTAATATCCAGAATCAAGGGTGGGAAATCAGTTTGGACTTCCGTCCGATTCAGACCAATACGGTACGGTGGGACATCGGTCTGCTCTGGAGCCGCAATCGCGGTAAGATCAAAGAGCTACACCCGAATGTAAAACAACAGATTTTCTACAGAGGAGGGGCTTCAATGACCCCGTCCATCGTCGCTTTCGAAGGCGGTGCGTTCGGGCAGATCGTAGCCGGGAACGGTGACTTCGGGACTACTCGTACACAGGCTTACTTCTATGACAACGAAAATCCGAACAACCCGTTGAATGGCAAGAAAGCCTTGCGTTTTGTGAATGATTTCGGGGGACAAGCTGTTAGTTTGTGGCAAACGAACAACAACATGCCGGGCCGCAACAAAGACAAGGACGGCAAATGGTACGGCAACTACTACAATGCAGACCATACGTATGACGTATTGGGTAATGTAGAAGCCGATTTCAATGCTTCGTTTACAACGAACTTGATGGTGAACCTGCCGAACAACAGCGGTTCGTTGGATTTCTTCGCTCAGATCGACGGTCGCGTCGGCGGCAATATGATCTCAGCCAACTATGCCAATGCACTGTCTTCCGGTAACCTGAAAAGTACATTGTATGGCCGTGACAAAGAACACGGAGGTATCGAACGAGTCAATTACAAAGGGGAAACGGTTTATAACGGGATGATTCTCGACGGGGTTTACGCCGGGAAAAACGCAATGATTGTCAAGACGCTGAACGGGCAGGGCTCTTATACGGATTCTAAGGGCGAAGTACATATCGGCGAAGTCGATCTGCGCGGCATGACCATGCAACAGGCGATCGATGCAGGTTATATTGCCCCGATGCTTAGCTCTACCTATTACAATGCACAATATGCTTGGATCGGTGGCGAATTGAACTTCCCGACTCAAGATTTGGTACATGAGTATACTTATTTGGCCTTGCGCGAAATCACCCTCGGTTATAATTTCCCGCAGAAGTGGATTAAACACGTAGGGCTGCAGGATGTACGTATCTCGTTCTCGGCACGTAACATCTGTTACTTGTATAACTCATTGCCCGACCGCATGAATCCTGAGTCCATGTCGTCGTCAAACCCGCTGGTTCCGGTCGATTGGGGTGGAGTGCCGTTCTCTCGGAACTTCTCGATCAACTTGAACTTGAGATTCTAACCGTACTTAAATCCTAAACAAGTCATTTATGAAAACATACCAAAAATACATTTTGAGTACTGCAGTACTTGCCGGCGCAGTTCTGACTGGCTGCAAGGACAAGATGCGGGAACTCAATACGGACCCTAACTTGATCAGCCAGACTCAGCCTGAGGCCATGTTCTACGGAGCCACCTACAACTGGGGTTGGTTTTGGAAAGGGTGGATGACCGAACGAGCTGGTAATATCGGCTCAACCATGCAGATCAACAACAACGGGGCAGGTTCGTATGTCGATCCGACGACTTGGTCGGGCGGTAATCCGGGGTATTTGGGCCGTTTCTGGACCCGGTATTATAGTGCGGGGAAAAATCTGAATTCGATCTGTAAATACATCGACGAACAATTGAAAGGTACGGAACAAGCTCGTTATCAGGATATCCGTGCCATTTCACGCCTACTCCAGATACACGAAGCATGGACCATCTTTACCAATTACGGTACGATGGTGTTCAATGATGCTTTCAAAGTCCGTGAAGGAGTTACCTATCCGACTTACGACATTTACTCGGTGGATATTTACAAACAGTTGGACGACTCGGTGAAAGCATGTATCGCACAACTGAATTCGCCGGTACGCGAAGATGCTGTTTCGCTGGGGTTACAAGATAATTTCTACGGTTCCTCGTATACAGTTACTCCGGATGTCGGCGGGGTGAAGTGGACGGCCACTAAGCCTGAAAAACAACGCGAACGGTGGCTGAAATTCGCAACCACACTGCGTTTGAAGATGGCTTTCTCTATGCGGAATGTCGCTGCGGACACCTATCAGACTGTGCTGAACGAAGTACGGCAGCAGGTTGCTGCCAATCCGAACTCCTTGATGAGCGAAGTTCAAGATGGTTTGCAATACGTATTGCCGGATGCTTCGTATGACCGTAACGACGGTAACCAGATGTCTTTCTGGCACATGATGTCGGTCGCTTACATCAATTCGATGAAACAGTCGAACGACCCGCGTCTGCCGCTCGTGGCACTGACCAACTACTGCGATACCTCGCTCAGTGTCGGTTATAAATTCGTCGCTACTTATTTCCCGGACTCTCTGAAAGAGCGTCAGGTATATGATGAAAAAACCAAAACGTGGTCAACCAAATCGTGGGGCGATGTGCTGAAACAGGGGAATGTTTTCCAAGGCCGTACGTTCAATCCTGCCAACAACAGCGCAGTGTTCGGCCCGGGAACGTTGTTGAAAAACATGTCTCAGTCTTTGACGATGCACCATCCGGATTGGAAAGACCCGAACACTACCGGAATCTCGGAAGAAGAGAAACAAAAGCGCGAAGAAGACAATGCCAAACTCACGACGATCAAACTGAAAAACCACTTTACCGGTGTAGTGGAAGAAGTGAAATACAATGGTAAAGATGCATTCGTGAATGGTGCTCGTACCGTCAGCTTCCGTGTCGTATCGGGGCCACAGAACCGACACTATGTATTGAACTCTTCCAATGGGACCGGCTGGGGGACCGCTCCGTTCGATTATGACAATAACAATCCTTCGAGCGGTTATCACATGGTCAATAAAGTACTCTCGTACGCCGAACACTGTTTCCTGATGGCGTTGATCTGCAACTATGAGGGTGGTATGATTGGTTCGAAAGGTGCCGAAGATTGGTATAACGAAGGAATTCAGGCTTCGATGCAGGAAACGCAAGAAGACGCTCAACGTGTCTATGTGAAAATCGCTACGAATCCGAACTTCCCGCTCATCGCCGGTGTGAACGGAACCTCGAATGAAGACAAACATCTGTATAAAATCGACTATAAAGGGGACGACTATACAGACTATTTGACTCAACCTCAGGTAGCTTTCTCGGGCAGTCAGGACGAAAAAACCAACAAAATCATGATTCAGATGTGGTTGGCATTGTGGCAAAGCCCGGAAAATACTTGGTTCTATTATAAGGCTACCGGTTATCCGCACACGGTGAAGTATGAATGGGAAACTTCGACTTTGGATGCTATGCCGAAGACAATGGGGTTGGAACAGCCTTATCTGACTACAGGACAGGAAATGTTATTCCCTCGTCGCCTTTCTGCACCTACTCCACAAGCGGAAAATATGCCGAATTGGTATGAAATGCAGGAGACTATGGAAGCTCAGCCGGGTTATGCACCGCACGGGTGGACCGACTATTCTGGACGCGTGTTCTGGGATGTCGTAGAACCGGCAGGCTTGTACTAATCGGCCTTTTAAATCGAGTCGGTGCCTGAACGGGGCCCTCGGTTTGAGTAAACGTAATCCGGGCCACTTTCTTACTCAAGAAAGTGGCCCGGATTTTTTGTGCCGTTTCCGGAAGCTAAGGTCGAAACAAAGGGCCGTCGACCTCAATCGACAGCCCTTTGTACAACCAGAATCGACGTTTTTACAACTCCCTTTTGTTACCTCACCTGCTCGAAATATTTGACGAACTTCCCGTGCGGAGCCGACACGCAAATACGGGCGAACTTCGAGGCTTTTTCCTTCTGGCTCTTGGTGAAGAACGACAATGACACGCTTCCGATACGGTGTTCCAGCAGTTCTTCCTCGGTCCGGTTCACCACGACGAAAATCCCTTTCGGCGTGCTCGCGTGATAGTATTCTTCGGCCAGCAGGCCGCGCTGTTTCAGATATTCGATATTCAGGGCGATGTCGCGCGCAGTGGCCGCCTTGAATGCCGAAGCCGCCTTGATCCCCTCGGGAGTGGTCAGAAGCCGCAAGACGAGCTGCTGTGCGAACGCATTGACCCCGTTGGTGCAATACATCAGACGGATTTCCAATTCGTCGTGCAATTCTTTGTTCGTCGTGTGGATAAACCCTAAACGCTGGCCGCTCAGGCCGACCGATTTGCTGAAACTTTCGGTGATGACCACATTTTCCAGCTCCATCAAGCGCTGGTAGTAGTTATCCCGTTTGTCGTAAAAGATCCGGCGGTACGGGCTGTCGAAAAAGACGACAATGCCTGCGTCGTTGAGTTTCTTGATCAGTGCGAACTGCTGTTCGTCGTCGTATTTTTCACCTAACGGGTTCCCCGGGTCACAGATCAGCACGGCGTTGCCTTGCAATTCCGGAATCATCCCCTCCAGATCGCTCTGAGCCATATATTCGGCATTCCCGATACCGCGAACTTTCAACATCTGGAAATAGCAGCCCCAGTAATAGACCGGAAGATAGAGCGTCCCCATCCCCACCGCCTGAACCACCAGATCGAGGGCATTCATCCCTCCGGCCGAGATCAGGATGTTGTCGGGCGAAGATTTGCCGCCGAAATATTCGTCGTTGATCGCCTGGCGCAAAGCGGGAAAACCCGGCCCCGGAGGGTAAACCTGGATGTCGTTCGAGTTGAAATCCATGTTTCCGACTACTTCTCTCAGGTCGATATTCACTACTGCGTTGACCCCTCGGTTCAACGGCAGGTATTCCTGCCCGGTCTCGGCAGTCAGTTTCTTGAGTTTCTCGCCGATCTGCACGATCTGGGACAGAGCGGCTCCGCTTTTGTTGATCTTCATACTGTATGCTTTACGGGATAATAAGGATTCTGTTTCTTGCTGTTTGCAAAATAATACTTTTTCTCTCAATCGCCGGCTCGAGCGGAACGAGGAATTGATCTATTTGTTAAAAATATTCCTGAATTGTTATATTCTGCATTTTCTTTGACAGACTGCGACGAAAAATCCTATGGGAAAGTGGGACTGCGGAGCCTAAGGAAGGAGTCGGGCAATTACAGTCCGGAAAGCCCCGAGGGGGCCTTTCTTTCAAGAAAGAATGGTCACTCACGGAACGGTGCAAAAGCAGCCTACAGTTTTTCAAACGGTTTTCGCACGGCCCGGAGCCAGCGTGTTAGGGTAATTACAGCTCGGTTGGAGTGTCCAGCGGCACCAGCCCTTCGCCCAGGGTGGCTCCGGCCTGACAATAATGAGATCGCCGACAACATGACGGAAACGTTTGCAAGGGTCTATAATTAACTGTACAATAAAAAGTTCTGCGTATTCGACCTCGCGCCCACTCCCCTAAGGCTGAGCAAACTCCCAGTCTGTCTGGCGGCACCGCGGAGGTCGGCGGTTCAAAAGATCGCAATATTAAGAGCGGTCTATTGTCCCGGCCCAAAGAAAACGCAATGACAAAGGACTGCGGAGCTAAACAACCAAGTGCGGGCCTCCCCCGCGGAAGGTGCCGCTCGGCACTCGATCCGAGAGTTTTCCTCTCCCCCCTCAGGCTGAGCTCGCGACTTTACCAACTTAAAGTAGATATTATCCATAATAAAATAACGCGATTATATACTTTATCATACCCGCCATCCCTTGTTCCAATTTTTCGGCTCGCGCCGCCCCCCGGCCGCTAAAAGCGACCCCCGGCGCAAAGCCGAACTCGAAAAGAGGAGCAAAGTACATTTATATAATCGCGTAAAATAAATGCGGGCCTCCCGAAGAGGCCCGCATGGAGCGGAATAAAACGCCCGCCGCTTATCATTTCTCGTGTTTTACATCGAGGAATTCCATGTTCTTTTCTTCGTATTCCTTGAGTTCCTGTTCCAAGCTCTGGCTGTAAAGTTTCATGGCCCGGCGGCTCATCCCCATGCTGGAGAATCCTCCGTCGTGGAAAAGATTCTGCATCGTCACCTTCTTGGTCAAATCGCTGAACAGGGTCAGGACATAGTTGGCGCAATCCAATGCCGTGGCATTTCCCAGCGGCGACATGCGCTGTGCGAAGTCCATCAGGTGGTCAAGCCCCATCACACCGTTCCCCGCCGTGGTCGGCGTCGGCGACTGCGATACGGTATTGACCCGAATCTTCTTTTCCCGTCCGTAGATATAACCGAACGACCGCGCGATCGACTCCAGCAATGCCTTGGCATCCGCCATGTCGTTGTATCCGTACAGCGTGCGCTGCGCCGCGATATATGAGAGTGCCACGATCGAGCCCCATTCGTTGATCGCGTCTTTCTTCCGCGCCACCTGCATCATCTTGTGGAACGAGATGGCCGAAATATCGAGCGTTTTCATCAGGAAGCCGTAGTCGAGGTCGTCGTAAGTGCGTCCCTTGCGCACGTTGGGCGACATGCCGATGGAGTGGAGGATGAAGTCGAATTTCCCGCCGAAATGTTCCATCGTTTTGTCGATCAGGTTTTCCAGGTCTTCGACACTGGTCGCGTCCGCCGGAACGAATATGGTGTTCAGTTTCTCGGCCAGCTCAGCCGTACCGCCCATGCGTGCCGCCATGGCCGTATTGGTCAGCACGATCTCTGCTCCTTCTTCGACGGCCCGCTCGGCCACCTGCCAGGCGATGGATTTGTCGTTGAGCGCCCCGAAGATCAGACCTTTTTTACCTTTCAGAAGATTATAAGACATCCTGTTCAGTTATTTAAATTTTTTGCAAAGTTAGTGATTTTCCCCTAATTCCCTTCTCCCGCAGTTCATAGCTTTGCGGAGGGTCGGGCGCTGGTTCGTTTTGTCCGTTCCGTAATACGACAAAAGGCCTCCTGGCGCGGCATGTTTGCGTCGTTGACGCAGGCATGCCGGCCCGGAGGCCTCCCGGTCGGAATTCTCCCAAGACTACTAACACCATAAGAGAAACCGGGTAGAAACAGGAAAGGTATTTCCAGCCCGAGTTTTCGAGCTGGAAATATCCGTCAGTCAAAGATTGATCCTACAAACCTTCCGTATCCCAGAAGATACGTCCGGTAGTTTCATTATACATCGACCCGTACATAGGCTGTTGAAGCAACAGCTGACGTGCTGCCTCATAGTTCTGGTTATTGGCTGCCTGCGGCTGCGGAAGCGATGCACGACGCGGGAAACTCAATGCTTCTCCATTGTCACGAGCGGTCGGGTTCACCCAATACAGACCTGACGGCCGATCAGCCGGCGTCTTTACCGTTTTCAATTTGGGATAACCCGTGATACGCCACCAGTCCCACATCTTCGTCGGCTGGTTGTAAGCGTAGATCCACATCTGACCCACGATAGCCTCTTTCTTATCGGTAGCGCTACTTAAGGCCTGAGCGGTCGTATAGTCAGAAATATCAGCCTCCGTGATGGAATATAATTCCGTATCGTTTACCCCAACGATCTTCGGGTTATTCATCACCGTCTGATTGTTTTCTGTTGTGGTAGTATTCGGGTTTGTGGCCACCTGGATCTGATAGCACAGAGCATCATTTTGAAGTTCTTTCATAGCGGCTGCTACCCCTTCTTCATACCACACATCCGCTGTTTTCCCGGTATTCGCTCCGTCATTGGTCAGATAGGCCATCATGAAGCAGAATTCAGGATAGGTATACACCGGACGGTGATAGAAGAGACTTGCCCAGTTCGATGCCGGGCCATCATACCCGTTTGCGTAGTTCGTCGAGCCGTCTCCGAAGGTACGTCCCCCACAGGCGACGAAATAACGGCCTTGCGGACGCGATGCCATGGTCAAAGTGAAACTGGTATCGGCTCCCCAAATCGTATATTTTGCAGGGAAGTCTGCTGTAGGAGTACCTACATTGTCTACGGTCCAGATACCTAACTTTTCATTGGCAGTCTGATCCTTCGGATCGTAGTCCGGATGATAGAACCGGAAAGTGAATGTACGTTGCCCCCAGAATTCACCCGGGCCACCCTGTTCGAAATATTCCGGGTTCGCCGTTTGTCCTTGATAAGCCAACATCGGGTCACTGGCAAAGTCGAGCACTCCGTCCCACGACTTCTTTTCCCACGTACCGGAAGCTGCTGCACCCGAGCCGCTTTTCTTGTAGATCCAATGTTCTTTCAACGAATCGGGGAAATAAGCCTGCATCCATTGGATGGCTTTATTTTCCTCATACAGGCTATTGGCACGAGCCAAGAGCGGCAGACGCGGGTCGTCCAACACTTTCAGATAATGAATGAAGTTATCCGAAACAGAATAATAGGTACTGATGGTATTCGGCCCCGAGTTGTTGTAGATCGAACTATTCTGGCTGGAACCGTCCATGTAGGCGAAGCACCCGTCGGCAGCGCTTTCGAACCACCCGGAGGCTTTCGTTTCGTTGAGCACCTGATTGAATACTTCATCTCCGATAGCACGTTTCATGATCCAAGCCATGTAAAGACGATACGAGTTGGCGAATTTTTTCCACTTCGTCCGTTGCGTATCATAATCACTGACTTTTGCCGGAGCAACTCCAGCTGCGGTAGGCATGGTGTACCCATACAACGGGTCATACTCGAGCAGCTCAGAGGTTCCCTCGGTCTTTGCTCTTTGAAGAACGGCAATATATTCAGCCAATTCTTTGTCCATCTCCTTATAGAGTTCGACCGTAAACAGATCATACTCCGGCAAAGTAATCCCTTCGGTAATCGCTTTGAAAGCCTGACTGTAAACCGCCGCTCCGTAATTCTGGAATACCCGGAATCCTTCGTAGATTTTGACAATCCCGGCAATGGCATGCAAATCCGCATATTTCGCCCGGTCGCCTTCTTGAAGCACATCGTCGATATAATTTTGCAACGAGACCATTTTATAGCCTACATCGTAAAACATATCATACTGATAACGGATGGTTGCAGGCGAAACAAATTCTATAGCCGAAGGATTGCAGTAGGTGCCGTTGGTAGCCCCTTGGTAGTGTACAAAGTACTGCATCATGGTACCCGCACTTCCATACGTGTTTTCCATCACAGCACGTGTACTGTACTCGAAGTCCTGCATCGCTCCCAGGAACATATATCTGGGGTCGGTTTCCCCGATAGTGTTCGGGTTGGTATTCAACTCACGCATCTTGTCTTGGCAACCGACAAGAGCGAGAGCCGCCAAACCGCCGATCAAATATTTTGTTATTTTCATATGAAAAATCGTTTGCTGTTAAAATTAGAATCTCAGGTTCAGGTTGAACGAGAAGTTGCGCACGAACGGCGTGGTACCGTAGTCATACGGAGTCAGCACGTTATTCGAGATGAACGAATCCGGATTTGATTTACCGCGTGTTTTATTGATAATGTAACATACGTTACGTGCGGTAAACGACAGGCGAGCCGACTGCAAACCGACGTGTTTGATCCACTTTTCCGGGAAGTTGTAACCCAACGTCAATTCACGCAGTGCCATGTAAGTCTGTTTGGAAACATAGTTATCGACACGGCTACCCCAAGAGTAGTTATATGGATAATATATGCTTGCCAACATGGGTTGGATGTGCCCGGCTTCGATAGCTTCGCGATAGGTCATTCCGGCCAAATCGACATCATTGCCCGTCTTCAAGCTGGTGACTACGGAATTTGTTTTGTGGAATACCCCATCCAGCATAATACCATTGTATTCAAATTCGCCTTTGTAGTTCACACGGCGCTGCCCGCCATGGTCTTTATCACGACCATACAACGATTCTTCCGTAGTCCCGGATGCAGTAGCGTATTCCTGAGAAATCTGAATGGCATAACCACCCGAACGACCGTCGATCTGGCCGAAGAAGTCGAACGAACCGTTGTTGTTCGGCAGGTTCACCTGTACCGAGGTATTGATCCCGTAATAGAAATCGGGTTCAACACTACCGAATTCGGTAGTAAGATTCTTTTTACCACCCCAATATTCAGATTCTTCACCGTAATATCCGGCAATACTATTCGCAGTCAGATAGCGGAATACCGGATTGACCGGAACTCCGAGTGCACCTGCTTCCGGATTGACATTCAAGTTGCCATCAATATTTTTCGAAGCAACGAAGAGCAGTTTCATGCCATTCCGATAATCGTTCGGATCTTCCGCATTATTGTATCTTGCGATCGGCTGGCCGCTACCGTAACCGCCACCGGCTGCTACGACACCGTAAGCTCCGTCGACGAAAGCATATACCCCCGGCGAACCGTCTACACCACCGGTAATGGTATAATAGTTGATGTTATTAGCCAGCTCCTTGATCTTACCGCGGTTACGGCTCCAGTTTGCACCGATGTTCCACTGCACGGTACGAGTCCGAATCGGAGTCACGTCCAACTGGATTTCCCAACCTTGGTTCTGGATGTTACCGGCATTGACCCACTGACTGCTTACACCCGATTCGCTCACCGCATTCAAAGCCAGAATCTGGTTCTTCGTATTGGTTTTGTAGTAAGCCACATCGACACCGATCCGACCGTTCAGGAAACGCAGGTCGGCACCGAATTCGATAGAGGTCTGGAGTTCAGGCTTCAGGTCGTAGTTCGGAAGAGCGGAATTGTTCGGTGAAGCTTGGAAAAGCGAACTGTTCTGCGGACCATATATCGAACTGATCGAGAAACCACCGGCCCCCTGTGCAGTAGTGTACGCATCGGTACCCTTACCTACCTGTGCCCAGGATGCACGCAGTTTACCGAACGACAAGATGTTCGGGTCGATCTGGAACGTATCCGAAAATACCCACGATGCGTTCACCGAAGGATAGAATACCGAGTAGTTATCCTGCCCGTACGGAAGCCAAGTCGGGTACAGCAATGAACTCAGCCAGTCGTTACGGCCGGTCACTTCCAAGTACACCTGATCTTTCCACGAGAGGTTGATTACACCTGCAACCCCGACGGTCATATTATTACGCGGAGTTTCAGATGCAGCCAGCTGACTTGCCGTAATCGGATTTACCGAGTTCCCGAATGTCCACAAGCCGGGGCTTATCAAACCGCCGTTGGTGCTCTTGGAATAAGAAGTTGAACGGGTGTTCCCGTAAATTTCAGCCAACAGACGTACGTCCAGTTCCAAGTTGTCGTCGATGAAACGGTTGTTGCTGTGCAACTGGGCGATTCCGTCGTACGAACCGCTGGTTTCCCCCCAGATGCTATAATAACCGTCGCTACCGGTACGTCCGGTACTTGAACCGTAGTTTTTCGTATCCGTAAAGATCTGCCAGTTGTTGTAGCTGAGGCTAACGTTGGCATCCAACCAATCGGTAAACTGGGCGTTCAGCCCCAATTGGGCAATCAACGTCTGTTCATTCCGATTCGTGTTGTCATCGGCAATCTTGTTCAGCAACGAGTTCAAGTTCCCCAGCTGCGAGGTACCATACCGTTGATAAGTTTCCGGATTGATGAAATGATCCTGATACCACTGCACATCCGTATTCCGGTTGATCGTAGCAGCCGTAATGTAACCCGGAACGGTATTCCAGTCCCAACCATTGCTGTAATAGACATTCTTCGTATTCGAGTTCGAATATTGTACGGTCAGATTGGTCGAGAAGATGTCGTTGATCTTACCGTTCGTCGTGAAGTTGATCGAATGGCGGTCGAACGAGTTGTTCGGCATCGCCCCGTCAGTGTTCGTATAAGCATACGACAAACGGAAAGTAGCCTTGTCCGACCCCCCGGTCAGCGCTACGCTCACGTTGTCGTAGTTGCTGTTCTGATAGATCGTTTTCCAGTTGTCCGGGTAGGCTATAACGTCTTCCAACGGGTTGTCGATATTGTCCGGAGCGTAGTATTTATAATACTGACGCAGTTGTGTACCTTTCAACGAAGCGAACGAAGGACCGAACGAATCCGACAAGTATCCGTTATAAGCCGCGTCAGCTCCGTCGGGAATGTTCCCTTCATAGCCGTTATAACCGTACCCCGCGCTGTACAAGTTCTGCAAGGCGATTGAGTTCTTATAAGTTACGCCCCATTCATGACCATAACTTACTTCGACACCGATCCCTTTTCGAGCCTTACCGCTTTTGGTGGTAATCACAATGGCGCCGTTCGCACCGCGTGAACCGTACAACGAAGTCGCAGCAGCCCCTTTCAGCACCGTCACGCTTTCGTAGTCGTCCGGGTTCAGGTTCTTCAACTGGTTACCGTACTGCGTATTCCGGTCGTTATTCCCGTAGATGGTTCCTTTGTCCTGCTGAGCGTATTCCATGATAACCCCGTCGATCACATAGATCGGCGAGTTGTTCTTGGTCAGCGACTTGGCACCACGGATCGTCACGGTCGGAGCCGTAGTTACCCCGGCAGACCCCCCTGTGGCAATCTGCACCCCGGCAACCTTACCCTGCAATGCATTTGCCGGGCTGATCGTGTTGGTACGGGCCAGTTCTTCCCCTTTAACGGAAGACGTGGCATACCCGAGTGCACGGTTCTGCTTCCGTCCTCCCAGCGCAGTCACAGTGACTGCCTCTGTCTGCAAAGCATCGGGTTGCAAGGTCACGTTGATAGTCGTTTTCCCCGCTACCGCAATCTCTTGTTTACGCATACCGGCGTAGCTAAATACCAGCGTGGAATTAGCCACCGATGCGTTGTTGATGGTGTAAGCACCGTCGGCACTGGTCAGAGCGCCAATGTTCGTACCTTTGATCTGTACGACTACACCTGCGAGTGGTTGTCCGTCTTCGGCAGACTTAACCACACCGCTCACCCGGCTCTGCGCATAGGCTGTACCGCCTATAAGCAGACCAAGGACCAACAATGTTAACAGTCTAATTTTCTTCATATAAAAGCATTTAAGTGAAAAGGGTTAATATTGTTTGACTTGAGTTTCCATTAGGCTCCACCCCTAACTATGGGCAAATATAGGATACTATCCCGAGATAAAAAAACTTTTTCTCACGAATTTCGTTTTTTACCCTCCCGCATGCCTTGCCGTTATCGGTTTTTCCGAGGACACGCATACGATATTAAATATTTTTACTGACCTAATCGGTTCGGTTTCAGGCCGGTGTAAGAGAAAAACACCAGAAGGCATGATGAAATCCGCCGATCAGGTGCTTATTTATAAAATAATTGCATCACACCGATTCGACCAGCCGGCACAGATATTGCCATACTTTGCCCACGCTGGCGATCTCGACCCTTTCTGCCGGAGAGTGGACGCCCCGCAAGGTCGGCCCTGTCGAAATGATGTCCAGATGGGGATACCGGGCCAAAAACAGACCGCACTCCAAGCCCGCATGAATCGCCCGGACTTTCGGTTCGTTTCCGAACATTTCCTTATAAATCCCGGCAGCTTTGCGCACAAGCGCCGAATCCGGATTCGGCGCCCAGCCCGGATAGCCGTCCGTATGGCACACGTCGGCTCCCGCCAGCGCAAAGACCGCCCCTACCCGATCCGCCACGTCGCGCTTCGCACTCTCGACCGAGCTGCGCTGCGAAGTCGTGATCTCGATCTTCCCCTCCTCCGGCATCTTTACCGAAGCCAGATTGGTCGAGGTCTCCACCAACCCCGGCATAGCGAAACTCATCGCCATAACTCCGTGAGGCACGGCATACAACACATCCAGCAAACGCCGCTGGACATCGGCAGGCAACACATAAGCCGGGGCTTCCGCTACAGGTTCGAGGTCGATCTTCATCGAGGCTTCCGTATGCTTGTATTCGGCAATCATATCATTGGCCAGCCGCCGGAACGCCTTTTCGGCGGCTTCGCACTGTGCGGCAGGGATTGCCGCCACCGCTGCCGCTTCGCGCGGAATGGCATTTCTCAGATTGCCGCCGTCGAACCGGCACAACCGCATGCCGTAATCTTTCTCCAGGTTCCAAAGGATGCGGTTCAACAGCTTATTGGAGTTGGCATACCCTTTTTCTATGTCATCTCCGGAATGGCCTCCGTGCAGACCCGAGATCTCTACCTTATAATAATGGTATTCGGCTGCCGAGGGAGCTTTCTCGGGCGTATAGGTCATCGTGGCGATAGTGTCTGTCCCGCCGGCGCAGCCGATAAAGATCTCGCCTTCGTCTTCCGAATCGAGGTTGATCATCCGGCTGCCGGTGAGCATCCCTTGGCCGAGGTTCATCGCGCCGGTCAGTCCCTGTTCTTCATCGACGGTGAACAGGGCTTCGATTTTCGGGCACCGTAAATCCTTGTCTATCAACACTGCCATCTGCAAGGCCATCCCGATCCCGCAGTCTGCCCCCAGCGTAGTTCCGCGGGCTTTCACCCAATCTCCGTCGACATATGCCTGAATCGGGTCGTTTCCGAAGTCGATCGATCTGTCGGAGTCTTTCTCGCACACCATGTCCATATGGCTCTGCAAAATCAAGGCGGGCTCGCTTTCCCGTCCTGCCGCGGCGGGTCGAATAATCACGATGTTCCCTTTCGCGTCCCGCTTGTGTTCCAACCGGTGCTGGTCGGCAAAGGCCTCGATAAAGGCTTGTATCTTTGATTCTTGCTTCGAAGGACGGGGCACTTGGGTGATCTGCTCGAAAATCTCCCACACGGAACGCGGCTCAAGTTCTGAAATCTGTTTCATATTATTTATTACTTTTAACTGTTCGATTAATCATTACCCTATGTTTGAGGGTACTGTTCTCTTTGTGAACAAAGAGAACCAGAAAAACTTTTTGAGATGCTAACGCATCTCTTGAGCCTGCCGGATGCCCTTGTCTTTGATTCTCTTGGGGTGTGAGCAATAGCGGGCACTTAGGTAAATAACGCTTTATGCCCGCTATTGCCACACCCCAAAGAAAACTCAATGCAAGAGGACTGCGGAGCGTAAGGAGTAGCGCAGCTATCTGAAAGTTTCTTTGGTTCTTTCTTTTCAAAGAA
>NZ_CANQYJ010000002.1 GCF_947628055.1 uncultured Rikenella sp.
CCTCTCCGCAGCATAGGCCACCACGTCCCGAATCTCGTCCTGCGTATAGAATCCGCCGTACAAGGTATCCCCGTCCTCGACCCGGAGCAGCTCCTGCGGAATGAGCATGTCCGGATTGTCCTCCCGCGCAGCCGCCGCCATACACTCGCGATCCTGCCCGTTGAACCGGCGCCACGCCCCGCGTTCGGTCAGCAGCGGATACTGCTTGATCTCGATGCGCCACCCCTGGTCGTCGGTCAGGTGCCAGTGGAATTTGTTGAGTTTGTAGGTCGCCATCAGGTCGATGAATGCCTTGACCTGTTCCGTGGTGTAGAAATGGCGGCTCACGTCCAAAAGCGCCCCCCGCCACTCGAAGCGCGGTGCGTCGGTGATCGTAACGTAGGGTATCCGGCTGTCTTTCGAATCGACCGGCACTAACTGCCGCAATGTCGCGATCCCCATCAGCACCCCGCGCGGCGAGGCTCCCTGAATGGTAATGCCCTGACCGTCGACGGTCAAGGCGTATGCCTCGGGATTCGGATGGTCGAGGCCGAGTGTCAGCCGGATATTCCCCTCTTTACCGGGCTTGGCTTTTTCGAGTTGCAGGGCCGAGGATTTCCGCAGCGTTTCGGTCAGGTATTTCGCTGCCGGAGCCAACGCCGAGTCGGCGGAGACGGTCATGCCGCTCTTGAGCTTGAACACGCCGTTTCCTCCGGTTATCGAAACGGGTTTCGGGATCACGCGGATCTCGGGCTGCACCGTCGGGTGCGTGCCGCAGGAAACGAAAAGGAAAGAACCGGCAGCCATCATGGCGGCCAGTTTGGGAAAGATTCTGAAGGTCATAAATCCGGACTGTTTTGAAGAGGGTTATTCTTTGATGAGCTTTTCGATGCGATCCACGTATTCGAGCGAGTCGTCAATGGCGAAAGCAATTTCCGGCACGAGCCGCAGCTGGTTTTTCACCCGTTTGCCGAGTTCGTAGCGGATCATCCCCGCGTTCTCTTTCAAGGTGCCGAGCAAAGCCGTCCCTTTGTCGAACGGAAATACGCTCAGATATATTTTGGCGAAGGTCAGATCCGGGCTCACGCGCACCTTGGAAACGGTCACCATAGCGCCTTGCACCAAGTGCCGCGCCTCTTTGAGGAAAATGTCGCTGATGTCTTTTTGTATCTGCCTCCCGACTTTCTGCTGCCGGGTGGTCTCTTCTCTTTCCATACCTCTTTCTGTTTTTAAACGTTCATGCTATACCTGTCGTAAGGCATCGGCCGGTCTGTACGAAGCAAAGGCAGAGTCCGCCACATTTGAACTCTGCCTTGCAAGAAAGGCGAATACCGCAGAAAGCCCCCGCGCGGAATAGGCCGCCGCAGTGCGTCTCCTTCGACGCCCCGTGGTGTGCGGCTGCGAAAGCGCGGCGGTTCCCCGCAGCAAATAGAGAGTAATGCCCCGCGAGCGGGAGCGGCGGGAAAGAAGGCATCCGCCTATGCCTTCCCCCTCATCTACTCGTATGATCCTACACCCATTTGACTAAGGCGAAGTCCATGCGGTGCGGCAGTTTCGGGTTCTTGGCATAGACCCGTATCGCCACGTCGTAAGAGCCTGCGTTTTCCGGGGTCGAGTTGAGCCGGAAAGTCGCCACGCTCCCCTCCATTTGCACCAATTCAAATTGGAAGGTATTCCGGAGTTTGATCTTGCCGCTGTTTCCTCCGTCGTTCGTGATCTGATCCGCCACCAGCACTTCTACACCAATATCTTCCGGCATCAGGCCGTCGATATCCACATTCACCTCCAGTTTGTAATGCTCGCCCAGCTTGATCTCCGAATGCCCCACATCGTACTGTTTGAAATCGAGCACCTGCACTTTGTCCCACGAGCGGCTCACGCGCCGTTTCCAGGCTGCGATCTCGCGGGCCTCGGCAAAATCGTCGGCGATCATGCGTTCATGCCGCGCAAAGAGTTTCGAGTAGTACCGGTCCTCGTAATCCTGCATCATGCGGTTGGTGGTGAACTGCGAGGCCACCTCCGCGATACACTTTTTGACCGCGCCGATCCACTTCACCGGCAGGTTGTTGGCGTCCCGCTCGTAATAGAGAGGCGCGATCTGCTCTTCGATCGTCGTATAGATCATTTCGGCGTCCATTTCGTTCTGGTAACGCGGGTCGTCGAACGTGTTTTCCATCGGCAGCATCCAGCCGGCCCCTTCCTTGTATCCTTCGACCCACCAGCCGTCGAGTACCGAGAAGTGAAGCACCCCGTTCATCACGGCCTTTTCGCCGCTCGTCCCCGAAGCCTCCAACGGCCGCGTCGGGGTGTTCATCCAGACATCGACCCCCTGCACCATCCGCCGTGCCAGCTCCATGTCGTAGTTCTGGAGGAAAATGACTTTCCCCAGGAACTGCGGCATCTTCGACACTTCGACGATTTTCTTGATGAGGTCTTGCCCCGCCTTGTCCGCCGGATGGGCCTTGCCTGCAAAGACGAACTGCACCGGCCGCGTCGGATGGTTCACGATCTGTTCCAGCCGTTCCATATTGGTGAAGAGCAGGTGCGCCCGTTTGTACGTTGCGAACCGCCGTGCGAACCCGATCGTCAGCACGTCGTTCTTCAAGGATTCCTGTATCTGGACGATCTGCCGCGGCGAGTCGAACCGGAATTGCACCGGATCGGCCACCCGCGCGCGTATCTTCTTCATCAAGCGCTCTTTGAGGTACAATCTGGTATCCCACAAAGTCCGGTCGTCGATATGGTAGATCTTTTCCCAGTTTTCCTTCGAGTAGTCTCCCGCTCGGAACGACTCGCCGAAAGTGTTGTAGTACAGCTCCTTGAGCCGCGTGGCCGCCCACGTCGGGAAATGCACTCCGTTGGTCACGTATCCGATATGCAGTTCGCAAGGCAAATATCCCGGCCAGATGTTTTTGAGTATCTCTTTGCTCACTTCGCCGTGCAGCCAGCTCACCCCGTTGACTTCCTGCGACATGTTGGATGCCAGCACGCTCATCGAGAATTTCTCGTTCGGGTCGTTCGGGTTGGTCTTCCCGAGGTTGATGAACTGCTCCCACGTAATCTTGAGCCGCTCCGGATAGTGCGACATGTATTGCCGGATCATATCTTCCGGGAATGCGTCGTGCCCGGCCGGCACCGGCGTATGGGTCGTGAAGAGCGACGACGACCGCACGCACTCCATCGCCTCCGAGAAGCTCAGATCGTACCGGGCGATCAAATTATGCACCCGTTCCAGTCCGATGAAAGCCGCATGCCCTTCGTTGCAATGGTAAATGTCCGCTTCGATCCCCAAGGTGTTCAACAGCTGGATGCCGCCGACTCCCAGCAGGAGCTCCTGTTTGAGCCGGTTTTCCCAGTCGCCGCCGTAAAGATGGTGCGTCACGCTGCGGTCTTCCGGCTGGTTCAGGTCGTGGTCGGTGTCCATCAGGTAGAGTTCCGTCCGGCCCACATCGCACTTCCATATTCTGGCGACCACTTTCCGTCCGGGGAAATTGACGGTCACTGTCTTCCAATTACCCTTTGCATCGCGCACCGGAGAGATCGGCAGTTTGAAGAAATCCTGCGGCTCGTAGCTGGCCTCCTGGTCGCCTGCGGCGGAAAGACGCTGGGTGAAATAGCCGTACCGGTAGAGCAGCCCCACAGCAGTCATCGGCACATTCTTATCCGACGATTCCTTGAGGTAGTCCCCCGCCAGTATCCCCAATCCTCCCGAATAGATTTTTAGTGTGTGGTGCAAGCCGTACTCCATCGAGAAATAAGCCACTCTCGGCCGTGCATCCTGCGGTTTGGCCGCCATATATCTCCGGAACTCGGCATAGACTGCGTCCATCCGGGCCAGAAAATCCTGATTTTCAGCCAGCTCGCGCAGTTTCTTGAGGTTGAGCCGGTCGATCATGTCGATCGGGTTGCGGTCGACTCGGTTCCACAGTTCCGGGTCGATCGACTCGAACATTTGCCGCGCCGGGTCGTACCATGACCACCAGAGGTTCTTGGTCAGCTCTTCGAGCGGCCGAAGCCGTTCCGGCACCGAGCTTTCGACCATCATCCGGGTCCAGTTCGGCTTGCTTTCGAGCACCAGTTGCTGGCGCATGTAATTGAGTTGCTCGTGCATGGCTCCTCCGTCGGTATAGCTCCGCGTTACACGGCGTATGGCGGCTTCCAGCGCTATTCCGTAGAGGTCTAAGTAATGGGCGTAAAGATTCGACCACAATGCGGTCTTCGAGATTTCACGCGCCGAGCGGCGGTGGTCGTTCATTTCGTCGTCGCCCATATTCGTATAGGCGGCCAGCGTTTCGGCAATGGCCGCAACCACCTCCGAACTATTGGTGTCGTCGCGGTGCACCACCGTCACGCCTTTGTGTCCCTGCCCAGTGTGCCGTTCGACCCACAGGCCGAATCCGGCCAGATCGGTCGTCACGGTCGGCACCGAGAAAGCGATGCTTTCCAACGGCGTATATCCCCACGGTTCGTAGTACGACGGGAAGACGGTTACGTCCATCCCGACCAGCAGTTCGTAATAGGTTTTGTCGAAAATCCCGTCGTCGCCGTTCAGGTAGCTCGGCACGAAGACGGTATGCACGCGGTTCCCCCGTCCGAGCAGGCCGCGCGCCCGCAGGTGGTTCACCACCGGGTCGTTGTCCGGGTCGCCGAGATAATGCGTGGCGTTCAATGCCCCGGCATAATCCATACAGCACTCTTTTTCGCCGGACAGAGTTCCTTGCAAATCCCTGCGCGGCCCGTGATTCCAGCACGGCACCATAATATATGCCAGTATATCCCGCCGCAAAGAGTCGTTGTTGTTGAGTTCGCCGAGTGAGTCGATAAACTCGTCGATCCCTTTGTTCTTGAATTCGTAGCGTCCTCCGATCGAGACGATCAGCGGGTCGTTCTGCAATTCGATGCCGAGCGCGGCTTCCGCCACCCGGATCATCCGGTCGCGGGCTTCGCGCCGTTTGGTCTCTGCTTCTTCGCCCTGCCATACGAAGCTGTCTTCAAACCCATTCGGGGTCACGGCCGATACTTCGGCTTCCAGCAATGCTTTGCATTCCCGTTTGGTAATTTCGCTGACGGTCGAAAAAGCATCCAGGTGATGGGCGGCTGCTTTCTCGATCGAATGTTTGGCCGTCACGCCGAACTGCCGGGCCATATCGTCGCCGTTAAAAGTATCCAGCCCGCTGTAAAGCGGCAGGCCGTTCCCGGCGATCGACCGGCCGATCACGGTGGCGTGGGTGGTGAATACCGTAGCGATGGAAGGCCGTTCTTTCTGGAGGTACAAGCCGCCACTGGCGGTCATCCATTCGTGGAAGTGGGCTGCGGCGTGTTTGCCCGGCTCGTTGTGGCATTTCACGTAGCTTTCGATGACTTTGCCCGCGGCGAAGCCGAACAGCACCGGTTCGACGTAGTCCCACTGGCCGCTGATGGAGTCCACTTTGTAGGTTTCCCACAGTTTGGCCAGAATCTCGTCTTTCCGCCCCATAATGGCCGAGAAGTTGACCAACACGGCGATCGGGGTTCCCTTGACCGTCTTCCAACGTCCCACGCGGATGCGCAGTCCTTCGGCAGCGGCCATCTGCCGCCATGTTTTCAGCAGGTTCGAGTCTTCCTCGAATTCGGGGTTGTCTTTTTCGCTGGTCAGGTCGGGCCCGATGACGATATAGTGCTCGTCGCCGAATGTCTGAACTGCGGTCAATGCCTTGGTACCCACGACGGTATGGATGCCGCCGATCTTGTTGCATACTTCCCAGCTCACCTCGAAAAGCATGTCGGGCGTTTGTCTTGTATTTTCGCTCATATAGGGTCGAATTTATTTCCCGTTTTTCGTTTGGCCTGCACGGATTGACTGCAATTTGCAGAATGTGCAGATTTTCAAAGGTAACATTTTATAATGGATTGCAAAGCGGTTGTTTTCTTTTTCGCTCTGTCTGCGGGCTCCGTCTTACCGTACCAGGTCGGAATAGTAACGGATTTCCGGGGTTCCCGTGCCGTCGACTGTCCTTACGGCGACCAAGTCCACTGCGGTTTCTGCGGTCAGGTTCCGGTGGGCCATATACCGTTCTGCGGCTTGTGCCATGCGCCGGGCTTTGGCCGGGGTCACGGCGGCTTCGGGCGAAAAATCTTCTTGTACGGAGCTTCTCCCTGTCCGGGTCTTGACTTCGACGAAGTGGTACACTCCATCGGGCGAAATGGCTATGATGTCGATATCGGTTCTCATCCCTCGGGCTGCTGTGTCTCTCCATCGCCGCTCCACGATTTTCCACCCGCAGGCGCACAAATATTCCGCTGCTGTCTCTTCACCCCACTGCCCGGTGTCGATATGCGTTGCCATTTTATCGTAGGTTTTATTTTGTATTGCGCTGGAGGGAGACGACATTTACTGAGTAATCATTCTGATTACCAAGCTGTTATTTTCTGTATAATTTGGTTCTTGGGGATGCTCCGGTATGTTATTTAGGTTATTTTTGAGCTACTATCTTTAACAATTCATCACGTATATCGGGAGAGACTTCAAACGTGATGGATACTTTCTTTTGTGAATAGCTTTCCAACGTATTTGCATTTACAAAACGTTCTGGATAGGTGAAGAGATAAAGTACATCTTCATCTAATGCTTGGGCTATTTTTTCTAATTCGCTGACTTTTATCTCTCGCTTTCCATTTTCGATATTGCTGGCTACGGCAGGATCACTGCCCAACGCATCGGAAATCACTTGCTGCTTCAGACCTTTCGATTCTCGAATCCTTCTGATGTTCTCTCTAATATTCATGATTCAAAGGTAGATGTGTGTATTTCAAATGGTTGTGAGAAAAAACATAGTTTACTTGAGATAATTTCAGTCAAATAGTGAGATTTTCTCATTATTGTTATTATATTTGCTCATGAAATTTCATCAAATCTCAAATATAAGACAAACGATGAGAATAAGATCACGTCGTCAGTTAATCACTCGCCCGGAGTATAGAGCTACGTTGATGTCTTTCGTTATTGGGGAAACCCGACAATATCCTATCGAAAGCACATTATTATCAGGGTTTCGAGTAGCTAAATCACGCTTAAAACAACAGGGGTATGATTTTGAGATTATACCAAATTACGAGGCCAATATTTTTACCGTGCAGCGTGTCTCCTGATTGGCAAACGCCGCAGTTCGAGTCTGCGGCAGGAGCAAGTATCCCCATACTTATGAATACAGATAGAATTATGAACATCATTCAGGAGATCATTTCAGAGAAAAAATTGCGGCGACAGGAACCGCTCCATGCGTTGTACAGTGAGATTCACGCCCGTCTTCCTGCGTTAGGAATGGATATCGCGTTGCAGCATCTGGTCGCCGCCGGGCGAATCGAAGAACATCCGACCATTCGTGAAACTTGTTACACACTGAAATGAAGAAGTTGATATTGGACGCCTGTTGCGGAGCGCGGATGATGTGGTTCGACAAGCAGAATCCGCTGGCGGTCTACATGGACTGCCGGGATGCCGAATATACCTTGTGTGACGGACGTCGGTTGGAGGTGCATCCGGATGTCGTGGCGGATTTTCGACAGATGCCATTCCCGGACGGTTCGTTCCGATTGGTTGTGTTCGACCCGCCCCACTTGAAGAAGTTGGGTGAGAACGCTTGGATGGCAAAAAAGTACGGGCGATTGCTCCCGACGTGGGAAACTGATATAAAGGCCGGATTTGATGAGTGTATGCGTGTTCTCGAAAACTACGGAGTGTTGATCTTTAAGTGGAACGAGACACGAGTAACCGTGAAACGTATCCTTGAAATTATCAGCGCAAAGCCGCTGTTTGGGCATAAATCCGGAAAGGCTTCGAAAACGCACTGGATGTGCTTTATGAAATTGCCGAAATGATCAGACTGCTATACATAGACCTCTTTTGCGTCGCTACTTGCGCGGCTCTCGAACAAGTCAGACTCACTGCGTAATGAAACGAATAATCAGAGTGTTCCCGCGTAGGACGAACGCCACCCCGAATGATGAACTGGTACGGATTGGCACAACGCCCGACATGTTCGATGAAGCCGACGAAGTCCATATCTCGGTCGTCTTCACTTGGGACTTGCCGTGGGCCGAATGGGCCGCGAAGCAATGGGCATCGGTTGCTCCGGTCAAGATGGGCGGCCCAGCCTTCAACGAGCCCGGCAGAGACTTTGTGCCGGGCATGTACATGAAACACGGTTATGTCATCACTTCGCGCGGCTGCCCGAACCGATGCTGGTTCTGCGCCGTCCCCAAGCGCGAAGGCTTCCAACTCCGTGAACTTCCCGTAACGGACGGATGGATCGTTACCGACGATAACCTACTGGCCTGTTCCACGAAGCATATCGACGCTGTATTTGAGATGCTGGCCCGCCAATCCCACCGGCCGCAGTTTGTTGGAGGACTGGAGGCGGCGATCCTCACGCCGAAGATGTCGACTCGTCTCCGGGAATTGAGACCTGAATCGCTGTGGTTCGCTTACGATACGCCCAATGATCTCGAACCGCTTATCGAAGCTGGAAAGATGCTCCTCGGTGCAGGATTCACCAAAGCATCCAATGTCCTCCGATGCTACGTGCTTTGTGGTTACAAAGGCGACACGTTCGAGAAAGCGCAAAAGCGCATGGGAGAAGCATGGGGTGCCGGATTCATGCCGATGGCAATGCTATACCGTGACGATCGCGGCACCTACTCATCCGACTGGAAACGCTTTCAGCGAGAGTGGGCGAATCCGGTAATCACAGCTGCGAATTGCAAAAAACACTTTGGAAAATGAAGACGCTGACAAGAGTCCGGGATGCACTGCACGCATTGACCCAAAGCATCGCCGAGGCGACAGGGCAGTTCGACATCATTGCTTATGAGTCCCGATTCATCCGCGACCACTTCCCGATGCGCGCTCACGGCTACCCGCCGCGAAAGCCGAACCGAATACGCAAGAGACAGCGACCGAACCGCCTCGCTCGCCGTCGCCAACGCCAACAACGAACCCGATAGCCATGTACCCCGATCTTGACGCCGCCGGGCGGATAAGCATACTGGAGATGAGCCGGGAGGAGGCCGAGACGCTCCACACCGCCCTGATGCGGATTCTGAACGACCTGCCGCCGGTTGAGCAGGTAGATTTTCGACGATTGCTCATCCAGTTAGAAAAACTGATAGTACAAACCTCTAAAACCGAATAATCATGAAAGACACCATTATCGCTACAATCAACCAAGTAGAGATCGTCGTCACTTCCGACATGTGCGTTCCGATCAAACCGATATGTGAAGCACTGGGAGTCGATCCGAAAGCTCAACGAGACAAAATTCAAGCACATCCGATTTTAAGTTCAGTTGGGGGGCTGAGCACCTCGACTGGAACCGATGGGAAACGATACGAAATGTTCTGTTTACCGGTGGAATTCGTTTATGGTTGGCTTTTCACAATCCATCCGGATAATGTTCGTGCCGAATCTCGTGATAGGCTGATCTCTTATCAACAAGAGTGCTACCATGCTTTGTACGAGCATTTTCACAAGCGATACATCAACTATGACGAGCGCGAACAATCTTTCGAACGAACGATCGCTTTGCAGAAAGAGTTGTCCGATCTGAGACTCAAGGCGGAGAAGAGCGGTGCGGACTTCGATCGCTATCTGGAGGTGGAGCAGCAGTTGCGGCATGAAAAGGCCGTGCGCAAGGCGTTGACCGACAAAAGCCTGACGGCCCTTAGAACCCTGTTCGATTAATTTTCTTTTCCATGCTCGACAATTCCCGAAATAGTGTTATGTTTGCAGTGCGACTTCAATACCATGCAACTGCCCTCACGGCGGCGAATTGTCATATCCAGCCTTTAATAGGCGGGGCCTTTCTCAATTCATTCGCCCTGTGTAAGCAGTTAGGATGTTGGAGTCGCAACCAGAGGAAGCCCCGCTTTCTTTATTGTATCACTTCTCAAAACACATTCATTCAATGCGACTTCAGGATGAATTGTGCTTTGGCGGAACGGTGTACCGTTCATCCAAAGACAAGCTGCCGAGCTTCGTACGGAATCCACAGTGCAGAAAAATCTGCCGTCCATCTTGCAACAATTCTCCAAAATGTAGTATGTTTGCAATGCCAATTCAACATGCTGATTCTGCTTTTGCAGTGGAGAATCGTCATTTCTGCCCATATCATAGGCGGAGTTTTTCTCTATTCATTCTCCCTGTACAAGCAGTTAGAATGTTGGATTGGCGTCCTGAGAAAGCTCCGTCTTTCTTTTTTGTTCAACTCCCATAACACTTTCATTCAATGCCAATCCAGAATGAATTGTGCTTTGGCGGAGCGGTGTACCGTTCGCCAAGCAAGCTGCCGAGCTTTGTACGCGACCAGTTCACGGCCTACTTCATGGCCCGTTACCCTCAAACCCGGAAAATCCGCCTGTCGAGCGACGCCAGTCATCGCTACACGGCGCGCGCCAAGTTCGCCGATCGGCGGACATTCATCGTCCGGGCCTTCACCCTCGACAAGCTCTGCACCCGGATGCAGAGCGCTTACGACGCCCGTTTCGGGCAATGCTAATCCATTTATCCCCGGCCTTCGCCGGTCGGGGTTTCTAACCTATGTATCTTATTCAGCTCGAAAAAATAATCGGATAATTCGCCTTTGATGCCCGACAATTCCCTAAATAGTGTTATGTTTGCAGTGCAACATCTACATACTATTCCGTCCGTTCCGGCGGCGAATTGTCATTTTTGCTCACCTTATTACAGGCGGAGCCTTTCTCTATTCATTCGTCCCGGACAACCGGAAATAGAATGTGGGTGTTGCAACCAGAGGAAGCTCCGCTTTCTTTATTGTATCATTTTTCCAAACACATTCATTCAATGCAACACCCGAATGAATTGTGCTTTGGCGGAACGGTGTACCGTTCATCCAAAGACAAGCTGCCGAGCTTCGTACGCGACCAATTCACGGCCTATTTCATGGCCCGTTATCCTCAAACCCGGAGAATCCGCCTGTCGAGCGACGCCAGCCACCGCTATACGGCGCGCGCCAAGTTCGCCGGTCGTCGGACATTCATCGTCCGGGCCTTCACCCTCGACAAGCTCTGCACCCGGATGCAGAGCGCTTACGACGCCCGTTTCGGGCAATGCTAATCCATTTATCCCCGGCCTTCGCCGGTCGGGGTTTCTAACCTATGTATCTTATGAAAATCGACAAAGAATGGAGCGCGCATGTGGATGCGCTCGAAGAGGCCCGGCGGCGACTGGAAGAGGCGCTGGCCCTTGTTCCCGACGCCGGCGCGGGCCGCAAATGCCGGCAGGCCGTCGAACGATCGTGGAAAAAGGTCGTCGAGACCTCCGACGCCATCGAGGAGTTGATCGGCTCGTCAGTGCAGCCTCTGCCCGTCAAATTTCCGTGGCAGGACGCCGAATTTCGGCAGGTATGGCAGACCTACAAGGAGTACCTGGAGGAGCAGCACCGCATCGTGATGGAGAGCCGGATGGAGATCGCCCGGCTGAAGCTCATCCGCCAGTTCGCCAAGAACCAGCGTGCGGCCGCGATCGCCGCCATCGAGTTCTACATGGCCCTCGGCACGGCAAACGTGTTCGAGATCAATACAAACGACGAAAAGCAAGACGACAATGGCAACAAGAAGAACGTCATCACCATCCCGATCAGTTGAGAACGGCTATCTGCCGCCGCACGACATCGAGCTGGAGCGAGCACTGCTCGGCGCGATGCTGCTCGAACGTAACGTCTACTTCGATGTCGCCGGGCTGATCTCCTCCGACACCTTCTACGACGACCGCCATGCCCTGATCTTCACCGCGATCCGGACGCTGGCGGAAAACAGTTCTCCGGTGGATCTGCTGACCGTCGGCCAACAACTCCAGCAGCAGCGCAAGTTGAAAACCGTCGGCGGCCCCTCGTACCTCGCCGAGCTGACGCAGGTCGTCGGCTCCGCCTCGCACGCCGGGTACCACGCCCGAATTCTTTATCAGATGGCCGTTCTGCGGTCGATGATCTCCGAGTGCAACACCCTCGCCGGGAAGTGCTACGCCGGCGACTTCGACGATGCCGTCGCCGAGTACGGTACGATGACCTCCCGGATCGACATGCTCTTCGCCGGCTCCGGCACCGAGCGGCACATCCGCACCATCCTGAAGGAACACGGCGAGGTGATGGATCGGCGGTTGGCGCAGGCGAACCTCGGCAAGATGCCCGGCCTGACGTACGGCCTCTCCGGGCTGGATGAGCTGACCGGGGGGATGCAGCCCGGACAGCTGGTGATCGTCGCCGCGCGGCCCGCCATGGGGAAGACTGCCGTCGCGCTCCACCTCAGCAAGTCGCCCGCCGAGCGGCAGGGGGCCTCCGTGATGATCGCCTCGTTGGAGATGACCGGCATTTCGCTGACCGACCGCCTACTCGTCTCCTACGCCGGTATCGACGGTAACCGGCTCCGCAGCGGCCGCATGAGCAGCGACGACTGGCAGGCCTACGAGCAGGCCCGCGGCGAGCTCGGAAAACTCAACATCTACATCGACGACACCGCCGGGACGACACTGAGCCGTCTTCGGGCTGTCTCCCGTACTAAGCGGCGCAAAGGCGAACTCGACCTGCTGGTAATCGACTACCTCCAGCTCATCGAGAGCGAGAACACCACCGGGAGCTACAAACAGAACCGGGAGCGGGAGGTGGCCGAGATCTCGCGCGGCCTCAAGAAGCTGGCCAAAGAGCTGAACATCCCCGTCGTGCTGCTCTGCCAGCTGAACCGGGCCGCCGAAGGCCGGGCCGACAAGCAGCCGCAGCTCTACGACCTCCGCGAGTCCGGAGCGATCGAGCAGGACGCCGACGTCGTGCTGATGCCGTTCCGCCCGGCCTACTATCCCGAACTCGTTGTCAGCGAATACGAAGGCGGCCCGGAACTGCCGAAAGATGTCGGGATGATCTTCGTACGGAAGCAGCGCGACGGGAAACTCGGCACCGCGGCCTTTCGCTATTCGCCTGACCTCAGTAAATTGACCGACTATCACCCCGACGTTCCGGCCGAGGGACGACAATTGCCATTCTGACCATGAAGATAACCAAACGAAACTCACGCGTTCAGCCGCTGAAGACGACCGGTTCCACAATCTCCGCCGACAAGGTGACGCCGGTCATCGAGTTCCTGAAGGCCAACTACCGCATCGAGGTGAATCGATACGATCGCACGCAGATGCGGATCGCCAGCACCGGGACACGGGCCTACACCTTTCCGCCGTCGCTCGACGACATCAGCATCCACATGATGCAGGCCGGCATCCCGCACACCAAGTCACTCATCCGGATGCTGTTGAACTCGCCCAACCAAATTGCCAGCTACGACCCCGTGAAAGAGTACTTCGCCGGGCTTCGGGAGATCGAACCCGACGGAGAATCCCATATCGACCGACTGATCGCGCACCTGCGGGTGCGCGAATTCGACGATCGGCCGGAGGGGTATTACCGGGAGATGGCTGCGCGGTTCATCCGCAAATGGCTGGTGGCCGCCGCGGCCTGCGCGATCGGCGAGTCGGCCAACGAAGCCGCGCTGGTCTTCGTTAGCGCCACCGAGGGAAACGGAAAGACCTCGCTGGCGAAGTTCCTCTGCCCGGAGCCGCTGCGGGAGATGATGACCCTGAGCCACGCCGACCGGCGCGTCTTCAACATCGATCAGGCTGTTACATCGAACTTCCTCGTGCTGTACGACGAGATGCACGGGCTGAGCGCCTCCACCGCCGAGGAGTTCAAGAAGGTGCTGTCCGCCCGGAGTCTGCCGGTGAAGCTGCGAGGCGAATTCGGCCCTGTGGTGCGCCCGCGCATCGCCTCGGTAGTGGCGACCACCAACAACCGAACGGGCTTCAAATCGGGCTTCCTGTGCCCCGCGCTGGGGACGCGCCGCTTCATCTCGATCTACCTCGACTCCATCGACTTCGATTATGCCGAGAACGTCGATGTCAACCGGCTGTGGGCCGAGGCGCTCGCGTTGGCCGAGAGTCCCGACTACGACCACCGCTACACACAGGAGGAGTTCGCCGAACTGAAGGAGGCCAACCAACGCTATATGATCGAGACGCCGGCCAGCGCGGTGTTGCAGCAAGCCTTCGACATTCCGGAGGAGGACGATGCGACAGCGCAGTGGTTGACGCCGACCGAGATTTTGACGGAACTGCAGCGGCGGCGGATGGTGCGCGCGGAGGTGGCGCGCTACATGACGCCGAAGCACCTGGGCGAGGCGCTGACCGCGCTCGGATTCCGGCGCGACATGATCTACGGTGCCGGGGAGCGGAGATACAAGTATCGGGTACGGACGTTGTAAGCGTGTAACACGCACACGCTCAGGTGTATATCTATATAATTTTATATAGATATATATTTTGAACGCGTTTATAAAATTGAAATGCAATCTAACTACTACTTACTACTTTTTTGTATAACGATTTGACGAACAAATAAATGCGCCGCCCGCCGCCGTATCTACTACGTACCTACTACTTTTTTCGGCCCGGCCACGTACTTACTACTTGGATGTATTGAAATACAGCGAGTTGCGAGGCGTTGTAAGTAGTAGGTAAACAAGAGATACGAATTTTTGCAGCACAAAAAACGGACATTTCGTCCGGCTGGAAAGAGGTCGAATTTTCTTGTTTAATTATTTGATTTTCACTAACTTTGTGTAGTTCGATCATGGAAGTCAAGATTCATATCAAAGACCCGATTCTGCGCGCCTACCTGAACGGCCTGTTCGTTGTCCGGGAAGACGGTGCCTATACGTTGAATACGGATTCGCTGACCGGTACGGTGATTTGTTCGCTCGTGCAACCGTCGGACTATCCGACGGCGGAGGAGCACGGCGGGAAAGAGACGGTAACTTTTCGGTTGCCGAGGTCTCGGAGCTTCGAACGGTTCCGCGGGCGGGCGGTGTGGTTGCCGCCGCATGCCGAACATGCGATCAACAAGGTGCTCAGGCGGGAGTTCGATTTGAATCTCGATGCCAGCTGCACCGAGGCGCGGATGGCCGGGGCGAAACTGATGGATGCGATCGAGGCGTTTATCGTTGCGAACGGGATGGACGGACACTTCGCGGGCGGGATCGAAACACTCAAGAAACGCTTCTACCGATCGGAGCTGAATACCCTGAAAAGAATGCGGGAAATCATGCGCCAGCAGGCGAATATGCGCCTTCGACGGAGGCGGAAAAAGATGGAATTAGCCGAAAGGCATTGATTCTGAGTCGATTAAAATTATTTTGCGTCTAAACTCACCAAAAACAGGTGAATTTGGCGCAACCATAGAACAAGGGGTATGAGCGACAAGAATATATCGGTCATCCGAGCAGTGCAATTCACCTCGAACGCGACGGAGTACGACATTCCCATCGTAGGCCGTACCGGGGCCTACGTCTGCACCTCGAAAGAGAGCAGTCAGGGCACCTTGTACGAACACGAATTGTCGTTCAAGGTGGCCGGTCTGACGCCGGAAAACGAGGCCTTGATAACCCGGTTGCGATGCGCAACGACGATTCGCGTGGACGACGTCAATCGCACACGTTTTGTGGTCGATCGCGGCGAATTGCGCTTCAAATTCACCGTCAAAAGAGACCTCGGCGGAACATTCGGAGGGTTTCGAGGGTACGAGGTCACCGTTAAGTTGAGCGCCCTGCATCCGGCGGAGGTCAGTCCTTTCTAAGGCCCTTACGCTCAGTAATCTTGCAGTAGGAAAATCGCCGCTGCAAGATGATTCTCAATTTCAATCTCTTACGCTCTGTTCTCGCAGAGCCGTTCTACCTGTCGAACACCGAGGCCGAGAAGCTGACCGCTCTCGTCGCCGGCCTGTTTACCCCGAACGTCGAGTTCGAGCGAATGACGCCGGAAGAGCGGGCCGCGCTGGCCTCGGTACATACGATTATTCCCGCATCCGGATCCGGCACGACCCGTCGCATCGGTGTGATCACCCTGCGCGGAGTCCTCTCGAAGTACGACAGCATGTGTGCTGCCGGGATGGAGTCGTACGGGCGAATGATCCGGGAGTACGACGCCGATCCGGAAATCGACGCAATCGTCCTGAACATCGATAGTCCGGGCGGAACCGTCGCCGGTACCGAAGAGTTAGGCGCGACGATCCGGGCGGCGACAAAACCGGTTGTCGCTTTCGTGAACGGTATGGCGGCTTCGGCGGCCTATTGGATCGCCTCTGCCTGCCGGAAGATCGTGGCCGGAACCGACACTTCGATTGTCGGTTCGATCGGCGTCATGTGCACGTGGGCCGACATGCGCGGCTATTACGCTCAGCAGGGAATTGTCATTCGCGACATCTATGCCCCGCAATCCACGGACAAGAACGCCGAAAGCCGGGAAGCCGCCGCCGGGAACCTCAAGCCCATTCAAGACCACCTCGCCGTGCTGGCCGACACATTCCAAAAGACTGTGCGCGCCAATCGGCCGCTTGTGGCTGTCGGTCAATTGAGCGGGGCCACCTACTTCGCCAAAGACGTCGTCGGGACGCTGGTCGATACGATCGGCAACTTCGAGGAGGCTCTCTCGATCGCCGCCTCCTTTGCGACTCCCAGCGCTCCGAAAACCAAATCAACAACACGCAATATGTCTAAAATGAACTATGCAGCGTTGGCGGCAGCCGCCGGCGTTGCCGCATTCGAGAGCGCCGACGGGTCGATCACGCTGACCGCCGAACAGGCGGCAGCCGTCGAATCGCACATCGGCGCGTTCTCCGCGATTAAAAATCAACAAGAAGAGGTGTCTAAGCTGCAACAGGAGCTGAAAGAGAAGGACAAGCAGCTTGCCGAATTGCGCGAACAGCTCGACAACGCCCCCGGAGCAGAAACCGCATCCGTATCTGCTCCGGCGGACGGCACCAAGACAGACGTTGCCGGAGCGGCCAACTTCGGAGAAGCCCTCTCCAATGCAATCGAATTTGTCAAATCCCAAAACTAACATACCATGCCGCAAAAGTTAACCGACGACCAGCTCCAAGCACTTAAGGCAGCTGGCACCAAGTATCGAAGAGAACTGCTGGCCATGCCGCTGGCATTACTTCAGCCCGTATTGGCTCACATGACCATGCGCGCCAATGTGCGCGGAAAGGAAGTGGTTGGTGAAATCAGCGAAGGGGCAGAAATTCGACCGTATCGCTCGGCAAAAGACGCAGTCGAAGGGATCCCCGAAATCACGCTCCGCGAGCTCGAAACATTCTTAGGCGATGTTGTCCGCGAGTTCGATCCGAACATGCTCCTCGGCACCCTCTTTACCGACCGCGCAGCGACTCCCCTGACCGACCGCGAAATCGCCCGCAAGATGGCTTTCCTGATGGCGCAAAGCGTCAGCAACAAGTTCTACAAGGCGATCTGGAGTGCAAAGCGGAATGCCAGTGGCAGCACCACGATGGATTTGTTCGACGGATTCGCCACGATCATCGACAAAGAGATCACGGACAAAAACATCACGAGCGACAAAGGCAACTTCGCGGATCTCGGTTCGGTCAACGAAGCGAATGTCGGTGACAAACTGATGGAAGCCTACAACGACGCCGTCAGCGAAGAACTTCAGAGCGAAAGCAGAATCAAACTTTTTGTGCCGCGATTGATCTACAATCAGTACAACAAGTGGTATCTGGCGGAATTCGGGTCGGTCGCATACAACAAGGAGTTCAAAAAAACCTTCCTCGAAGGCACCGACGATACCGTCGAACTCGTTCCGATGACCGGGCTCAAGGATACCGGGAAGATCATCTTCACTGTCCGCAACAACATGCTGGTTGGCTGCGACCAGATGAGCGACATGGAACAGGTAGAGATCCGTCGTCCGGACAACCCGAAGGCTCTCCAGTTCTTCATGATGCTCTATTTCGGTGTTCAACTCGAAAGCATCTCGCCGCAGCGTCTGCTGGTCGGTCAGTTCACCACGACGACCGGCGAGTAACGAGCGCAACAGGTTTTAGAAATCGTAAAAACAGAAACGAATGGGAAGTACACTTAAAAATTTGGATTGGGCCGACGGTCAGGCCAATCCGTCCGGTATCAAACCGATCGGTTATGCGGTCTTCAAGCGCGACATCGTCACCTTTCCGAAGATCGACAAGGAGACTGTCGTCTACAAGGAAGACTTCGTCCTGCGCGAAGGCGTCAAGTGGATCACGGTTTACAGCACCCAAGGAAAAGGCAAGCTGACTTGGGAGCCGACCGGCGAAACCGACTGTCAGGGGATCCTGAACAAGGCGACGCTGAGTTATCCAGACCTCAGCGACAACGCAAAGATCACGGCCGCTTCGACCATCAACTCCAACCTGATCTACGTCATTCCTCATTACGTAGCGGGCGGTGGTGTTCGTTACGCCGTGATCGGCTCTGAGGACTTCAACGCCAGCACGAGCATGAAGGGCGACACCGGCGACTCGTTCGGGTCGGCCAAAGGCATGACGATCGAGGTGGAGGCTCCGGACTTCTATCCGCTGCCGAACTACGAGGGGCTGTTGGAGACCTCCGACGGAACACTGAATTGTGCTACCGGCGTGTTCACTTCGACCGAGTCGTCTCTGACTCTGCCGGAGTAGGGTACGGGTGAGTAAGCGATGTCGAACCGGAACAGGAGGAACCCCTCCCGTTTTTTCATAACCGCGAAAATGAAAGAAGAAATCAAGCAGTGGCTGGATGGGCCGCGCGATTACGAGGCCGGCGTCCTGCTATACTGTCGGTACGGTAAGAATCGGAACCTGAAATCCTACCTGCAGCGCAAATGCGCGCCGCTGAAAGTATTATACGAGCTGTCGAAGCTGGTCGGTATCGATGCCTTTGCCGCGGTGCCATCGAAACAGGAAGATTTGCCGATCATTCCGGAGCTGAAACCCCAAGAGCGGATCAAGGTCATTCAGGACGGTAGCATCCGTTTTGAGAATCTGCCAGAGGAGTTGAAGAAGATCTACTTGAAGGCATGCGATGCTTACAAGCAGATGCGCCATCTCCATGAAAAGATGAAGCTTGTGGCCACCGATTCCGAACGAGCCTCGCTCCGGGCTGCATTGCTCGAACAGGTGGACAGGAATCGGGTCTGCTGGGAGATGATCGACCGGTGGGCAGTCGATGGCACCCTGCCGGAGCCTCCTACCGAAACGGGCAATACCGGTACGGTGGACGCTAAAGCCTTGAATGCGGCTCGGGCAGGAGTCACTCGGTACCTGAACCAGCTTGACAAGGAGCAAGACGAAGAGAAACGAGCAAACTGCCTCGCCAAGCTCCGCAAATATGTGGCCGTGATAACCGCTGCCGGATGCGGATTCAAAGACAACGCCTCTCGTCTGCAAGCCCTTGGACTGATCGAGTAGCGGCCTGACACGCTTACCGATAGTCCTTTGTAGCCCGCATTCGCGGGCTATTTTTGCTTTAAACCACTAAGCATGAAGGTATCGACCATAGAGAAGTTCAAAGATCGCTTGTTCGACGATTTGGATAAGATCGACGCCACCGAGAAGGAGAAGAAGCAGATCCTGATCTACCGATACCTCCTCACCCAGCGACTGGAGAGGCCGTACGTAACAAATGCGCAGCTGGCTGAATCTCTGCAAATTTACTTCGACATCACCTCCATTGGGCAGGCATATCGCTATATCGGGCATGTAGAGTTGTTGGTGGGCAATATTCGCTCCTCGGAAAAGGCGTGGATCCGTTACACGGTCGTCGAAACGTTGAAGGAGGCGATCCAGCGGGCGAAAGCGAGCGACGACATCAAAGCGATGGTGGCCGCAGCCGATAAACTCGGCAAATATACGCGACTCGACAAGGAGGAGCAGGAGCCGCTGCCGTGGGAGGAGATCAAGCCGCAGCCGGTCGAATTCGTCACCGACCCCTCTGTGCTGGGTATCGAGCATGTCGAGAACCCCCGCGCACTGGTCGAGAAAGTGCGCAAGAAGTACATGGACGAAATCGAGGTCGAATATACGGAGGCTAAGTCATGAGCGATCGCCGGAGACTATACATGAACGACATTCAGTTGGAGTGTTACCTGACAGCTGCCCACACGACGGTCATGGTGGCCGGCCGGCGCTTCGGGAAGACGCACGGCATCGTCGCCCCGTGGATGCTCCGCAACACGCAGCACATGCCCCGATCGACCGGCGGCATCGTCTGTGCGACCTTTCAGCAGGCTCTCACCCGGACGCTGCCCGGAACGCTGATGGCCCTCGACGATATGGGTTATAAGCGCAATGTCCACTATTTTGTGGGTGTTCGACCGCCGAAAGCGGCCGGATTCGCCAAACCCGTCCGGGAGCCGATCTCGTATGACCATGTGGTGAGCTGGTATAACGGTTCGATTTGGTATCTCATCTCGCAGGATGTTCCGGGTTCTGCCAACTCGCTGACGCTTCAATATCTGATGGGCGACGAAGCCAAATTTCTGAACTTCGAGAAGCTGAAAGACGAAGCATTTCCTGCGAACGGCGGATTCCCCGGCCCGTGGAAAGATTGCCCGTGGCTGAACTCTATGCTCTTCGTGTCGGATATGCCCACGACCAAGAAGGGGTCGTGGTTTTTGAATTACGCCGACAAAGCCACGCCGGATGCCATCGAAGCGATCAAGGTCTGCTTACTCGAAACCCACCGCCTGTCGCAGGCGGAGCCGACTGCATACAACCTTCGTAGGCTCTCCTACTTTCGCAAGAGCCTGGCCGAATTGCGCCGCCATGCCGTCTACTACCGGGAGTGCTCCAGCATCGAGAACGTATTGGTGCTGGGCGAAAAGTATATCCGGGACATGAAGCGCGACCTACCGCCGCTGGTCTTCCTGACCTCCATCCTCTGCATCCGGCCCGGTAAGCTGAAAGACGGCTTCTATCCCGGCCTGACCGACGCGCATCTTTACACCGCGTTCGACAATGCCCATCTCGAATCGGTCGGTTATGAATTCGACCGGATACCGGACTGCCGACAGGATGCCGATCTGATACCCGGCCAACCGATCGCCGTTGCATTCGACTACAACGCCAATATCAACTGGCTGGTCGCCGGACAACAGAGCGGCATCAAGATGCGCACCTTGCGATCGTTCTACGTGAAGTACGATCGCAAGCTCCGCGAGCTGGTCGACGATTTCTGTCAGTACTATCGTTTCCACGACCGGCACGAGGTAGTCTACTATTTCGACAGCACCGCCCTCGGATCCAACTACGCCGTGAACGAGGACGACTTCGCGTCGGTGATCTGCGACCAGTTCGAGAAAAACGGCTGGCGGGTCGATCGCAAATACATCGGCAATCCGATCCGGCATTACGAGAAGTACTTGATCATCGACCAAGGATTCAAAGGGCAGGGAAACTACTTGCAGCCCACATTCAATGAGCCGAACAACGAAGCGTTGTTGATCGCCATGCGCGCGGCCGGAACCCGCATCGGGCCGAAAGGGTGGCAGAAAGATAAGTCCGGGGAGAAGTACGCCGAGACGGAGGAGGATGTGCTGGAGTACCGAACCGACGGTACCGACGCGTGGGATACGCTCTACATCGGCATGAACCTCTATCCGTACGCCGGAACCGGCGGCAATACCTTCTCCGGCATCGAAATACGGACATAAAAAGGCCTCGGGCCTCTATAAAATAGAACGGTGTCTCAGTCGCTAAACAGGAGTACCCCCAGCCGAAGGCCCGAAAGCCTGACGGGGGTACTCCTGTTTAGCAATGCAAAAGTAACCAAAATAGCTGATAAAAAGATGAGAACACCGATTACCTATTACGGCGGAAAGCAGACCATGCTGAAGCACATCCTACCGCTCGTCCCACGGCACAACCTTTACACCGAGGCGTTCTGCGGCGGGGCGGCGGTACTCTTTGCCAAACGGCCGGCTCCGGCCGAGATCATCAACGATCTGAACGGCGAACTGGTCAACTTCTACTGGTGCGCGTCGGTCTACTATTCCGATCTCAAGCGCGAGATCGACAAGACCCTGCATTCGCGCGATATGCACGCCCATGCCATCCACATATATACTTATCCTCACTTCTTCGAACCGGCGCAGCGGGCGTGGGCGGTTTGGGCCTTGTCGAAGCTCTCGTTCGCTTCGATGCTGGACGGCACTTTCGGATACGACTTCACAGGAACGATGGTCAAGAAGATGCGGAACGCAAAGGACGACTTCACGGAGCATCTGTGTAAGAGACTGGAAAATGTAACGATCGAAAACCGCGACGCTCTGCAAGTCATCGAGTGTTACGACACCCCGGGGGCATTCCACTTTGTCGATCCGCCGTATGTCGGCAGCGACTGCGGCCACTACACGGACACCTTCGTCGACGCCGATCTCGAACGTCTCCTCCAGTTACTCGAACGTATCGAGGGGAAATTCATGCTGACGATGTTCCCGAACGATACGATCGCCGCCTATGCCGATCGCAACGGCTGGACGATCCACCGCATCGAACGCACCATCTCGGCCTCCAAAGACTCTCGAAGAAGACAGGAGGAGTGGATGGTGTGTAATTACCAGCCGGAAAATCGCTCGCAAACGCTGTTTTAGCCCCCCCAAACGCCTGTCGGTCGATTCTCGCTTATATTTTCAAAAAGCGAAGGCATGCAGGGCCTTAGGCTCGGTTCGGCAGCGAAAATTTATCTGTTTGCCGATGCCGACCCCGCGCCGCCCTGCCGTCGAAGTGTAATTACACTATGGTCGCGGGAACGTAATATGCCGAGGGGTTGCGCCGCGGTCGTGTCCTTTCCCTCGGCTACCCGCGGCGTAATATTGCAGAAAAAGATTACGATGCACATCTCGCAATTACACCGAGCGATCGAACGCGGCGAATGCTCGCTGGCTTTCGTCAGCGAGCGGGGGGAACGAATACGGCTGGATCGATGTGTCTGCACCTCGTTCCACAGCTCCGGTCAGACGTTAAACGTCAAGATCTACACCTCCGGCGAGATCCGCAAAGTGAACCGCTATACGATCGTCGAATTCAACGGTAAGGAGGTCTACCTATGAGCAACATCATTCAGATCACCGGGAGCGTCGCTTATAGTCCGGAGGCGCGCGCTATACTCGACTACTCCGGGGCGGGCGACGTATTCGAGCCGGGGGCCGATCCCATCATGGCCGGTGGGTACAAGATCGCACCGTGGGGTTACGACAACGATCTGCCCGCCCATCTTTTGGAGCGTATCCGCAAGAACGACGTGGTGGGTGCGAACCTTCAGTTCAACCAGCTCAGCGGCTACGGGCTCGGTATCAAGCCCATGCTCCGCGTTGTCGAGGATGGAAAGATCGTCGGTTATGAGGAGTGTGCCGACGAAGAGGTATTGCGCTTTTTCGAAGACAACGATATCGACGGCTTCTTCCTCGAACAGGTCAACGACATGATGACCTTTTTTAACGTCTTTCCGGAAATCATCGTAAACCGGGCCGGAACCAAGATCGTCAGTCTGCGCCATCTCGAAGCGGCCTTCAGCCGGTGGGGGTCGATGGAGGAACAGGATTCGGAGATCCGCTGGCACTACTACAACCAGTGGGAAGGCGGCGCTGTAAAAGGCAAGTTGTGCCGCACCCCCGTCTTGAGCCGCTACCACACGTACGACCACCTGAAAACCCTGCTGACAAAACCCCGGAACCGGCGCTTCGTGCTGCAGGTCGGGATGCCGACCGCAGGAAATACTTACTACTCGCGGCCGAACTGGTGGAGCATCTTCCGCTCCGGGTGGTACGATCTTTCGGTTCTGCTGCCGAAGTTCAAGGCGGCCCTGCTCAAGAACCACTTGGCCGTTCGTTACGTGGTCTACATCTCGGACGAGTACTGGAAAGAGATGGCGCGGCTCAAAAACGTCGCGGGCGATCGGGAGAAAGAGATTCGGATGCGGGAAGAGATCACGCAGCAGCTGATCGATTTTTTGGCGAACGAAAACACGAAAGGCGGAACCCTCATCTCCACCCGGAAGTTTGCGCCCTCCGGCAGCGGTGCCGCCCTCGAGGATAAATACATACAGATCGAACACGTCGAATCGGCCATCAAGGGGGGCGAATTCATTGAAGACGCCGAGGAGGCCAACAACATCATCTCTTACGCGATGGGTGTGCACCCGAATCTGAATGGCGCCACCCCGGGGCGGTCGAAAGGCTCCCTCGGCGGATCCGACAAACGGGAGCTCTTCATGATCAAACAGGCCATGATGCGCCCCTATCGCGATCGCCTGCTGAAACCGCTTCGGCTGGTCGCCCGGTTCAACGGCTGGGATCGCAACATCGTCTTCGCCGTCCCCGACGTGGAGTTCCCGACCCTCGACATCGAGAAGTCAGGCAAACGAGAAACCAACCAAAACCCCGACTGATATGCTGAAGACGATAGAGATCATGCGCGGATACATCCCCACCATCGCCGGGGGGAGTATCGCGAAATACGAACAGGCGATCGCCGACGCCCGCAGCTGGATCATCTCCACGCTGCTCGGCCGGGAGTTCATGGTCGAGATCGAGGCGATGGATTCGGAATCGGAGCTCTACCGCTGCACGGAGCGACTGCTGGCTTACAAGGCGTACCGGCTGGCGATTCCGAAGCTCGACCTCGTGGAGACCGCTAACGGATTCGCTGTGGTGAACGACGAAAAGCTGGCACCGGCCTCCAGGGAGCGGGTGGCCGCGCTGGTCGCCTCTTTCGAGGCCAGCATCACACAGGCGGTCGGCGAGCTGCTGGATTATCTCGAAGACACCCCGGCCTACCGGGGATTGTGGTCGAACTCCCCGGCGTTCACCGTCATGACCGATTCGTTCCTGCCGACCTTGCGAGAGTTCCGCCGCTACGGATCGTTCGTCGGAAACAACCTCGACTTCATGGCCGAACGACCGGCCATCCAATCGGTCATCCTGCGGTACATCGAGCCGCGGATCAGCCGGGAGCTGACGCGGGCGATACTGGATGAAGTGGCCGCCGACAATGTTTCGGAAAACCACCGGCGAATCCTCAGCGATCTGAAATTCGCACTGGCGGCGTTCTACAACGAACGGATGGAGCTCGGCGAACAGTCGATCGCCCGGGTGCGGCGCATGCTGGAGGCGGATCCGGATGCCTTTCCGGCGTTCAAAGCCTCGGAACTGTATGCCGAAATCACGGCCCCGGCCCCGGAGAAGAAAGAACAACCCTTTTTTGTCATGTAATTATGAAAAAGCGCAAGAAAAAAGCAACACCCCCGGTGTTGCAGACGCTCAATATCACCCTCCCGCAGGGGTGGAGTGAACTGACCTCAAGGCAGGTAACCCGGGTGGCATATTACCTGTCGTTAGGCGTCGCCGAAACAGAATTCCTTGTCCGGTTGGGTTTGGAGTTTGCCGACCTCCGCCCGCGCGGAACACGCGTAACGGAGGAGGGCCGCATCGTCTATCGCTACTACCATCGTCAGCGTGGCAATGTGCTGCTGACCGCCGAACAGGTGTCGTCCATCGCGGAAGCGATGCGGTGGGTGACGAAAGAACCGGAACCGATGGCCGCCCCGATTCTCGACGGACTTCCGACGCCCGATGCCCAGCTGTACGGTGTCACGTTCGAGCAGTTTATCACAGCGGACACGGCCTGTGCTGCTTATGTTCGCACACAGAATCCGGATGCGCTGCGCATGATGTGTGCTGCGTTCTATCCGAAGTCGGGCCTATTCGATCCTGAGAAGGTAGAGGCCGAGGCCCGGCGGATCGCTTATCTTCCGGGGTGGCAGCTGGAGGCCGTGGTACTTTGGTTCATCGGGGCGAAGAAGATGCTGACGCGAAAATACCCGGCGCTTTACGCCGCGACAGGGAGCGATGAGTCGCCGGCATCCGGCGGCGAGGTATTGTTGGGACTCCTGTCGAGTCTGAACGAGGGGCGCGTGATCGACAACGAGCGAATCAAGGCCACAGAGTTGCATGAAGTGTTCTACGAGCTGAACCGGCGTGTCCGGGCGGCTGAAAAAGCGGAATCGTGATGATCGACCTGGATCAATACTTGGAAGAGCGGATCGCCCGATTCCCGGAACTGAAGCAGGTAGTCCGCATTAGCGGGCTGTCCGGATTGGAAGAGCTGGCCGACGATGTCCGGGCGGCCGAATTTCCCTGCCTCGCCGTGGATATCGGCACGGACGGTTCGCTGGATTGGTCGGCCGGAAGCCTCGACCGGTCATTCCATGCTTTTCATGTGCTGGTGCAGTTGGATGGCGTTACCGACGCCGCTCATCGGAAAGCGGCCCTGCTGCAGGCTTTCGAGATCGGGAAACGAATACTGCGGCAGATACAGGCCGATTCGCACGAATACGGCACCCCTTGCTACGGATTCGAGGCGTCCGATATCCGGTACTCCAGCTTCGGCCCGATCGGATTTCAGTGTTATGGCTATTCGTTCAACTTCGTGATCTCGAGAGAATGACCGACCCCGTTACCGCCCTCCAGCCGACAGTTCAAGCTTGGGCCGATATCGTACTTAAGGAGTTCGACAACAAGGTACGTATGCTGCGTATCCATGATGGAGAACTGGTGCGTAGCTTCGTGACGCACGTATTATGGCATGCCGGCGGCAACCTCCAGCGGGTGGAGTTCGCGTTCGCGTATTACGGGAAGTTCGTCGACATGGGGGTCGGGCGTGGGGTGAATCTACAGAACCGGGATGCGATGATCGGAACCGGGGCGACCTCCCGCCGACCGAAACCGTGGTTCACCGACACGTTTTACAAGCAGCTGGCCGTCCTGCGCGGCATCCTGTCCGAACGGCTGGCGCAAAACACCCAGTTGGCGATCGTCCGCAATATCCGAGACGCGGGCAGTTCCGCCGATCCGATCGAACTGTAACGAACAAGGCCCCATCTCGGGGCCTTGCTTTTTTATCGGATCGAAATCGCGGTTAATTCGTGCCCCAGCCGATGCAGGGCCGCCTCAATTTCCCGTCTGCGGCTTTCCGATGGAGTGGCGACACCACAAATATATTTCGCCATCAGACTCTGATTGATTCCCATCACCCGGGCCAATTGGTTCACGTTGATCTCCGGCAAGTTGTCGAAGATTTGTGCGATCTCATTTTTGGGCTTGCCTTCTTCGGCAAAAAAACCTTCGAAGCTCAGGTCTTCATCCAATTCTTCCCAATGGATACCGAAAGGCGACAGGGTATAATCCTGTCGCTGTTCATCTGTAGCATTATACAGGCGCGGGAAAGCCTTCAACGGGAGGCTCGCCGTCCGCCCCTCGTCGGTCGTGAGGTGTATCCGCCCCTCTTCGAACCATATTTTCAGAGCTTTCATAACCGCCTAAGATCTCACTTACAGAGAGGCTGTTTGCATAATTTTTCCGCATTCGTGCAACGCAGCTTCAATCTTAGCTCGCTGCATTTCCGATGGTTTTTTACGCCCCGCGATATACGAAGCCATCAGACTCTGAGGAATATTGATCATCCGGGCAAACTGCGACACATTGATAAATGGCATCGCTTTGAAAGCCTGCGCAATCGGATTGACCGGTTCCCGCTCTTCATAAGTGAAGCTTTCGAGACTGATATCCTCGTCGATCTCGTCCCAACGCAAAGCATCACCGAATTTGTCGATCTTATACGCAGTGCGTTGTTCATCCGTAGCAGCTTGTAACCGAGGATACCACAGCAAAGACTGCCACATTTCGACTCCCGTATCGGTTCGGATGAATATCTTTTCATCTTCGAACCATACTTTCGTTATTTTCATGACTCTCTGAAGAAATTATTCCATTCATTCACGAAGTTCTCCCGATTTTCTTCAAGGATAGCTTCGGCCAATTTGATATCTTTAATCTTTACGCCTTTGTTTTCCACCAATTTGACATCCGTCTCGATCTCAAATTTCGCTTTCCCGTCTCCGGTTTCAATATGAACGTGAATCGGGAGGTGTTCACGCGAATAGAAATAGAATCGAATTCCGAAGATAATCAAGAGAGTAGGCATTGTGAATCGTATTTGTTACAACAAAGATAGGTAATAAATTTATAACCTACAAATGTTAGGCCAAAAAATAAAGGAGAGATAGGTGCTTTTGTTTCCCGGCGGGAAAATGCTATATTTGGACAAAACAACCAATACAATCAATATCATGGAAGCAGTCGGAGTAATTTTTATCCTGATCGCATTGGGATTGCTGGTTTTACAGATTCTTATGATCGTCAAGTTTTTCCAAATCGCAGCCGACGTTCGCGGCGTGAAAAATTTACTGGCTGAACAATTCAAGAAAGAACCATTGCCAGAAACTTCTCCCGAGACGCGATCAGAAGGTGTGCTGCCTCCTTATTCTGAGATTAGTACTCCACCGTATCAGGTCGAAGGAGACAATGTGGTCTTTGAAGATGGGGTGTATGGAACCATTATGGAAAAATTCGGAGCATTCAGTTTCGAAGGTTTGCAAGGCAAACGGATTTTCTGTAAAACTCAAGAGGAAGCGATAAAAGGGTTATATCATACCCTTACTCATTCAGCTGAGTAACACAATTAGAAGCGCAAAAATTTGCGCCTCTTTTGTTTGGATATTCGGAAAGAATCGCCATCTTTGCATTGCTATCCATTTCTGATGGGCTGTGAAGCCCACCCTTTTTTCAAGCGGTGGATTTTTTATACCCATACGTAACATATCTAAACGCTTCGGCGCGCACCCCCGTGTGAAAGGTTAGTGCCTTCACAAAGCCCATCAAGGTGGATAGCAACGGGACAGGCGCGCCGTTTTTTATTCGTGCCACAAAATGCTATCCACCAATGAAAACTAATCCAACTCTCACGCCGGCCGGTGTAAGACGCCTGCTGACGTTCATCCCGGCAAAAGCTACGGTCGCTTTCTCCGGTTCCGGTCTCTTGCCGGCCACGACCCTCAAGGTCGATTATTTCTACCTTAGCGGACTATTCGAACGAGTTTATCTGCTTCACCAGGCCCGATGCTTCCGCCGAGAACGAATCTGCGTAACCCTCCATGATGGTCGCCAGTTCGAGTGGGACGCGCTGCTGGCCCTCCAGTGTTTCAGCCGTCGACGACCGGATTACGGTAAGTTGATGACGATGATTCCGGAACTGAATTAGGGGAGGGGAGTGCTATGGAAAGTATTTCGAGAACAGTCAACGGTCGGGAATGCACGGTCATCCTAACCGATTCTTTGGTCGAAACATTGGCCGATCTTCAAGGAGAGGGTATAGACCGGAACAGTTTGATTCAATCGCGTGTCAGCCTGCTGAATGAGGTTATTTCCCGATTCGCAGCGGACTATGAACCCTCCGAAGCTGCCGAAGTATTGAAACTCATCAGCGGGTTGTCGATGCTGAGCAAAGCGATCGAGAGCCTGTCTGCTCCGGAAAAATAACCACCAATAATAAATACCCCCCCAAAAAAAGAGAGGCCGTCCGGATAATCCGGGCGGCCTCTCTTGCGTTTAGTGTAAAAATAGTAGTAAAAATATGTATCATTTATTTGTATCCGTTCGGTTTTTTACTATCTTTGTGGTGTCAAACAAACGCTACCAAAGATGAGAAAGACAGTCAAGCAGATGATCGAAATCATAGAAGCCGACGGCTGGTATCTCGTCGCTCAGCGGGGCAGCCATCGTCAATACAAACATCCGATGAAACCGGGACGAGTTACAATACCCGATCATGGAAAAAGCCACGAACTCGATCACATGCTGGTCAATTCGATTTTGAAACAAGCCGGACTGAAATAAATAGTCCGGCAAAGATAACAGGGAGATAGGAATATGGAAAAAGCAATTGTCGAAGTAAGTTACAGCGGGAAGAACTATGGTGCGCATTTGCCGGAACTACCGGGCTGTGTAACGACCGGTTCTTCTCTCGATGAGATCGTGCGGAACGTGAATGAAATCGTTCCGTTCCACTTGGACGGAATGCGCGAGGACGGCGATGCGGTACCGGCGCCTTTCGATGGCGAGTATGAGTTCGAGTATCGGCTGACCACAGAGGCACTGCTCCATGCGTATAGCGGCGTGTTTACTAAAGCGGCGCTGAGCCGAATTACGGGGATCAACGAACGCCAGTTATGGCACTATGAAGCCGGCATTCGTAAACCGCGCCCGGCACAACGCAAACGAATCGAAGATGGACTGCATAAGTTGGCCGCACAACTCTTGTCTATCACGTTGTAGTGTTGTTTGACGACTGCTTTTACGGCAGTGATAGACGGCCCATCCCATCACGGGATGGGCTTTTTTATTGTCCTTTCAGCCGGTTGCGAGCGATCTACTTTCGTCAAAAATTCGGGCAGTATGGGACGAAAGAAAGAGCAGGCCGTTGTCGACGTGGTCATCAACAACGAACAGGCGCGGCGTAAGGTGAAAGAACTCTCCGCCGATCTGGATGATCTGCGTAAGAAGCGGCGGGAAGCCCTGAAGGGGGGAAACACCTCCGGGGCTGCAGCTTACGACAAAGAGATCAAGGCCCTGCAGAAAGAGCTGAACCAGTACAAAAAGATCGTGGTCGATGTGGATCACGTGCTGCGGAATCTCAACAAAGTCCCGCTCAACCAGCTCGAAGCTGCCCAGCGGAATCTGCGCAAGAACCTTAAGCTCTTGAATCAAGACTCGAAAGAGTACAAATCGACGCTGGAGAAGCTGAACCGGGTGCAACGGCAGATCGACACCGCGCAAAAGCAGATGCAGGCCTCCGGGAAAGGGTTCATGGGGAGCCTCGGCAGCGCGTTGCCGCTCGGCCTGACGGCGATGTTCTATTCTGTCAGCCGGCTGATCGTACCCTTCAAGAATTTCCAATACATGATGGCCAAGGTCGGCGCCGTATCGAACGCCACCGGAGGGCAATTCAAGGAGCTAAAAGAGAACGCCAAGGAGCTCGGCGCCTCGACCGAGTACACCGCCACGCAGGTCGCCGAGTTGCAGCTCAATTATGCCCGTCTCGGCTTCACCCCCGGGCAGATCCTGCAGATCACCTCCGCCACCCTCGACCTGGCCACCGCCACCGGTTCCGACCTCGCCTCTGCCGCCGACGTCGCCGGGTCGACGCTGCGGGCCTTCGGGTACGACGGTTCGCAGATGACCCGCGTCGTGGATGTCATGGCCGCCTCGTTTAACAAATCGGCCCTCGACTTGGGGTACTTCTCCGAGTCGATGAAGTACGTCGCCCCGATCGCCGCCAAAGCCGGAATATCTATCGAGCAGACTACCGCCATGCTCGGCATCCTCGCCGACCGGGGGATTCGCGGGTCGCAGGCCGGGACGGCCCTCAAACGGATCTTGTCCGAGATTTCCATCGAGGGCAAGAGCGTCTCGGAAGCCCTTGCCGACCTGAACGAAAAGGGGCTGACGCTGGCCGACGCCGAGGACGAGGTGGGAAAGTACGCCATGACCGCCCTTACCGTGCTGGCCGACAACGCCCCGGCCGTCGAGGGACTGACCACTGCCCTGAACAACTCCGCCGGCGCCGCCGAGCACGCCGCCGCCATCATGCGTGACAACGTGCAGGGCGACCTCGATACCTTCAAGAGTAAACTCGAGGGATTGATTATCCGCCTCGGCGACGGGCTGAACCCCGTGATCCGCGGTACCATCCAGCTCTTCACCGCGCTGCTGACTCCGCTCTCCGTCCTCGGTGTCACCTTTGCCGCTTGGTTCGTCAGCCTGAAAGTCGGCCGGGCCGCCGTCGAAGCCTACAACGTTGCCAAACGCCGTTTTACTGCCGGGACGAAAGATGCCACCCTCTCGCTGGTCTCCGAGACCGCCGCGATGAATGTCAATACGATGGCCGCCAAGCGTAACCTCGTGCAGATCCGCAGCATGCCCGCCGCAACGAAAGCGTGGGCCGCGGCGAAACTCCTGCTGGCGGGGAACTTCCGGGCGGCGGGCGTAGCCGCCAAAGCGTTCTTCGCCTCGATCGGGCCGATCGGGTGGATCGCGATGGCGATTGGTTTGGCTGTCGGAGCGATGGCCGCCTTCTCCAGCGCGACCAAAAAGGCGAGCGAGGCCAGTTCGCAGCTGGCGGTGGAACTGTCGCAGGAGCGGGCCACGCACGACGACCTGAAACGAGCAGTGACCGAGAGCGCGCAAGGATCGCAGACGCGGGCCGAGGCGATCCGGCTTATCAACGAACGGTACAAGGAGTACCTGCCGAACCTCCTCTCGGAGAAGATGAGCAACGAGGAGGTAGCCGCGGCGCTCGACTACGCCTCGCAGAAGATGGAGGAAGGGATCAAGATGCGGATCCGGGCGCAGGAGGCCGAGAAATTGCAGAAAGAGATGCTCGATGCGGAGCGCGGCGCATTGGATAAACTGATGGAGGCTTATTTGTCGCGCGGCGACAAAACCAAGAAGCAAGTCGCGCTGGCGCAACAGCAGCTCGGCGCACTGGTCGTTCAGTTGGAGAAGACCGGAGACAAGGCCGCTTTCGTAGCCGGAGCCGCCCGGGTGTTCGGTATGAGTGTGGAGGAGATGAACTCTGTCATCACGACCTCTGTGCAGGCCACCTCTGGAGCCTACACCCATACGGCTCGCAAATACGGATTCCTCGTCGATAAAGTCGAAGCGGCCTTCGATAAGGTAACCGAAGCCGCCCGCAAAACGAAAGAGGAGCTGGGCCAGCTGGACGCGCTGGTGGAGGCCAAGCCTCAGCAGGAGAACGAGAATGACACTACCACAAAGAAAGAGCCGGAGTTAGAGGCTCTTTCGGTTCGAGTCGCTAAGTTGCGAGAATCTCTCAAAACAGCACGAAAAGAGTTGCAGGCACTCCGCGCAGCGGATTCCACGGCTTCGGCCAAAGAGATAGAAGATGCGGATAAGGCGGTTAGCGACCTCAAAAAACAATTGGAAGTGCTGACAGGGAAGGCCTCAAAGACCACCGGCAGCACCGGGTCGAAATGGTCGTTGTCCTCGGATGAGTCATACTTGCAGGCCAAGGCGGCGCTTCGGGAGAAGCAGATGAGCGGCGAGATCGCCACCGAGGAGGAGTACAGCCGCCGGCTGCTCGCATTAGAGATCCAAACCCTCGAAAAGCGGATCGAGGCCGGCAAAGAGAAAGGTTCCGACCTCGCCAAGCTCGAAGAGCAGCTGCTCGACAAACGTTACCAGCAGCAGAAGGCCGCCCGCGACCGGGAGAAGAAATTGCTTGAGATCGCCGCGCAGGGCGACAGCGCCGAGGACAAAGAGAACGACGCCTACGAGAAGCAGTTGCGGGATCTCGGCCTCTTCGGGCGGGAGCTCGAGGAGATGACCGCCAACGAACAGGCCGCCTACCTCCAGTTGAAACGTTCGCACTACGAGAAGTTGAGTTCGATCTACGTCGATGAGCTGTCGAAAGAGCTGAGCAAGCAGCAAAAGGCGATCCAGCGCAAGGCCACAGCCGAAAAGCAGGCGCATAACGATGAGTTGGCCGCCGCGGATACTTTCGAGAAGAAAAAAGCATTGCTCCGGAAGTGGTACAGCGAGGAGGAGCTGCGGCGTGTGCGAACGGACAAACAAGCCGACTCGATGCTGAAGCGGCAGTATGCCGCCGAGGAGCAAGCCGCCCTGAAAACCGACCTCGAAAAGATGCTCGCCACCTATCAGGCCATTGTCGAGGAGGTCGGCGAGACCGGGCTGTTGGCCAACGGCGTCGCCGCGACGGAGGACGACATCGAACGGTTGCAGAAGATCATCGACGACCTGAAGAAGCAGCTGGCAGAGTTGGGGGCGACCCCTCCTCCGACCCTCGGCGGGGAGGACTCGCGAAACAACGTCGATGTGTTGGGGATGACTCCGGACAAGTGGAAGAAGTTTTACACCAACCTGAAGGATGGGAAGTTCGGGATGGAGGAGATATTGGCCGTGGCGGGCGCGATCGGCTCGGCGTTCTCCGATGTCAGCAACCTGATGACCGCGATGGAGCAGCGGGAGCTGAAGAACTACGAGAAGGCGCAGAATAAGAAAAAGCAGTTGCTCGAACGGCAGCTGAAGAGCGGCACTATCTCGCAAGAACGTTACAACGAAGCCGTGCAGCGGTTGGACGACGAGACCGAGGCCAAGCGGGAGGAGATCGAGCGGAAGCAAGCCAAACGCGACAAGGCGCTGGCCGTTTTCAACAGCCTGATCAATACGGCAGTGGCTGTTACTGCGGCTTTGCAAGTTCCGTTTCCAATGGGTGAGATTTTGGCCGGAATCGTAGCGGCATTGGGGGCCGTCCAGACCGCCGCGATCCTCGCCACCCCGCTGCCCGGAGCAGAGGAGGGCGGGCCGATCGGCGTCATCCGGGAGCAGGACGGCAAGCGGTTCGACGCCGAGTTCTCGCCCCGCAAGCGCGGCTTCGTCCACCGGCCTACCGTCATTCAGACCTCCGGCGGCCGGCCCGTGCTGACCGGCGAGGCCGGTACCGAATACGTCGTGCCGAACGACCTGCTGCGGGTGCCGGAGGTGGCCAGCATGGTGAACCTGATCGAAGCCGCGCGGCTGCGCGGCTCGTTCCGCCCCGTGAACCTCTCCGCCGCGATGGCCGCCGGAGCGATCCCCGGGCGCGCCGCCGGCGGATACGTCGGCGGGGACTCCTCGACGTTCGCGGCCTCCGGGAACGATGTGTCCGGTACCCGTACCCCCGTATACGACGATAGCCTGTTGCGCGAAGTGCGCGATGTCGTCGGAAAACTCAGCCGCCAGCTGGATAAACCGCTCCCTGTGTTCCTCTCCATCTACGGGCGCGACGGACTATTCACGATACAGAAGAAGATCGAACAGCAGCAGCGCCGCGCCGGCATTGGCGGGCGGGCCAAGTAACCCCTAACGAAAGAAAGAACCATGTTACAGATATACGTAGACGACCGTCCGATCGACCTGAGCGACGACATCAGCATCGACCTCGTGTTCGAGAACCCGCTCTTCTCCAGCGACCGGATCCCCGCCACCTACTCCCTGAGCTACGACCTGCCGTTGACCCCGCGCAACCGGCAGGTATTCGGGAACCCCGACCGGGTGGCGGCCGCCGGCGACCGCTTCCGGGAGCGGCCCGCCCGGATTCTCTTCGCCGGTATCGAGATCGCCAGCGGCGTGCAGACCATCGAGGAGATCTCCGACGTCATCACCGTGAACTTCTCCGGCAGCGTCCTCCCCGCCGCCCTGAATCGGAAACTCTACCACGTCGAGATGGACAAAATACCGCTCTCCTACAACGGGTCGTTTGCGCAAGAGACCTCTATGACCGTTTGGGACGGCATCCTGCGGCGTAATATGACAGACCCGGACGCCCCATTTTTCGCCCCGCCCGTCGCGATCAAGGACGTGGAGTGGCTGGAACCCGACCCCAAGAACCCCGAAGACTTCCTGCTGAACACCCGAGCGCGGTGGATCAATCCGATGGACATACACGGACGGAGTTACCAGCATTTTCTGAAGAATGCCGCGAATCGTTTCTACCTGTTGAAAATCCTCCCGGCCGTGCGGGTATGGTATATCTTCGACAAGATTTTCGGCGACAAGCTGGAGCGTAACATCTTCAAAGAAGGCGAGTGGAAAAAGCTCTCGTTGCAGACCTTATGGCACCCGTCGTATAACATCACCGACAACCTCCCGTGCTGGACGCCGGACACCGACGCGTGGGGGAGTGCCGGTTACGCCGTTCGGCTGCAGGACTTCATGCCCGACGTCTGGTCGGCCGACTTCGTCGTGGAGATGCTCAAGCTCCCGTGTGCATCAATGTACGTCCGCGGCGACAACTTCACGATCGAGAGCAACGCCGATGTGTTGAACCGCAATATCGTCCGGGACATCCGCCCCGACCGGCTGATCGGCACGCCTGTTATCTCGCGTGAGGCCGGACAACAGTACACGGCCGGCTTCGCCGACAGCGAGGAGGGCGAACAGCCGGAGGGTGAGATCAAGGAGGTGGATAACATATTGGAGGGGATTCACTATATGGCGAGCCGGGGCTTCCTCTCCGACGGCACCGGTGTCGTTACCTCCGTCCGGGTGCGGAAGCCCCGGCAGGTACAGACCATCATCCTCGACAACGAAAGTCGCGCTTACTATGCCGTGAAACAGGAGGATATGCCCGACGAGGCGACCGCCGACGACGATGCGGAGGAGACCGAGGAAACCGACACCGGCTACGATATGACGGTGAACGCGAAGCGGGTGCAGTGCGTGGCGAACCGCTATTGGTTGAACGACGACGACATCGGCAAGAACTGGTACCGCCACATCCTCTGCCCGGAGATCGAGGCGATCGGTACCGAACGATCGGATGAGCTGCTTATCGGTCTGTGGCAGGGGCTACAGTCGGAGATCCAACAGTGGAGTATGACTTCGGGTTACACCCCGAACTACTTCCCGGCACTCTCGGCAACGAATTTCGGGGCGAACGGAGAGCGGTACGGCGACCTGTCGCTCTACTGGCACGGCCCGGACGGGCTGCTGGCGCGCCACAAGCGATTCGCGGAGTGGCTGGCCAAAGACCGAATGGTCGTAACGACAGAGGTGCTCTTCACGGCGCTCGACCTACACGAACTTGATCTTCGGGACAAGTTCGCCCTCTACGGCCGCCACTTCTTCATCCGATCCATGAACGTCTCCCTCAAGAAGAACCGCATCGATCCCGCAGAAGTCGAATTCGTAGAGGTGTGAAAATTTATAATTACCTTTGTTCGGAACGTGTACCGCTTTATCATGGAGTTAGAGGTTATTCAAAATAAGATTTTTGAGGTGAGGGGATGCCGGGTTATGCTTGATTTCCATTTGGCTGAATTGTACGGAGTAGAGACCCGTACCTTGAAACAAGCGGTGCGCCGGAACAGTGATCGTTTTCCTCCGGATTTTATGTTCGAAATGACGGAGTCCGAGTATAACTCACTGAAACAGAGTTTGACATCACAATCTGTGATCTCAAACGAACGGGGCGGTCGTCGCCACATGCCTTTTGCGTTTACGGAACAAGGCGTTGCGATGCTTTCGTCCGTTCTTCGCAGCGACACGGCTGTCAAAATGAATATCGCCATTATGCGGACGTTCGTCATGATGCGCCGGTTATCTGCCGGTTATGAGGAGTTGCAGCGGCGGATCGAAGAGTTGGAGATCAGTACCGATACGCAATTCAATGAAATCTATCAGGCTTTGACGAAGTTGTTGAGCAAATCGGAGGAATCATCGGCGCCGCGCCGTAAGATCGGATACCGCACTTCGGAAGATTGATTGTTTTGAAGTCTCGATCATAGCCCGCATCCGTTTTCGGTGCGGGTTCTTTTTTGTCCTTTCCCGGCGTTGTGATCCCGGTACTTTTGCTGAAAACAGGAGAGTATCGGGATGTCCAATATCGTACAGCAGCCGCAGGAGTATAGTTTCGCCGGGAATTTGGGCGACCTCGTCGTGATGAGCGACCGGGCGATCGCGTTTGCCATCGACGGACTGTTGGAGGAGCGGTACGAACCCGACGCCTCCGGCCGGGTTACCATTCCCCTGCGGGCCTTCTTCGAGGCCCACCTGCACGCCCCCGGCCTCGACGACGTTCCCGCCGAGGGGCTTCCCCTGACCACCTATACCTACCGTATCGACGGTGAAGAGGCCGGCACATTCTGCGTGCTGCCCGGCGGTGTGAACGCCAAGAGCATCGACACCCCGCTTTTCCTCAAGAGCAACTTCCTGACTTGGCAACCTCAAACCCGGTACGTTGGCTACCACGAACCCCAGTGGCTGCGGTACGTCGCGTTGAACGATTGCGCCGTGCGGGTGAAAGGCTACTTCGCCCCGACCGACGACGAGACCGGGGCGGAGCCGGAAACCGTCACCCTCCAAGAACTGACCGTCGGGCGCGTCTACAGCCTCGATCTGAACTACGGCCGGATCCGGGGGTTGTTCGACCGGCAGCCTACCTACTTCGACGTGTGGGTAGAGGCCGGCGGCGAACGGCAGAGCTTCGTGCAGCGGTACGTGCTGCGCGAGACCGGGGAAGAGCCGACCGTGGACTGGTTCGTCTTCGAGAACTCGTTGGGCGGGTACGACACCATCCGCTTCACCGGCGATCGGAAAGAGGTGGGCGAGTCCGAGAGCCGGAACGCCGTCTTCGACGGGGATACCTTCGAGTTCGGCATCGACTACGGCAAGGCGTGGACGAAGTACACCGGTTACCTGCCCGACGAACGGACGCGGCAGTGGGTGCTGGAGTTCTTCTCCAGTTGCCGCCGGTACCACCTCGCCGACTCCTCGCTGGAGTGCATCTACGTCTCCAAACCCAAGTTAGAGGCGACCGCCGGGGAGGCCGCCGGGTACGAGTTCACCTTCGCCTATTCTCACCAATCCCGCTATCTGAATATCGCCCGCGATGAGCTTCCCGAACGGTTGGAGATCGTCGGGCCGGGGGCAGAACTTTTTTTTTTTGACGCCCCGGCTCAATGAGTTCCCGATCCTCGACCCGGAGGGCGATGTCCTGATCCCGGCCCAATACGCTTATAGCAAACGCTGGGGAGTTATCCCGGCTTCTTCTCTGAAAGGCCAAGGCACGGGCGGCGGGGGAGATGTTGTTACCGGTACCACACCGATCCGCGTCGATCGGGCCGGCCGGGTCGCCCGCATCTCGCACGAGCCGCCGACGCTTCCCGATCCCGAACGATTCAACCGCTACGGCAACGCCGACGAGTGGGGCCATATCGTCGAAGACTACCACCCCCACGGCGGCCGCCCGGATCTCGATTTTGTCGCACAGGACATCGCCGGGCGCGAGCTGTCGCTGACCGGCCCGATCGGGCATCCCGAGTATGTGCCGGGAGTGTTCGGCAGCGCATGGGGCGGCACCCCGGAGGGCGACTTCTGGTTCCGGACGCTCGGCGTGCGGGACGGCATCACGACGACCGAGATCGTCTACAACCGACAGTCGGTCGAGGGGAACATCAAGTACTTCACCGACGGTATCGCCGTCAATCGGGTGAGCGACACCGCCCGGCTCGTCGACAACGCCGGTCGGCCGCTGCGGACGCAGCACGACGTGCAGCTCGTTACCTCCATCGGCCCCGGCATGTACCATATCGTGCAGAAGAGCTACGATGGCGACGATCGCGTTCCCTTCCGGACGGACGACCTGCTGGTGGGTTACTTTCGCCACGACGGCGTGCTGCCCACCGCCACCTACCTGCGCGTGGTCTCTGTCTTCGGCCCCGGCGAGGGGTTCACCGCCCGCCTCGTGCAGGGCGCTCCGCCCCAACGCCACATGGTGCTCGCCCGGCGCGGCAACTACAGCGACCCCGCCCGGCAGAACTCCGTTTATGTCGATGGAAAGAGCGGCAAGATGGTCTTTCTGCGGGGTGTGAACGACACCGTGCTACGCCCTTATAATACCGCCGTGCAGGTCGGGTATATCGGCGACGTGGTCGATGGCGACTTCCCCGACATCGCCCCGGAGGAGGTCGGCCTCTATACGCAGAACATCCGCGCCAAGGGCGACTTCGTCCTGCGCAACGGCAAGGACGTCGCCACCGAGTTCTCGGTGACCGCCGGCCGGATCGAGTCGGCCGTGTCGAGCATCGAGACCCTCGACGGACGCGTTACGCAGGAGGTCTCGCAACTGACGCAGACCGCCTCCGACATCTCGCTCTCCGTCGGCACCCTCTCCGAGAACCTGAATAACCGAATCGACATGGCCGAGTCGCGGATTACGGTCAATGCGCAGGGCATCGAACAGAAAGTGGGGTTGAACGGTGTGATCTCGGCCATCAACCAGAGCGCCGAAGAGGTGAAGATCGAGGCGAACCGCATCCGGCTGATCGGCGAGACGACCTTAGACGGCATCGTGAACCTGAACGGCACCGTCAAGGCCGAGTACATCGACGTGGAGAACCTGACCGTTCGGAAGCTGCGGACGAAAGAGAGCGGTACCCGGATCGAGATCGACGATCAAACACAGCAGATACGTGCCGTGGATTACCGGGATCGTGAAGTATTCGAACTGTCCGGGTTCAATTGGAACGAACTCCCGTCGATGGCGATTTACGATGAATACGACGGTGATTATTCCCGAATGACTAAAAACGGATTCTATGTCTGCAAAGGTAGCGGGAATCCATATGTTTCCGCCACGGCGATCCTGACGGATCGTTTCGTCATTGTCAAATTGCCGGGAGGTGAGGATATGGGTAAAATGGGATGCGCGGACGGACTTGCTTTCCTTCAATTGAAAGCACCCAAAACGCTCGTCACTTTTTCCGGCCTCCAGTCGAAATCCGGCGTCGACGGGAACTGGAAACCGCTCTATATCGACATCGACACCGGAGACGTACGAACCGCCTGACGATTATTCACTAAAACCAATCCATACCATGACACAACAGGAATTGCAAATCACCACCACCGCGACGGAGACCATCACCCACGCCAATGCCGAGCGGCACGGGCGAAAGTACATCTTCACGTATAAGCGGATGAACGGCGGCTCTCCCTCCGGCATCGACCTCGCCGTTCACGCGCCGACTCCGGACGGTAACTTCGAGCAGCTCGGCGTCGGCCAGCTGGCCAATGGCCGCCTGCTGCTCAACCTGAAAGAGGAGATCGGTGCCACGATCTACTGCGAGATCACCGCCGACATCCTCGCCATTATCGAACAAATCAAGCTGCAGGCATGAGTGCACAGGACTACACCAACGGCGCGAACCTCGCCGAAGGGGTTCGCGTCTTCGACGACTTGAACCGGTTCGAGAGCTCCGGATTGGAGTGCCCGGTGCTCGTGGGCGATATGGGCGGCGGCATCGGTCAGGCCCGGCTGCGCGTCTTGCGCGATGTCTTCCGCGGGCTGATCGAGGCCGACAATGCCGGATTCCCCACCGGCGGGGCGGTTTTCATCGCCCTCCAGCCGCTGCGGGAACACATCGATGAGACCGAGATCCACATCACCCCGGAGGAGCGGACAGCATGGAACAAGAAAGCCGACGCCAGCGCCGTAGCGGGAGCCCTCGCAGAAACCCTGCAAGCGGCGAAAGAGTATGCCGACGAACAGGCCCGGAACCTCGCAGACAGCTTCGCCGCCGCGCTGGAAACCGCCGTGTCGGAACTCAAAGAGGAGATTCGCAACACCGTCGCCACGCTCATCGACAACGCCCCCGAAGCCCTCGACACCCTGCAGGAGCTTTCGGCCGCCCTCGGCGACAACCCGAACTTCGCCACCGAGATCGCTGCGGAGTTGGGTAAGCGTGTAACGAAAGAGGCGCTGGCCGAAGAGCTCGCCAAGTATGTTCCGAAGAGCGGCGACACCACCATCGCCGGTACGCTCACCGCCACCGACTTCCGCATCCCTGAATCCGAATAACGACTATGGCCATCACCCTGCGACAGATCATCGCCCGCAACGGCGGTACTACCGGCAGCTTTCGCGATCAGACCGAGAACTGCCGGAACCCCGACTACTTCGCCGATCGCGACATCCGCTCGATGGCCGCGTGGGAGGGGTACCGCTACCTGCTGCGCACCGACACCGAGAGCGAGACGAAGACCCGATACTCCGGCTGGGTCTGCGACACCCCGGCCGTAAACGGCCGCAAGACTCGCGTCCGGTATACCGACTCCCGGAGCCGGACGCGGGCCGTGTGGTCGGACGGCACCACCGACGCGTGGGGCGAGTGGTCGGCATGGCAGCAGACTGCCGCCAAGACCGAAGAGGCGTTCGACGGGACGAGCTGCCCCTACCGCACCGACACCGAATCGCAGTCCGAGTCCAAGACCGAGTACAGCGGTTGGACGTGCGACACCCCGGCTGTGAACGGACGTATGACGCGACATTGCTACACCTACGTCCGATACCGCTATCGCGATATTTATAGCAACGGTACTGCCGGCGCGTGGGGCGACTGGGGCGGATGGACACAGACTGCCGACACCGTCGAGGAGTCGTACGATGGCACGAGCTGTCCCTACCAAACCGGCACCGGCTCGCGTCACGTCTACGGCACATGGGCCTATACACTTCCCACCGGCACCGGCGCACAGGGGAGCCGCACCCGATCGCACAACCTCGTCACGTGGCCGATCTACAGCAACGGCGCAACCGGAGCGGAAAGTTCCACCGCCCAGCCGAACGAGACCGAAACGGTTACCTCCACCCGCGAAAGCCGGGGGAGCGGTTATTCCTGTTCCGGCACCTACAAGCAGAACTACACGACCTACCGGAATGTCTTCAAGTTCAGCGACACGACGCAGTACTCCGCCAACTACAATGTGAACAGCGGCTCGGCGACGCAGGTAGACGGCTATTGCGGCTATACGGCTACGAAGTACTACATCTGCGGGGTGGGCGGAAACACTTTTGCCCAATGCCCGGACTACTACTACTTCGGGATCGGCCTCTCCGCCAGCTGGCCGGGGATGAGATTCGAAGTTCCGAACAATGCCAAGGGGTGTCAGTGTCTGTGCTTCTACAAAACCACCGATACCTCCGCGCGGGTCAAGATTCAGAGCGCTCGGCTGGTGAACGTCTCCTCGCCGTTCTATGTGTCCGTGCGTGAGAGCTTTTATACTCCGCAAGAATATGTGACGATCGAGTGGAACCCGTATTACAACTCCAATGGCCCCGGTTCGACGGCATTCGGTCAGTCGTCGCTGAACTACGCCTATTTCACGCTGGAGGTGACGTTGGTAACCGGCAAGAAATTCAACATCGAAGGCATCATCACCCGTAACGACTACCAAGCGGGCGTCACGCCGTGGCAGACGCCCCCGCGCAACAAGAATACGCAATATTAAGAGTGAATTATGACCGAATGGCTGACCCATATTAGCAACCTGCTGAGTGTCCTCTCCGCCGCCGGCCTGCTGGGCGGAGGCGTCTGGATGTACCGGCGCGAAAACCGCCGTATCAAACAGGCCGAGGCCGCCAAAGCCGAAGCCGATCTGAACACGCTGGCGGCCCACGAGTGGAAAGAGATCGCCGAGCACCGCGAACAAAAGCTCGTCGCTGCCCACGCCCGCAACAACGAACAGACGGAGCGAATCACCGCCCTGTTCGACACCATCGGCCAGTGGCGCGACCGATGCGACGAGAAGGACACCCGCATCCACGAGCTGGAGTTGAAGTTGATGTCCGTCGAGATCCGCCTCTGCAACCGCCGCGGCTGTGCCGACCGGGAACCGCAGTCGGGGTTCTGAGGCTATGCAAAGAAACCGCGCGATGCCTTTACCTGTCGCTGGGATATGCAAAGAAAATCGTGTTTTTTTGAATAAGTAGTAACTGAGATTGAAAACAGATTTTAACATGACCTATTTTACCATCGAGGAACTCTGCGCGTCGGAAACCGCCCGTCGGCGCGGCATTGAAAACCGGCCCTCGGCAGCGATCGCCGGCAAGCTACAAACCCTCATCGAGCAACTCTTAGACCCGATCCGGGCCGTGTGGGGCGGCCCGATTGCCGTCAACAGCGGCTACCGCAGCCCGAAACTGAACGCGGCGGTCGGAGGCGTATCGACCTCCCAACACTTGAAAGGCGAGGCCGCGGATATCACGGCGGGAACGCCGGCCGACAACAAACGACTCTTCGATAAGATCATTGAAATGCAGACCGCCGGCCAAATCGCCTTCGATCAGCTAATCGACGAGTCCGACTACAAGTGGATCCACATATCCTACCGCGCAGGAGCAAACAGAAACCAAACGTTACACCTCAAATGAAACGGATACCTATTTATAGTATAGTCGCGGTCGGCCTGCTATTGACCGGCTGCTCGACCTCGAAGAAGGTGCACGACACGTTGTATACGACAGCTGCCGTAGCCGAGCAAACCGACCTGCACACGGAATCCCGCCAAACGACCGAGATGACCGCCCGCACCGAGACCGAAACCTCCACCTCCGAAACCGAGGACACCCGCCGCATCGAACTGGAGTTTGACACGACCCGGCCCATCGATTCCGCCACCGGCCGTCCGCCGCTCAAGCGCGTTATCGTCGTCGATCGCCGCCGGAACCGGGAAACCGACATCCACCGGCAGACAGCAGACACGCTCAAACAACAGACCGAGGCAGTCATTCAAGACAGCACCCGCCGCGAAACTCAAGCCGAGGCGATCGTCGCCCGACAAACCGAAAAGAAAGCCCGCCCCAGTCATCTCCCGTGGCTGACCGTCGGCCTCGTCCTCCTCGCCCTCGGCTGGGCGGCGTGGAGAAAGTGGAAAAAATAAGCAACTTTATTTCAATCTGTCAAGCGGCCCTCCGGGGTCGCTTTTTTTATGCAAAACCTTACTTTTTCTCATGAAAAGTTTGCATCTTGTAAACTTTTTACTACCTTTGTAATGTCAAACCGCGGGTAACGCCGCTTAAAAACGAAACACAATGAACAACAAAACGACCGCAATTCTCCGAATTGCACAGAACAACCCGGACGGGTTCACGGTGGAGCTTGACACCTTGAAAAAAGTAACCAACGGCATCTCGGCCGCCTACGCAGAAACACAAAACTGCTTCGGTGTCGAAGGTCTCCAAAAAGTAATCCAACACGCAGAGACACACGACAGGATAGTGGGAGGGTGGTTTAACGACGAGGACGGGCAATTTTACTTCGACAGCGTAAAAATCTTCACCGACCGTGACGAGGCAATCAAGTTCGGAAGACGAAACAAGCAAATAGCCATCTTCGACATCGGAAACATCGAACTTATCAAATTGTAAAACGAGAGAGGGGGCAGCAACCCTGCCCCCTCTTATAAATAAAAACATGGATCATGAAAAAAATCGAGATATTACCCCTGTCCACCGAAGCCAAAAAACGCCTGAGCACCTTTGCCGGACAATACCGCCGGATGGGACGCCTCTTCATTGAGATTGTTTCATTCGATGGCTCCCGGCTCATCGTCCGGGCCGAACAAAAAGAGCGGGTCGGGGAAAAGACTCTATCAAAAGCGGAGATCGAACAGCGTGTCCGGGCCATGTTCGAGGGAGAAATCCCCCCAGAATGGAAACTAACGGTTTCGGCAGTAAATTACGACCGGGCAGACATCGACGCAGTGGACGCAGAATGGGTAAGGGCTACGATGGAACGGCTCGGACTACGCGCCAAGCACATCGAATCCCATACGGGTATATCCAAATCCACGCTCAGCATCTTGCTCAACGGCCACCGCCCCTTGACCCGCTGGCACAAGATCGCGTTTTACTACCTCTTCAAGCACATTGAGTTCGGAGGGTTCGACCAAACGAAATAGGCCTTATCTCCCGCACGACCGCCCACCTTAGAACGGGCGATCAAAAACAAAAGGCGACTGGGATTCGGAATCCAAGTAGAGTAGCCCTCGTCGCCCTTATTTATGCGCGTGAAAAGGGTAGAAGAAAGGATAATAGTTCTTACAATGGAAAAACTTTATCCAGCCATTTATCCTTTTTATCCTTGTCATCCCAAATCACCCGTATTTCTAACTTTTCAGGGCAGATATCTTTAGTGAGGTAGAATTGCATCTGTATCAGATCTTGAGCATGACAATTGCAAGGGAATAGCTCCTCATCAATAATATCGACTCCCTGCAATTCTTGCAGTCTGATATTCTGTGCTTCTGCTTGTCCCTTATTTCGGATCTTTAAAACGTACTTTCCCTTGCCGAGATCACGGCAGTTACAACGTAAAGACGCGGTTCTTCTTTTCTTGCGTTTCTGAAGTAAATTCCAAATTGGAAAAAGAAGACTCAAGATAGGAATGAGTATCGCAATTAACTCTTTCATTCGTTTTAAATATTATTGACACAACAAACATAATCGCGCGCTGCACAATAACAATGAAAAAAGAAATATTTTTATCCTCCTGAATTATAACCCCTTCAAAAAATCCGGGCGGAAGTTCGCCACTTTCTCTGAGCGTTCGCCGAAATGGCGGCGGATGTAATGGATCGTAGATTCAAAATCCCGATGGCCGAGATGGTTTCGCACCTCCACGATCGACGCGCCCGACTCCAGCAATTTACCGGCTGCCGTGTGTTTCAGGGAGTAGAACTTGTAGCCCGACGGTAGGTGAAGCCGTTCCCGAAACTCCCGGAACCGACGGTTAAAGTAGTTCTTGCCCCACGGGATCGGCCCCGGCTCTCCATCGTTACCAAAAACGTAGTGCGAAGCAGCGTAGTCGGTAATTCTATGCTTTCGACACAGCTCTATCAATGCCTCCGGCATCGTGATGTTACGCGCTCCGGTCTTGCCATTTGCTGCCCGAATGTGGACGGTCTGCGTAAAGAGATTGATGTCCTCCACTTTTAGTAGCCGAAGTTCGTTTCCCGGTCGGCAACACAGGAAAAACTCGAACATGCAGGCCACAAAAAACTGTGGATCTTCCTTGGCCACCAAAGCCAGCAGCTTCTGCATGTCGCAATCGGCGATCGGCCGGGCGGCCATGTCCTGACGCTTCGGAGGTTTCGGAATGGTAGTAGTAGGTAGGCGGTCGATCAGTTTTCGGGACAAACAGTATTTGAAAAACTGGTTCAGATTCTGCTGGTACTTTTCGATCGACAGACGATCCAGCTGCCGTTCCTGAATCAGATAGGTAACGAAACGATTGATGACGTCGTCGTCGAGTTCATACACCCGTCGATCGAGCAGGTCGTTTTTCTCCAGCCAAAGCACAAAGATTCGGAGCTTGGAAACATAGCTCTCCATCGACTTCTTGGATACTGCCAACCGTTTCTCTTCGATGAATTTCGAGACATGTCGCCGGATATGCGAACCGTCTTGTCGCCGGGTGCCGAACATTCCAGCAATGGTATGATATTCGGTCTCGTCGGAGTAGATGACCGCGTCGTCCGCCCACGGTCGCCAACCGGCCCGGAGCTTGAGTGTGTATTCTTTGATGATTTTGGCGGCCAGCTTGTTCTCTTCCTGCCTGTCTGCACACGCTTTGAATCCCCGAACGATCCGGTATCGTTCCATACGATCCGTCCGTGGGTTATAAACCGAGTAGAGAACGCACAAGCGCCCCTTGAATGTGGAAGCTTTCGGAAGGATAACTTCCACCTTTCTGAAATTCCGAATTTTCATAAGGCATCTGTGTTTGAAGTATCCCCATACTCAAGAATACAGAAGCCCTCAGAAGCGGTTAATCGGCCACTCTACAAAAGTGCATCAAATTAACCACGGAATGATTTTTGTAAATTACCGTAAATCAACGATTTGCAGCAATTCGTGGAGCTGGAGGGAA
>NZ_CANQYJ010000003.1 GCF_947628055.1 uncultured Rikenella sp.
CCGGATGAAAACGGCGAAACGGACGAACCGGGGTATGTTGCCCGCGAAGACGGTTCCATCCTGGTCGACGGTGCGTACAATGTGGATGATTTTATGGAAGAAATGGGCGTCGTGGCTTTCGACGATTTGCAGAAAGAGGACTTCAACACGTTGGGCGGACTGGCGATGTTTCTGCTGGGTCGCATCCCGGCCGAAAGAGATACATTCGATTACCGGAATCTCCATTTTGAAGTGGTGGATATGGACGCGAGCCGGGTGGACAAGCTGCTCGTCACCGTCGAAAAGCCGGCATAAAGACAAGGAGGAATGTTTCCAACATTCCTCCTTTCGTTCGCCAGCAAATTCTGATCCGTGCAGCCCAGCTTATAAATGGATCGCCTCCTCGTGCGAGGCCGCAGCCGCCTCCATAATCCCTTCCGACATCGTCGGGTGCGGGTGTATCGTCCGGATTATATCCTCCGCCGTGGTGCCGAGCGTCATACCTATCGACGGTTCCGCCACCATCTCCGTCACATTCAGCCCGAACAGGTGCGCCCCGAGCAGCTTGTCGGTATCCGCATCGAAAATCAGCTTTACCATTCCGTCCCGATTGCCCGCCGCCGTCGCCTTGCCGGAAGCCGTGTACGGGAATCGTCCGATCCGCAGCCGATAGCCCTGTTCCTTAGCCTGCGCCTCAGTCAGCCCGACCGACGACACCTCCGGCGTCGTGTAAATGCACGACGGAATCACCGCATAGTCCACCGCCTCCGGATTCCTACCTGCGATAAACTCCGCGCAATGAATCGCCTCCGCCGTCGCCACATGCGCCAGCGCAGCCGTCGGAATCATATCCCCGATGGCATAAATCCCCTCCGCCGAAGTCCGGTAATGCTCGTCCACCACCACCTTGCCCCGTTCGACCCGCACCCCGGCCGCCTCCAATCCGATCCCCTCGATATTGGCCGCAATCCCCACCGCCGACAGCACCACGTCCGCCTCCAAAACCTGCTCCCCTTTCTTCCCCGCCACCGTGACCAAACACTCTTTGTCCGTCGTTTCCGCTTTCTTGACCTCGGTACCCGTCATCACCGTGATTTTTGCCTTGCGGAACGAACGCTCCAGCAATTTGGAAATCTCCTCGTCTTCTAACGGCGCCAGCGCCGGCGCATATTCCACGATCGTGACCCGCGTCCCCAACGTGCTGAAAAACGTAGCGAACTCTGCGCCGATAGCCCCCGAGCCGATCACCACCATCGTCTCCGGCAACTCCGTCAAAGTCAAAGCCTGCCGCGAGGTAATGATCCGCTTCCCGTCCACCGGAATAAACGGAAATTCCCTCGGCCGCGCCCCCGTCGCCAGGATGATATGCTTCGCCTCGTACCGAGTCACAGTCCCGTCGGCAGCCGTAACGTCAACCGTATGCGGCACTTCGGTCAGCGATCCCGTTCCGATAATAACATCCACCTGATTCTTCTTCAGCAGGAAATCGATCCCTTTGCTCATCTGTTCCGCCACGCCGCGGCTCCGTTCTACCATGCGCGCCAAATCGGGCCGCACGGCCCCCTCTGCAATCTCCACTCCATAATCCGCCGCATGCGACGCATAGCGGTAAACCTCCGCACTTTTAAGCAGCGCTTTGGTCGGAATGCACCCCCAGTTCAGGCAAGTCCCGCCCAGTTCGGCCCGTTCGACCACCGCCGTGCGCAGCCCCAACTGCGCGCACCGTATCGCCGCCGCATATCCCCCCGGCCCGCTGCCGATCACCATGACATCGTATGACATATCTTTCTCGTTTTATGTAAATTATTTGGGCAGAATACTCTGTTCCGACCGCGGATTATAGAGCGGATTGACCTCGAACTTGCGTTTCTGCTTCGGCATTCCGTCCAGATAGTCCGGCCGCCGTTTGTAGACTTCGCTGTAATCGAAATAGTAGCCTTTGGCCCGTTTGGATCGCCCGTTCGTCGCCGCCTCCGGCATATTGTATACCGGAGCGTATTCCACCGTCCGGGACAGAATGATGAACTTGTTGTATTTCGCCCCGATCAGGTTCAGCACATCCTCCGCATCGCGCATATAGATCACATACCACGGCGCCTCCTCCCGCAGCCCCGTCCCCGTTGAACGGATCGCTTCCAGCACTCCGCTGATCTTAAACATCTGCACTGCCGCCCGCTCCGGCTCGTCGAGCATCTGGCAGGCGAAAGCCAATACGTTCAAGTCCCGCATACTGAACGGCTCTTCGCGCAGAATCTCGCGGGCGAACCCCGCGATCCGGCGATAATCGTCCGCCTCCAGTCGGGTTTTCTTGCCGAAAGCCATCTCCAGGCTGTCCGCATAAGGCGAGGTCAGCAAAGGCTTGTAATCCGGCTGTCCCGGATAACCGTAATAAAGATGCCGGAAATCGTCGAGAGTCAGTGTCGTATCCCCCCGTTCATACCGCGTCATCAGTTTCGGATAATAATACGGCGAGGCCGGATCCGCAACTTCGGTCGCAATCCGCGCATAATCCGGAGCCGACACGGAATCCGATCCGGGAACCGGTTCCTGCGCCTGTGCGCTAAAAAAGCTATGACAAAGAGCGGCGCAAACCGCCACGATGAATTTTCGCATATATCTGATCATGGAAAAACAAAAAGCCTGCTGCGCCGGAGCTGTGTGAAGCACCGTCCGCAACAGGACAAATATACGAACAAAATATCAGCCGAAAAATGCGAGGAATCACAACCCGTACCGGTCGATTTGGTACTTGAGTTTCGCCACCAATCCCTCGCTGGCCGGCACCAGCGGCAGCCGGAGGTTGTTGCCGATGATCCCTTTGATCGCCAGCGCCGCTTTCGCCCCCACCGGATTCCCTTCCGCAAACAGCAGGTCGGTCGCTTCGTGCAGATGCAGATTCAGCGGAGCCGCTTGTTGCGTGTTCCCCGCCAGCGCCGCATGGATCATGCAGCACATCGTATCCGGAAAAACATTGGCCGACACGGAGATCACCCCGTCGCCCCCCATAGCCACCATCGCCAAAGCCAGGTTATCCTCGCCCGACAAGACAAAGAAACCTTTCGGCCTGTCCCGCAGGATATAAGCGGCCTGCGACAGAATGCCCGATGCCTCTTTCACGGCGATCGCCCGGCCCGGAAAAGCATGCGCCAGCCGCAGCGTCGTTTCCGCCGTCATATTGACCCCCGTCCTGCCCGGAACATTGTACAGGATCACCGGCAGCGGCGCCGCCTCCAGCAGCGCACTGAAATGGGCGTACAATCCCGCCTGGTTCGGCTTATTGTAGTACGGCGTGACCGACAGGATCGCGCTCACTCCGGACAAGTCGAACGTCTGCATAGTCCGGATCACCTCCGCCGTATTGTTCCCGCCGATGCCCACGACGATCGGCAAATGGCGCGGATTGTGCGCCACGCAGTGCCGCACGACCTGATGCCGCTCCTCTGCCGTCATAGTGGCCGGTTCGCCCGTGGTACCCAGCACGACCATATAATCGACACCTCCCGCCGTGATATGGTCGATCAGCGAAGTCAGGGCAGGGTAGTCCACCTCCCCGCCGTCCGTGAACGGCGTTACTAAAGCGACGCCTACACCCCTAAGATTAATCGACATAGTCTATTGAGTTGGTTATTTATAACATTTCATTGAGCCTTGCGGGGAGTGCTGTTCGATACTCGAACCGATCGGTTTGCTTAGTAAAGCGGGTCGCCGCCAGCAGAAAGAGCAACGAGCTCCGCCGCAATTCGGAGCTACAACAACACATTTGAACTCTTTTGCGTGCCGAATGCCTCCTCCTATGCCGCCTCAAAAGTCTTCTTACATAGAAAACGGCAGTACCGCACGCGTAAAAAGAACAATGTCCGGCACAAACAAACCTTTACCGTGTGCAAAGGTACGGTTATTCCGTTCGGATGGCACCGGCGGGAAGCGATTTTACACTAAAACAACGTCTGTTGTTTAATTTCCAACACTTTCCCCGCGTTTTCCGTCCCCTCCCCCGCATCGTCAATCAGGTGCATGAAATCCGCCTCGGAAATAATCCGCACCCCGAGTTTCGTCGCCGTTTCGAGCTTTTTCGGCCCGATCCCCGCCCCCGCCAGCAAGTAGTCCGTCGTTTTCGAGACGCTGCTCTGATTCGTTCCCGAATGCAGCTCGATGAGTTCTTTCAGCTCCGGCCGCGAATGGTGCTCAAAAGTTCCCGAAATCACGATCTTTTTTCCTGCCAAAGCATCCGAAAGTTTCGCCCTCTGCACCGCTTCGAGTTGCACCCCCGCCCGCCGCAGCCGTTCGATGATGGCCACATTCCGCGGATCGGCGAAATAGGCGAGGATGCTGTCCGCAATCTTTTCCCCCACCTCCTCGACCTCCAGCAATTTCTCGCGCGGAGCCGCCATCAGCGCATCGACCGACGGAATGGCCGCCGCCAGCTTCTTGGCCGTCGTCTCGCCCACATACCGGATCCCGATCGCAAACAACACCCGCGCATAAGGCACCTCCAACGACCTGGCGATGCTGCCTATGATGTTCTCCGCCGACTTCTGTCCCAACCGTTCCAGCGGCACCAGATGTTCCACTTCCAGATCATATAAATTGGCAATATCGCCCAGCAAACCGTTATTATACAAGAGTTGCACCGTCTCGTCCCCCAACCCCTCGATATTCATCGCCTTGCGCGAGATGTAGTGGACGATCCGCCCCACGATCTGCGGCGGACAGCCCGTCGCGTTCGGACAATAGTGCTTCGCCTCGTCCGCCTCCTTCACCAACCCGGTGCCGCACTCCGGACAATGCGTGACGTAGCGGAACGGCACACTGTCCGCCGGCCGCCGGTCGAGATCGACCCCCACGATCTTCGGAATGATCTCGCCCCCCTTTTCGACCAGCACCGTGTCGCCGATCCGAATGTCCAGCAGCTCGATCTGTTCGGCGTTGTGCAGCGAAGCGCGCTTGACCGTCGTCCCGGCCAACCGCACCGGCTCCAAGTTGGCCACCGGCGTAATGGCCCCCGTCCGTCCGACTTGGAAATCGACCGACACGAGCCGCGTGGCCGCCTGCTCCGCTTTGAACTTATAGGCCACCGCCCACCGCGGAGCCTTGGCCGTCGCCCCCAGATCCCGCTGCAGTTTGATACTGTCCACCTTGATGACCGCTCCGTCCGTTTCGTAAGGCAGCTCGTGCCGCGCCGTATCCCAGTAATGGATATAATCCATAATCTCGCCCACCGAACGGCACAGCCGCACCGCCGACGAAGTCTTGAACCCCCATATTTTCAAACGCTGCAGCGTCTCGTAGTGCGACGCTGCCACCGGCTCGTCCGACTGCACGGCATACAGCACCGCATCCAGCCCCCGCTGCGCCACGACCGCCGAGTTCTGCTGCTTGAGCGTCCCGGCCGCCGCATTGCGCGGATTAGCGAACGGCTCCTCGCCGATGTCCGCCCGTTCGGCATTGAGCCGCTCGAAACTCTCGTGCGGCATGTAAATCTCGCCCCGCACCTCCATATACGCCGGCCACCCTTCGTCCTGCAAAGTCATCGGGATACTGCGGATCGTCCGCACATTGGCCGACACATCGTCCCCCACAGTCCCGTCTCCTCGTGTCACCGCCCGCACGAACCGCCCGTTTTCGTAGGTCAGGGAAATCGCCGTGCCGTCGAATTTCAGTTCGCAGCAGTAGCCTGCCGCCTGCGAAGCCTCCGCCTCTTTCTCGATCCGCGCCACGAACTCCCACACCTCCTCCTCCGAATAGGTGTTCCCTAACGAGAGCATCGGATAGCGGTGCCGTACCTGCTCGAACTCTTTGGTCAGGTCGCTGCCGACCCGCCGCGTGGGCGAATTGGGATCGGCAAACTCCGGATGGGCCGTTTCGAGCGCCGTCAGCTCGGCCATCAACCGGTCGTACTCCCTATCCTCAGCCGACGGAGCATTCAGTACGTAATAATTATAGTTCAGCCGGTCGATCACCCGGCGCAAATGGTCTATTTTTTGCTTTACCTCGTTCATGGACAGACATTCTGTTGTGTAGAGCCGCAGGGCGGCTCCCAAAGGTAAACAATAGCTTGCTCAAAGAAAAATGCGCCGACCTTTTGGAGCTTCTAATTTTTGCTTATACTTGCAGAAAATTTTAACGATAAGACCTTACGAAATCACATTATGACAAGCAAAGCGGCAAATGCAAAGAAGCGTGTGATAGTCAGCCATCTGAATCTGAGCCCTGAATTGCTCGAGGCGTTCAAGGCGACCTATCCGTCCGGCTACGGCGAGGCTTTGATCCGCATCGACAAACCGGGCGGCGATTTCTTCTATGCAGTGCCGTTCGAAACCGAACAGATCAGCTACTTGGTCAAGGTCGACGTCAAAATCGACACCAAACCGGAAGAGGAACTCGACAAGGACTATTACGCAGACGACGAAGACGAAATATCGGGTGCCGAGCAGATAGCAGACGACGCAGACGACGACGATGAATAGAAACCGGAAATACAGCAACGGAACCATTACTGTGGTATGGCAGCCTGCCGAATGTATCCATTCGGGGGAGTGTTTTACGTCGCTGCGCAAAGTGTTCGACCCGACCAAACGGCCGTGGGTGGATATGGAAAGGGCTTCGACCGAGGAGATCATCGACGTGGTGGAGCGCTGCCCGACCCGCGCACTGACCTTTTTCTGGAACGATCCCGCTGCCGTTATCGCGGAAAAGGAACATTCACCGAAATTATTCGACACCAGAACATTGGATAGCCTGTTTCCTGCGCCGACCGCTGAAAAAGAAGCCGCCGAAGCGAACGGAACGGCTCCTGCGGCCAAAATCACGTATCGTCTCGGAGGGCCGCTGGTCGTGGAAGGGCATTTTCATATTATCGGTCAGGACGGCCGTATGATCCAGTCGAAACTGACCATGGCCTCTTTGTGCCGGTGCGGGCTGTCCGACAATCAGCCGTTCTGCGACGGCGCGCATTTCAAAGCAGGATTCCGCCGATAATTGCCGACTCCGAACGGGGCTGCATCTTTTTCCTCTGCAATGCCTCGTCGATCTTTTTCCCTCACAACTTATTATTTCGTTATCGCTCGATAAACGACGGAACTCCGGCCGATCGCCGAAAAGCGTTTTTGGGGGAGGGAGGAATCCGAATCGAATACCCGCTGTCGCAATCGAACGAAAAACATTATCTTTGGACGTCGATCGGCAAAGGATACCGGTCGAATGAATCTTTTTTCGAGGGAAAACCGACTACACACACGTTATGGCAGTCACGAATAACACTATGATTCTGCGTCGTGAATTGCTCACGCGCATTGTCAAGTTGCTGAACGACAATACGCTGGAGGAGAATATCGACCGCATCCCGTACCTGATGCGGCCGAAAGGGTCTGCCGAGGTGTCGCGGTGCTGCATCTATAAAGACCGCGCGATGCTCAAATACCGGGCCATGGGGGTGCTCGGATTCGGGATCGACGAAGAGGAGGACGAGATGACCTCGCTGGCGGATTATGCGCGGATGGCCTTCGCCCGGGATCATGTGTCGGAAAATCCGCTGTCGGTGATGACCGACGCCTGCTCGGCATGCGTGAAAGTCAACTACGTGGTGACCAATATGTGCCGGGGTTGCGTGGCACGGCCGTGCGAAGTCAACTGCAACAAAGGAGCGATTCATTTCGTGAACGGACAGGCCAACATCGACTCGTCCCAATGCGTCAACTGCGGACTGTGCATGAAGAACTGCCCGTTCCATGCCATCGTTTACATTCCGGTGCCGTGCGAAGAGTCGTGTCCGGTAGGAGCTATCAGCAAGGACGAACACGGAAAGGAACACATCGATCCGGAAAAGTGCATATACTGCGGACGGTGTCTGTCGGCCTGCCCGTTCGGCGCGGTGGTCGAAAAGTCGCACTTGGTCGAGCTGTTCAAGGCATTTCGGTCGCCGCGGCCGGTGGTTGCGCTCGTGGCACCGGCGGTGGCGGGGCAGTTCAAGACTTCGCTGGAGAATATTATAGGGTCTATACGGAAACTGGGCTTCGACGACGTGATCGAAGTGGCGAAAGGGGCCGATGTGACCACGAAGAACGAAGCGGCGGAATTTGCGGAACGAGTTTTGGAACAGGGAGCTCCGTTTATGACGACATCGTGCTGCCCCTCATACTACAGGCTGGCCCATAAGCATATTCCGGAGGTGGCGCAGTTCGTGTCGCATACGCGCAGTCCGATGTACTATGCCGCGGAAATCGCGCGGCGGCAATATCCGGATGCGACGATCGTTTTCGTCGGGCCGTGCGTGGCAAAACGGAAGGAGGCCTACTATGATCCGAACGTGGATCTGATGCTGAGTTTCGAGGAGCTGGGAACGATGTTCGTGGCCATGGGCGTGGACGCCTTTACCAACGGGACGGCAGTCGCTTTGGACGAGGACATTATGCCGAGCAGCCGGGGATATGCGGCCAGCGAAGGGGTGATGGGCGCCGTGGCTGCGGCTTTGCCGGAGGAATGTAAAGACCGAATCAAACCGGTAGTCATCAACGGAATCGACCGGCAGGCCATCAAAGACCTGCGGAGCTATGCCAAAAGTTGTCCGGGGAATATGGTGGAGGTCATGGCGTGCGAGGGAGGATGTGTCAATGGCTGCAATGTCATCGCCAATCCGAAAGTCGCGGCGCGTCAGGTCAAAGAACTGGCCAAGTAAACACGAAGTAATTTCTATACTAACGATATGAACCTGAAAGTAAAAGTAACCGACCGGATTTACTGGTTGGGAGTCAACGACCGGCGTAAGGAACTGTTTGAAAATCTATGGCCGCTGCCGGACGGGGTGAACTACAATTCTTATCTGATTACGGACGAAAAGACCGCCTTGCTGGATACCATAGAAATGGGAACCGGCGGGGATTATGTGGGCTGGATCGAGCATCTGCTGGGCGAGCAGGGGCGGACGGATCTGGACTATCTGATTATAAACCACATGGAACCCGACCATTCGGGCGAGATCGGAGAGATCGTGCGGCGCTGGCCGAACGTGCGGATCGTGGGGAACGGGAAGACATTCAAGATATTGGAGGGATATTACGGCATCACCGAAAACCTGGTCGAAGTCAACGACGGAGAGACACTGGATTTGGGACACCATAAACTCCAGTTCGTGATGACCCCGTGGGTGCACTGGCCGGAAACCATGATGTCTTACGATACGACGGAACAGATTCTGTTTTCCGGCGACGCTTTCGGGACATTCGGGACATTGGACGGAGCGGTTTTCGACGATGAGATTCCGAACTTCGACGAAAAATATCTGAGCGAAATGCGGCGGTATTACTCCAATATCGTGGGGAAATACAGCAATATGGTGCAAAAAGCCTTCTGCAAACTCAACACGGTGCCGCTCCGTGTGATCTGCCCGCTCCACGGGCCGGTATGGCGGAGCAACCCGGGCAAGGTGATCGAACTGTACGACAAGTGGAGCCGGTACGAAGCGGAAGACGGAGTGGTGATTATTTACGGCTCGATGTACGGCAACAATGCCGCGACGGCGGACTATATCGCCCGGAAGTGCGCCGAGGCGGGCATTCGGAAAATCAAAGTGCACGATGCTTCTAAAACGCATCTTTCATACCTGATTAACGACATCTGGCGGTACCGGGGGGTGATTCTGGGGAGCTGTGCATATAATACCCACATGTTTCCGACCGTCGAACGCTTGACCACCGAACTGCTGCATATGGGCGTGAAGAATAAAGTATTGGGCCTGTTCGGTTCGTACAGCTGGAACGGCGGCGGAGTCAAGAACCTCAAGACTTTTGCAGAGGCCATCTGCTGGCCGCTGGTGGCGGAACCGGTGGACGTGTTCGGCACGCCGACCCCGGAAAAACTCGCGGCAGCGGATGCAATTGCCACGGGTATGGCAGAGGCGTTGAAACTTAAAGATTAGATTCTGATGCGGGAGATCATTGCGGGCACCTCGCACACGGCCTCTCTTACGGTTGCAGAGGCTCATACCGCCGTAGCCTTGGGCTCGGGGGATTTGCCGGTGCTGGGGACACCGGCCTTGGCTGCCCTGATGGAGAATGCGGCGATGAAGGCCATAGCTCCGTTCCTGGATCGTACGCCGGAAGCAATGAGCAGCGTGGGCATTGCACTGAACATCTCCCACGAGCGGGCGTCCTCAATTGGCGAACAGATTCGGGCTACGGCTACCGTGACAGCGGTCGACGGGCGGCGAGTCGATTTCGATATTCAGGCTTCGGACAGCTCCGGCCGTATTATCGGTCGGGGTACGCATACTCGATTTATCGTGAATACCGAAAAATTTATGGCCAAAATCCGATAAATAATCGTAAATTTGAAGATAGATTCCGGATGCGGAAACATAATTACTTAAAACCCAATACATAATGAGCGAAAAAAAATTTCCGGCAGGAGTTCTCACGGGAGACAAAGTAGGACAGTTGTTCGCCTATGCCAAAGAAAAAGGATTTGCCATTCCGGCGGTGAACGTGACCGGCACCGACACGATCAATGCGGTGCTCGAAGCCGCTGCAACGATCAATTCTCCGGTAATTATCCAAATCTCGAACGGCGGCGCGGCTTTCGTTGCAGGGAAAGGATTGAAATTGGAAGGGCAGGAGGCACAGGTGCTGGGGGCTATCGCTGCGGCCAAACACGTGCACACGGTGGCTAAGGCATACGGGGTGCCGGTGATTCTGCACACCGACCATGCGGCCAAGAAATTGCTGCCGTGGATCGACGGCTTGTTGGATGCCAGCGAAAAACACTTTGCGGAAACGGGAACGCCGCTCTTCAGCTCCCACATGCTCGACCTGAGCGAAGAACCGATCAACGAAAACCTCGAAATCTGCTCGAAATACCTGACCCGGATGTCCAAGATGGGGATGACCCTCGAAATCGAACTCGGGATTACCGGCGGGGAAGAGGATGGGGTGGACAACTCGCACGTCGATTCGTCGAAACTCTACACCCAGCCGGAAGACGTTTGCAAGGCTTACGAAACCTTGATGAAAATCAGTCCGAACTTTACCATCGCCGCTTCGTTCGGGAACGTACACGGGGTTTACAAACCGGGGAACGTGGTGCTCGAACCGAAGATTCTGCGCGACTCGCAGGCATATATCCACAAGACCTTGAAGACGGCGACGGACAAACCGGTGAACTTCGTCTTCCACGGCGGCTCGGGCTCGGAACCGGAAAAAATCGCCGAAGCCATTACCTACGGGGTCATCAAGATGAACATCGACACCGACACCCAATGGGCATTCTGGAACGGAATCCGCCAGTTCTACAAAAAGAACGAGGCTTACCTGCAAGGACAGCTCGGCAATCCGGAAGGACCGGACAAACCCAATAAAAAATACTACGATCCGCGGAACTGGCTGCGGGCAGGGGAAACGTCGATTATCGAACGCCTGAAAATCGCGTTTGAAAACTTGAACTGCGTCAATGTCCTGTCATAATATCGACTGCTCTTCACACCAACCATGAAGCGACACGGAACAGCCCTTGACTTATCCTGCATAAGTCGTACAGGGCTGTTTCTGTTATGATTCCGCCTACACGATTTTTTCACGAAATTCACTCAAATTCATTCCAACCGTTTTCAACCATGAAAAATGCAGTAGCCATACTTTGCGCCGGAGGTCCTGCACCGGGCATCAACACCGTCATCAGCGCCGTGACCAAGATTTTCAGTCAGAACGGCTATCAAGTCATCGGACTCAACGGCGGATACAAAAGTCTGGTGAGCGACGAACCGGATTTCGTCTACCTCGATTTCGAGACCGCCGACACCATTTACTGTCGGGGAGGGTCGGCCTTGGTGATGAGCCGGTACAAACCGACCGACAAAGAATTCCGCACCGACTTTTTTGAACGGTACAACGTCAAAGTGCTGGTCACGATCGGCGGAGACGACACGGCATCGACCGCCAACCGGCTGACCAAATTCCTCAAGCAGAAAGGGGTCGATGTGGCCAGCATCCATGTGCCGAAGACCATTGACAACGACCTGCCGCTGCCGGCCGGGTATCCGACCTTCGGGTATAATTCGGCGAAAGAAGAGGGGGTCAAGCTGGCCACGACCTTGTATGAAGATGCGCGGACCAGCGGAAACTGGTTCGTCGTGTCGGCCATGGGGCGCGAAGCGGGGCACTTGGCTTTCGGGATCGGAGCGGCCTGCCACTACCCGATGATCGTCATCCCGGAAATGTTTAACAAGACCCCGATCACGTTCGACAAGATCACGCGGCTCGTCATCTCGTCGATGGTGAAACGGCGCCTGATGGGGATTCCGTACGGGGTGGCAGTGATTTCGGAAGGAGTTTTCCACTTCATGAACGACGAAGAGGTGATCAACACCGGCGTGCAGTTTACCTACGACGAACACGGACATCCGGAGCTGGGTAATGTCAGCAAGTCGCACATCTTCAACATGCTCGTACAGCAGAAACTCAAGACGCTGCGCATCAAGGTAAAGAGCCGGCCGAACGAGATGGGGTACGAACTGCGCTGCTGCCGGCCGATCGCTTATGACTTGTCTTATGCGACACAGTTGGGGCTGGGGGTTTACGAGTTGTATCAGGCGGGGCATAGCGGCTGCATGGTCACCGTCGGACGCGACGGCTCGGTCGAACCGCTCTTCATGGACAGCGTGGCGGACAAGGACGGAAAGATCATGCCGCGGCTCGTGGACGTGAACTCGCGGAAAATCCAGCAGATTATCCAGAACAACCTGCACTATATCACGCCGGAAGATTACAAAGGGGCGTCGAAGTACGTCGATAATCCGGAAGAGTACGACTTCATGAAGATTCTCGAATGGGATAAATAGCTTCCTCTTTTTTCGAGGATCTTTGTTGTTATGAAGAAAAAGCCTTTCCTGCGAGTTGCGGGAAAGGCTTTATTGTATATTTATTTCAGGTGCGCTGCAATGCGTCCGAAAATCCGTTCCGGAGGCAAATCGTTCAGACAAGCGTAATCGCCGCGCCAACACTCCTTGTGTCCGTACACCGAGCAAGGCCGGCACGGCATGTCCAGCCCCACCGCATCCGCCAACGATTGTCCCAACCCTAAGAAACCCGCATACGGATGCGTCGCTCCCCACACCGATACCACCGGCACCCCCACAAGCGACGCCATGTGCATCGCCGAAGAGTCCATCGACACCATCAAGTCCAGATTGGCCATCAGATCGATCTCTTCCCGCAGGCTGAACCTCCCGACAACCGATACGAAACGTCCCGTGGAATCTTCCGCCACAATCGCTCGAGCCAGTTCGCGCTCTTCTTCTCCGCCTCCGAAAATGAACACCCTTGCCGACGGATACCGCTCGACCAGCATCAGCGCCAAAGCCTGCATCTTTTCGACCGGATACACTTTCCCTTTATGCTGAGCGAACGGCGCAAAGCCGATCCAATATTCACCCGGTTCCCGTTTCAGTCCCAATCCCGCCGGAATCGGCCGCGACTGACGATATGCTGCGAGATCCGTCCCGATAACCGGAATGTCGAAACCCGCCGCACGGAATACGTCCGCATACCTTTCGATGCTCGTCCGCAACGGACGGAGCACTTTCCCCTGGCCGGGCATCGCCGTCAACGCTTTCTTTCCGGCGCGTCCCTTGTCGATATGATGATAAGATTTCCCGCTCGCCAGCCGGTAAAGTTTCCGCAGCAGCTTGGAATAGATTTTATCCTGAAGGTCGATCACCTGCTCGACATCCGGATGGGCTTCGCGCAGTTCCCGGAAAAGCCGTATCAACCCTTTGAGCCCCCGGTGATAATGGGCCAAGTCGATATTATGCAGTTTCAGATTCGGAATCCCGTCGAAAAAAGGCTCGTAAAACCTGCGGGTCAACAGCACGATCTCGGTCTGCGGATAACGACGCATCACCTCGGCAATCACCGGAGCGGTCATTGCCACATCCCCCATCGCAGAGGAACGGATCACCAATATTTTATTCGGCGCAGCCTTCACCTCAACGTGTAAAGAATTCTATTTTCGGGCATACAACACCGGATTCAAAGCCGGATCGTTGTACATCTTCATCTGTTTATAAAGTTTCATATATTTCCGCCCCGCCTCGATGTCGGCCAGCAGTTCCTCGATCGCCTGCGACAGATCGGTACGCTGGGTCACCAGCACAGCCAGTTTCGTCCGGCAGGACGAACGGTGTTCGTCGGAAACATCCGTCCGCTCCGTTTCCTGCTGCATGTGGTAAATCTTCAGAGCCAAAATCGAAAGTCTGTCCACCGCCCATGCCGGGGTCTCCGTATTGATCGTCGCTCCGGCAAGCGGCACAACCGTTTTGTATTTATCCAGGAAATAGCCGTCGATATATTCGACCAGATCGGTCCGCTCCTGGTTCGAGGCATCGATCCGCCGTTTGATCGCCAGTGCCGCCACAGGATCGATCTCCGGGTCGCGGATGATGTCTTCAAGATGCCACTGCACCGTATCGATCCAGTTCTTGTGATAGAGCAGGTGTTCGACACTTCCGGCCGGATAAGGGTTTGCTATCGGGGTATCCACGTTGTCTTGCCGGTGGTAGTCCCCGATGGAACGTTGAAAAATCTGGTTACAAAGTGCAGTGAAAATCATAGTTTTTCGTTTGCCGCCATTTGCCGCGCAAAGAAAGTGGCAAGCAGAGTGCGCTCCGGACCAGTCCCGAGCGCCGAGGCCCAGTCTATTCCAGCCGGCGCATGTCGGCTGCAAAGATAAAACAATTTTGACGGAAAGCCCCTTATTTTCTATTTTTGCCAAGCACCCGAACCGAATGATCTTCATGAACCGAATCATCCTGTACATCTTCTTCCTGCTGTTGCCAGCCGTATGCCGGGCACAGTACAAAATGACAGCGCAGGAATACATTGACACCTATAAATACATGGCTGTGCGATCCATGAAAGAGTTCGGCATTCCGGCCAGCATCACACTGGCGCAAGGGCTGCTCGAATCGGGCAATGGCGGCAGCCGGTTGGCTGTGGAGGGGAACAATCACTTCGGGATCAAATGCAAAGGGTCGTGGACGGGTGCCAAGATTTATCACGACGACGATGCGAAAGGGGAGTGTTTCCGCAAATACCGCAACGCCGAGCAATCCTACCGCGACCACTCCAAATTTCTGACCGAATCGCCTCGGTATGCCGCTCTGTTCAAGCTCGACGCGACGGACTACAAAGGGTGGGCCTATGGTCTGAAAGCAGCCGGATACGCTACCAATCCGAAGTATCCGCAGCTGCTGATCGACATCATCGAAAGAAACAGGCTTTACCAGCTCGATCGGCCGGCCGGAGCAGGCGGCTTGCTGTCGCGGCGCGCAAACCGCAGGGAAGCGAAAGCGGAACTCAACGAACCGTTGAAACCGAAGCATGCGGTCGAGAGAAATAACGGCGTGCGGTATATCGTTTCGCAGGAAGGCGAGAGTTTCGCTTCGGTGGCGGCTCAATACCACATGCCGGTCAAACGGCTGCTCAAGATCAACGATCTGAAAAGCGCCTTTCCGCTGCCTGCGGGAACCGCGCTTTATGTCGAGCCTAAACGGGCGCGGTCTTCTTCGGCAAGAAGCCACACGATAGCGAGCGGCGAGTCGTACCACTCCGTCGCGCAGCAGTACGGGATCAAACTGAAAAAACTCCAGAAAATGAATCCCATCATCCGCCGGTTCCCGCCCCGGGTGGGTCAGGAGTTGCGGTTGCGGTAATCGGCAGGAAGACAAATGAAAAGCGTCCGCATGCTCAGCGGACGCACCGATAACAACCGAACGGAAGTCGGGAAACTATTTCCCGTAATGGAAAATCACGGTCTGTTTCAGATCCGGATGCAGCGAATTGGCCACCGGACACTCATGCGCAGCAGCCTCCAGAATCTTCTTCACCTTCGGCTCGTAATCCGACGGGAAAGTCAACTCCACGACCACCTCCACAATCCGCCGCGGAGCAGTGCCCATGATTTTGGAAATATTCACCTCCGTGCCGTCGATATCGAACCCGTGCACCTGGGCGGCTTTCCCCATGATCGTCAGCATGCAGCTGCCCAGCGCCGTAGCCAAAAGGTCGGTCGGCGAGAAAAATGCCCCCTTGCCCCCGTTATCCGTCGGCGCATCCGTCATGATCTTCGTCCCCGACTGCAAATGTTCCGCCTCGGTGTGCAGCCCGCCGAGGTAGCGCGTATGAACCGTAATAGCCATAATGCTTTGAATTTATTGATTTTTCAATACAAAGGTAAAATCTATTTTCCTATCTTTGCAACCCTTTTTCGCCTACAAGTCCGATGATCACCTACACCAACCGCAATATTTGGCACGTGGCCTTTCCGATCCTGCTCAGTCTGCTGATGGAGCACCTGATCGGACTGACCGACACCGCCTTTCTGGGACGTCTCGGCGGCCATAACGGGGAGATCGCCCTCGGCGCATCGTCGCTGGGAGGTGTGTACTATATAGCCGTCTTCATGCTCGGTTTCGGATTCAGCGTCGGAGCGCAAATCCTCATGGCCCGCCGCAACGGCGAGGAACGCTACCGGGAGATCGGGCCGGTATTCCAACAGAGCGCTCTGTTCCTGCTGTTCTTGGCGACCGTCGTATTCGCCTTTTCCAAATTTTTCGCCCCGCAGATCCTCGACCGCCTGATCTCGTCGACGGAAATTTACCAAGCCACGCTGGAATATCTGAACTGGCGCATATACGGCTTTTTCTTCATTTTCCTCGCCGTGATTTTCCGGGCCTATTATGTCGCTATCACCCGGACGAAAATCCTGACGATCAACTCGATCGTGATGGTTCTGAGCAATGTCGTGCTGAACTACGGCTTGATTTTCGGCCGTTTCGGATTGCCGACTATGGGCATTGCGGGCGCCGCTGTCGCATCTGCGGTGGCCGAACTCGTTTCCCTGCTCTTTTTCATCGTTTACACCTCGAAAAAGATCGACTGGCGCAAATACGGCCTTTTTCGACGCACACGACTGAATATCAAAGAATTGGGACACATACTGCGCCTCTCTTCCTGGACTATGGTGCAACAGTTTGTGGCTGTCGGCACCTGGTTCCTGTTTTTCGTCGCCGTGGAACATCTCGGCGAACAGCCGCTGGCCGTCACGACTATCGTGCGGAGCGTCTCGTCGCTGCTGTTCATTATCGCCAGTTCGTTCGCCACGACAAGCAGTTCGCTGGTCAGCAATATGATGGGAGCGGAGCAGAGCCGCGACGTGATGTCCACCGTGTGGCGGATCATTCGGATGTGCTACATGCTGATCGTGCCGCTGCTGGCTGTCATTCTGCTTTTCCCCCGGCAAGTGCTTCGCATCTATACCGACAACCCCGCCCTGATCGCCGCTTCGGTTCCTGCCCTGTTAGTCATGGCCTCGGCTTACCTGATCCAGACCTCGGCATTTATCTGGTTCAACACCGTATCCGGAACCGGAAACACGCGGGCCGCTTTCACGCTCGAAATGACCGCGATCGCAACCTATGCCCTGTATGTTTATTTCGTCGTCATCCACCTGCGCGCCGACGTCGCCTGGTGCTGGACGACGGAACACTTGTACGGCGTGGTCGTGTTCGCGCTGGCCTATCTGTATATGCGGAAGGCCGACTGGCAAAGCAAAAAAATTTAACTATTTTAGCCCCATGAATATAGCATCCGCAACATTCGTGTGCAGCAGCCAGAAGCTGTCGCAGTGTCCGACGGGCGACATGTGCGAATTCGCTTTTATCGGCCGCTCGAACGTCGGCAAATCGTCGCTCATCAACATGCTCACCCGGCGGACGGGACTGGCCAAAGTATCGGGCACGCCGGGAAAAACCCGGCTGATCAACCATTTTGTCATTAACGACACGTGGGCCTTGGTCGATTTGCCGGGCTACGGGTATGCCAAAGTGTCGCGCAGGGAGCGGAGCGGATTCTCGTCGTTGATCACGGATTACGTTTTGAACCGCGAACAGCTGTACTACCTGTTCGTTTTGGTCGATGCGCGACACGAACCGCTGCGGATCGACATGGAATTTGTCCGGTTTCTCGGGGAGCACGGCGTGCCGTTCGGCATCGTTTTCACCAAAACGGACAAGCTCTCGCAGGCGCAGCTGAACCGCAATACCGACCTCTATCGGCGACAGTTGGCGGAGGAGTGGGAAGAACTGCCCCGGATGTTCGTCATCTCGTCGGAGAAGGGCACGGGTCGGGACGAAATTCTGGATTTTATCGAAAATTGTTTAGAACAGAGTTAAAAAAAAGCTACCTTTGCGGCTGTCAAAAACAACTTCTGTTCACATACAAACATCCGAATCGCAATCATGGGCGAACCTCAGAAAATTAAATTTTTCACCTGCCGGAACTCGCGTTACCTGGCCGAAAAGATCGCGAAACACTATGGTTCGGAGCTGGGAGACTCCGTCGTGCTGGAATTCAGCGACGGCGAATTTCAGCCGGCTTACAACGAGAGTATCCGCGGATGCACCGTATTCGTCGTTTGTTCGACTTTTCCGCCGGCGGACAATATGATGGAACTGCTGCTGATGGTGGACGCCGCCAAACGGGCTTCGGCCAAGCGGGTGGTGGCGATCATGCCCTATTTCGGATGGGCGCGGCAGGATCGGAAAGACCGGCCGCGGGTGTCGATCGGGGCGAAATTGGTGGCCAACCTGCTGCATGCGGCGGGGGTGGACCGGATCATGACCATGGATCTGCATGCGGATCAGATTCAGGGATTTTTCGACGTGCCGGTGGATCATTTGTATGCCAGCGGGGTTTTCGTACCGTATATCAAGAGCCTCTGTATCGATAATCTGACCGTGGCGACGCCGGACATCGGGGGGTCCAAACGGGCGAATGCTTATGCACAGTACCTGGGGGCGCCGATGGTCATCTGCCACAAGCACCGCTCGAAACCGAACGTGGTCAGTGAAATGACCGCGATCGGGGAGGTCAAGGGGAGGAATGTCATTCTGTTCGACGACATGATCGACACGGCGGGGACGATTACCAAGGCGGCGGATATGATGAAGAATATGGGCGCCTTGTCGGTGCGGGCGGTGGTGACCCATCCGGTGCTTTCGGGGCCGGCATACGAACGGATTGCGGAAAGTGCGCTGGACGAGATTATCACGACCGATACGATTCCGCTCAAGGAGGGAAAAGACATTTCCAAATTTAAGGTATTGACCGTTGCCGATATCTTTGCGGATGTGGTGGAACGAGTGTATAACTACAAGGAAATCAGCTCGATGTTTATTTTCTAAACATCCGGGACTTTCCTGTTGACGATAACTGCGATTTTTCCCGCCGACACACACTTTCGATTTGCGCGCCCCCACTTTGCGAATCGGAAGGTCAGCGGGATTTTTTATACTCGAAAGACTTTATGGTAGAAGTACTTTACGAAGACAATCACCTCATCGTGGTGAACAAACGGCCCGGGGAGTTGGTGCAACCTGACGCTGCGGGCGAGGGGCCGGCTTTGGAGGAGACTGTAAAGGCTTATATCAAAGCGAAATACGCCAAGCCGGGAGCGGTGTTTCTGGGTGTCGTGCACCGGATCGACCGTCCGGTGGGAGGGGCTGTGCTGCTGGCGCGGACATCCAAAGCGCTGGTGCGGCTCAACGAACAACTCAAACAGCGCCGGTTCCGGAAAATCTATTGGGCGATCGTCGAAAACAAACCGGCTGCTGCCATTTCGGGGCAAAACAGCTCATCGGCGGGGATGGAAACCGGGACATTGCGCCATTTCATCGTCCGGAACGGGAAAACCAACAAATCGACAGCTTACGATACGATAACGGCTGTGCCGGAACGTTTGCGTTCCGAGGCGAAAGAGGCGGCGCTCAATTACCGATTATTGGCTTCCGGTGATCGGTACCACCTGCTGGAGATCGAACTGCTGACCGGACGGCACCACCAGATCCGGTGCCAGTTGTCGAAAATCGGATGCCCGATCAAAGGCGACCTGAAGTACGGAGCGAAACGATCCAATCGGGACGGTAGTATCTCTTTGTGGGCCAGGAGATTAACCTTTGAACATCCGGTCACACACGAAATGATCACGGTAGAGGCGCCTACACCGCAACACACGGACAAACTGTGGGCCTTTTTCGAGACGACCGTCGCAACCGGGGCGGCGGCGGAATAGCCCCGATATGATATACCAATGAAGAAAAAACGTCATTTCCCGTGAAACTCGAACGCCCAAGGCAATAACTCCGTCGCCATCGCCTCCCGCACCGTTGTTCCGGTGCGATCGGCCATAATCACCTTTATATCCCGTCCCGCTTGCGCCCGCACCGCTTCCATCAAGACCTCGCGACAGCCGCCGCAGGGCGATACCGGTACCTCCGAATCCGGAGAAACGATCGCAACGGCGACGATAGGCAGGGCAGGGTAGGCGGCCCGTGCATAATTCACCGCCACCCGTTCCGCGCAACTGCCCAACGGATAAGCCCGATTCTCCTGATTATTGCCGCACACGACCGTCCCATCCTCCAACAGCACCGCCGCACCGACCCGAAATCCGGAGTAGGGCGCCCACGCCTTTTCTGCCGCCTCGAATGCTCGTTCAATCAATTGTTTATCTCTCATAATCCAAACGATTACTTCATTGGTTTGACAGCCCGTACCATGTGCCGTTTTCCCAACGCCCCCGGCAGCCGGAAGACCTCGAAACCGACCGCCCGCAACGCCTGTTTGACTATGCCCTTGGCCGAATAAGTGACCCATATGCCCCCCGGCCTGAGAATGGCAAACATCTGTCGCATAATCGTTTCCGACCACAGTTCCGGTTGCGCGTCCGGCGCGAAAGCATCGAAATACACAACATCGAACCGCCCGACTAACGGCGAAAAATCGAATGCCGATAAATCCGCCTTGTATTTTGCAAGCGTAAATACCTGATCCCTATCTATTTCATGGACTATTCCATCCCATGGCACAGCATGTAGCCGCATGAAAACCGGATCCGCCGTATAGTTCAACTGCGCGACAGTCTCCGGCGCCAACGGATAGAGATCGATCGCCGCATAATCGACCCGCCGATGCTCCCGAACAGCTCGCCAATAGGTTAAGTAACAGTTTAGCCCCGTCCCGAAACCAACCTCAAAAACAGCTGTTTCCTCTTTTTTAGGTATAGCGTCGAACCCTGCGCGGATATAGACATGTTCCGCCTCCCCGACAGCTCCGCGATCCGAATGGTAAAGCTCACCGAGCACCTCATGCCGCAAGGTCAGCGAACCGTCATCCGTTTTCAGAAATTCCATAACGAACTGAAAAAACGATATTAACGTCGTACCAGCTGAACTACATTTTCGACATGGTGCGTATGAGGGAACATATCCACCGGCTGTACCTTCGTCACCCGGTACGCCTCGTCGAAAATCGCCAAATCCCTCGCCTGCGTCGCCGGATTGCAGCTTACATAAACGATTCGTTCAGGTGCAGCGGCCAGAATCGTCGTCGCCACATCGCCGTGAATCCCTGCCCGCGGCGGATCCAAAATAATGACCTCCGGCCGTCCGTATCGCTCGATAAACGCCCCGTTCAGCACATCTTTCATATCCCCCGCAAAGAACAGTGTGTTGTCGATCCCGTTCAAGGCCGAATTTCGTTTGGCATCCTCGATCGCCTCCGGCACATATTCGATCCCCACGACCCGCTTGGCCCGCGCCGCCACGAAATTGGCGATCGTCCCCGTCCCCGTATAGAGGTCATACACCACCTCGCCGCCCGTCAGCTCCGCAAAGTCGCGCGCCACCTTATACAAGTTGTATGCCTGCTCCGAATTGGTCTGGTAGAATGACTTCGGATTGATCCGGAAAGTCAGCCCCTCCATCCGTTCTTCCATATACGGTTTCCCGGCGAAACAAAAAGCCTCCAAATCACCGATCGAATCATTGAGCTTGTTGTTTATTATGTAGTTAAGCGACGTTATCTGAGGAAACTGTTCAACTAAAAAATTGAGCAGTTTTTCGCGTTTCGGATCGTCGTCGGCAAAAACCACCGTAACCATCACTTCCCCCGTACTTGAAGTGCGGATGACGATGTTCCGCAGAAACCCCCGATGTTCCAGCAAGTTATAAAATTCAAATCCGTTTTCTTCGGCAAAACGTTTCACCGCCAACCGGATCGCATTCGACGGCTCCTCTTGCAGATGACACCACTCCACATCCAACACCTTGTCGAACATCCCCGGAATATGGAACCCCAGCGCATTCCCATCGCCCGCAGCCGCCCCTGCTGCCACCTCCGAACGGGGCACCCACCGTTTGTCCGAAAAGGTAAATTCCAGCTTGTTACGATAGTATTCGCTTTTCGCCGCCCCGATGATCGGCGAAATCTCCGGCAGTTCGATCCCGCCCAACCGCCGCAGCTGTTCCTCCACCTGCCGCTGCTTGTATTCCAGCTGCATCGGGTAGGGAAGCGCCTGCCACTTGCACCCCCCGCACTCTCCATAATGCTTGCAGAAAGGCTCGACCCGGATCGGAGAATACTTCACGAAATCAAGGACATACCCTTCCATGAACCGCCGCCGTTTCCGATTGATCTGCACATCGACCACATCGCCCGGCACCGTATGAGGCACAAAAACCACCACGTCGTTGTATTTTCCTAACGATTTCCCCTCCGCGGCTATATCGGTAATTTCCAGCCCTTCGATCTGCGGATATTTGTTCTTTCTCGGCTTCATAAATGATGATTCATCGTTCGGATACGGACAAAGATACAGGTAAAATTCGTAAATTTGGAACCGGACAACCATACATCGCCCCTGCTATGATCAAACTGGCCACACTCACTTTCAACCCGTTCGGCGAGAACACCTATATCCTGTTCGACGAGACCAGAAAATGCGTGATTGTCGACGCCGGATGCAACTCCGACAAAGAGCGGCAGGCGCTCGCCTCGTTTATCGAGAAGAATGAATTGCAGCCGGTACTGGCGCTCAATACGCACGGACACGTGGATCATATCTGCGGCGTGGAATTCGTCAAGCGGAAATGGGGAGTTCCATTCGCCTTGCATCGGAACGAAAAGCCGATCATGGAGATGGCACACTGTTATGCCGATATGGGTTTCGACGTCGATCCGATTCCGTCTCCGGACATCGATTTGGCAGAAACTCAAACCCTATCCGTGGGCAACAGCACGCTGCATATCCTGCAAACACCGGGGCATTCGCCGGGGCATGTGGCGATCCACGCGCCGGAAGCGGAACTGCTGCTGACCGGAGATTTGCTTTTCAAGGAGAGCATCGGGCGAACCGATTTGCCGGGCGGCAGCTACCCGACCTTGATGGACAGCATCATCGAACGGGTGATTCCGCTGGGCGGCAATACTCGGATTTTTCCGGGGCATGGGGCGCAGAGCACCATTGCGCACGAGGTGATGTTCAATCCGTTCATCGTCGAGGCGCTGCGGGGCGATGTGAACTACAAAGAGGACACCGCTAAGCATGAGAATTGACATTATCACCTTGCTGCCCAAGCTGTTGGACGGCGCGCTGAGCGAATCAATCATCAAACGGGCGCAGGACAAAGGGCTGGTCGAGATTCACATCCACAACCTGCGGGAGTATTGCGAGGACAAGCATCGGACGGCGGACGACTATCCTTTCGGGGGGGAGGCGGGGATGGTGATGAAGGTCGAGCCGATCTACAAAATCATTACGCACTTGAAATCCCAGCGGGAATACGACGAGGTGATCTATACCTCGCCGGACGGGATCACCTATAATCAGCAGGAGGCCAACCGGTTGTCCACGTTGAACAACCTGATGATCCTCTGCGGGCATTACAAGGGGGTGGATTATCGGGTGCGCGAGCATTTGATTACGCGGGAAATTTCGATCGGGGACTATGTCTTGACGGGGGGCGAGCTGGCGGCGGCGATTATTACGGATAGTGTGGTTCGGATTCTGCCGGGGGCGATCGGCGACGAGTGTTCGGCCTTGACAGACAGCTTTCAGGACAATTTACTTGCACCGCCGGTTTACACGCGTCCGGCGGAGTTCAACGGGTGGCGGGTGCCGGACGTATTGTTGTCGGGGAATTTCGCCGAAATTTCGCGTTGGCAGGAGGATCAGGCTTACGAGCGGACACAGAGGCTAAGACCTGATTTATTGGAAATTAAATAGAATGATATGAAGTATTACATCATAGCAGGTGAAGCGTCGGGCGACCTGCACGGATCGAACCTCATCAAGGGCCTGCTGGCAGCCGATCCGGAGGCGGAGATTCGGTTCTGGGGCGGCGACAAGATGATTGCGGCGGCGGGAATGTACGGGACATTGGTGAAGCATTACAAGGAGGCTTCGATCATGGGCTTCTGGGAAGTGCTCAAGAACCTGCGGCGGATCGGACAGCAGATGCGGTTCTGCCGGGAGGACATCGCGGCTTATCGGCCGGATGCCTTGATTCTGATCGACTACCCGGGCTTTAATCTTCGGATGGCGAAATTTGCCAGAACTTATTTAGGATCAGGGAATAACACATCACGACCTAAAGTATTTTATTACATTGCTCCGAAGGTATGGGCATGGAAGGAAAAACGGGTCGTCCGGATTCGGAGGTATGTGGATAAGTTGTTCATTATCTTTCCGTTCGAGATCGAATATTTCCGGCGGCACGGGATCGAGGCTTTCTATGCGGGCAATCCGATCATGGATTCGGTGACGGAACGGCCGGCGGTTACGGCGGAGAGTGCAGCGGCTTTCCGGCAAGCGAACGGCTTGGACGAACGCCCGATCATTTCGTTGGTGGCGGGAAGCCGGAGTTCGGAAATACGGTATAACCTGCCGTATATGGTGGCTGTTGCGCACTCGATGCCGGAGTACCAGTTCGTGGTGACGGGGGTCTCGTGGCTCGATCGGTCGCTGTATGACAAATATTTGGCGGGGAGCGGGGTACGGTTCGTCTGCGACAAGACATACGAGACGATCGCTCAGTCGGCGGCGGCGCTGGTTACCTCGGGGACGGCGACGCTCGAAACGGCATTGCTGAATGTGCCGGAGGTGGTCTGCTTCCGCAGCTCGGCGATCAGCATCTGGGTGGCGAAACGGTTGGTGAAACTGCGTTTTATCTCGTTGGTCAACCTGATTTTAGACAAAGAAGCGGTTCGGGAACTGATCCAGGAGGAATTTACTCCCGAAATCGCGGCGGAAGAGCTGAAGGCTGTATTGCCAGGAGGGGATAAACACGGGCCTATGATGCAGGATTTCAGAGAATTGCACAATGCTTTGGGGGCACCGGGGGCGTCGCGACGGGTGGCGGAAGAGATGGTACGATTATTACAGTAAGTTATTCGGGATGAAGATTATCTGCATCGGCATGAACTATGCGGAACACGTCCGGGAGCTGCCGTCCGTCTGGGACGGGAAAGAACAGGCGATTCCGCAGGAACCGGTTTTCTTTATCAAACCGGACACGGCGCTGCTCAGGAACAACGATCCGTTTTATATCCCCGATTTTTCGGAAGATGTGCAATACGAGTGCGAATTGGTGGTGCGGATCAACCGGTTGTGCAAGGGGATCGAGGAGCGGTTTGCCCACCGTTGCTACGAGGAGGTGGGATTGGGGATCGACTTCACGGCCAGAGACTTGCAACGCGAATGCAAAGCGAAAGGGCGGCCGTGGGAGATCGCCAAAGGGTTCGACCATTCGGCGGCCGTTGCGCCGGCTTTCATTCCCAAAACAGAACTGCCCGACGTGCAGAACCTCCGTTTTTCCATGGATTTGAACGGCGAACGCAAACAAACCGGCTATACCGGAGATATGATTTTCAGCATCGACCGGATCATCGCCTATGTTTCGCGATTCGTTACCTTGCGGATCGGCGATCTGCTCTTTACCGGGACGCCGGTGGGGGTGGGGCAGGTGCATATCGGCGACCGGATTACGGCGGAATTGGAGGGGCGGACAATGTTGGATTTCGACATTAAATAGCCCATGCAAATGCGGTAAATATCAATATGATACCGGATTATATAAAGATTATCTTAGCCAGCGGATCACCGCGGCGGCGGGAGTTGTTGGCGGGGATGGGGATTCCGTTCGACACGGCCCGGCCGTATCCGGTCGATGAACGTTATCCGGAATCTTTGGCGCCGCATGACGTGCCGGCTTATCTGGCGGAGTTGAAATCGAGGGCCTATCCGAACGCATTGACGGATAATCAGATACTGATTACGGCAGATACGGTGGTGATTCATGGCGGGCGGGTGATCGGCAAACCGAAGGGGCGGGAGGACGCGATCGAAATCCTCGGTTCTTTGTTGGGCTCGACGCATGAAGTGACCACGGGAATTGCGATCCGGAACCGTTCGGCACAGAAAGTTTTATCGGAGACTGCGCGGGTGGTTTTCGGCCCTTTATCGCCGGCGGAAATCGAATATTACGTGGACAACTTCCGGCCATACGACAAGGCGGGGGCCTACGGGATTCAGGAATGGATCGGCTACGTGGGGATTGAACGGATCGAAGGGTCGTTTTATAACGTCATGGGGCTGCCTACGCGGCTTTTATACACCGGTTTGACCGAATTCATCAAAACGCATTACACAGAGACAATCCATAAACAGACATGAGAAAGCCCGTTTTTTTTACGCTGACCCTCGCTTTACTGTTCACCGTCGTATTCGCCCGTGCCGACGAAGGGATGTGGCTGCCGAGCCTGATCGGCCAGGGACGTATCCAAGACATGCGTTCCAAAGGATTCCGGCTCACGGCGCAGGACTTGTACGCCGTTAACCAAGCCAGTTTGAAAGATGCGATCGTGCGGTTCGGGAGCGGATGCACCGGCGAACTCATCTCCGACCAAGGGCTGCTGATTACCAACCACCACTGCGGATACGGACAGATTCAGCAGCACAGCTCGGTGGAACACGATTATCTGACCCACGGGTTTGCGGCGATGAACCGATCTGAAGAACTACCCAACCCAGGGCTGGTAGTTAGCTTTTTGGTTGAGATGCGGGACGTTACCGATCAGGTACTCAAAGGGATAACGCCATCGACGAACGAAACGGAACGGATGCGGATCATCGATGCCAATATAAAGACTGTCGTCAAAAAGGCGACCAAGGGCAATCATTACCACGCTTCGGTAGAGGCATTGTATTATGGGAATCAATACTTTCTGTTCGTTTACGAAGTGTTCGAGGATGTCCGGTTAGTGTTTGCTCCGCCGTCGGCGGTGGGGAAATTCGGCGGGGATACGGATAACTGGATGTGGCCGCGGCATACGGGCGACTTCTCGATCTTCCGGGTTTATGCGGGAAAAGACAACAAACCGGCGCCGTATTCGCCGGACAACGTGCCGTATGTGCCGAAAAAATCGTTCACCATCTCGCTGAAAGGGATTCGGGAGGGGAATTTCACCTTCGTCTACGGTTTTCCGGGGCGGACTTACCAGTACTTGCACTCCGAGGCGGTGCGGTATACGCAGGAAATGGGAGATCCGCATAAGGTGAAGCTGCGGACGTTGCGGCTCGATATTATGAACCGGGCGCAGGCGGCCGATCCGGCGGTGCGGATCCAGTATGCGGCCAAGAATGCTAATGTGTCGAACGCTTGGAAGAAATGGCAGGGAGAAATGAAAGGATTGAAACGTTTGGGGACGGTGGCCAAGAAACAGGCGTTTGAACGGCGTTTCGAGGCATGGGCGGCGGACAAGCCGGAGTATGCGGGAGTTACGACCCGGTTGGCGGCGCTGTACGATTCGCTGGAACCGTACGCTTTGGCGCGCGATTATCATACGGAGGCGGTGCTGGCGATCGAGCTGCTCAAATTTGCCGGGCAGTTTGCCGATGCCCGAGACCTCGAACCGGAGACGATCGACCGACTGCGGGTGGCGGCGGAGAAATTCTACAAAGATTATGTGCCGGCGATCGACCGGGAGACGGCGCAGGCATTGCTGGCGGAATACGTGCGGAATATACCGGAACGATTCCGGCCGGCGGGGATTGATGTGGAGGCGGTTTTCGACTCTACGCTTTTCGCCGATTCGGTGCAGGTCGGGCGGCTGCTGGCGTCGGGCGATACGACGGCCATTCGCGGGGCAATCGATCGGGATGCGGCGGTACGGGCTTATCGGGCCTTTATGAAAGCATATAAAACCGCTATCGAACCGGAATACACGGCTTTGAACAAGCGGATCGACCGCTTGTACCGCACTTATGTCCGGGGGAGGATGGAGATGCAGCGGGGCGAACGGGAGTTCTATCCGGACGCCAACTCGACGCTGCGGATCGCTTACGGCCGGGTGGAGGGCTATCGGCCTGCGGATGCGGTTGTGTATGAGCCGGTTTCGACACTCGAGGGGGTGATGCAGAAGGACAATCCGGCGATTTACGACTACGATGTTCCGGAACGGCTGCGACAATTGTACGAGGCGAAAGACTACGGCCGGTGGGCGGTGAACGGGACGGTGCCGGTGGCGTTCATCGCGACGAACCACACGACGGGCGGGAACTCGGGCAGTCCGGTGCTCAACGGCCGCGGCGAGTTGATCGGGGTCAATTTCGACCGCTGCTGGGAGGGGACGATGTCCGACTTGGAGTACGATCCGGTCGCCTGCCGGAATATCGCATTGGATATTCGTTACGCGCTGTTCCTGATCGACCGGGTCGGCGGAGCGGGGTATCTGCTGGATGAAATGAAATTTGCGGAATAACGATGATTTGGAAACGATTGGAAAAACTGCGGGGCTGGATGCGGGAACAGAGGGTGGGGGCGTTTATCGTGCCTTCCAACGACCCGCACTTCAGCGAATATGTGGCGCCGCATTGGGGATGCCGGGCGTGGATCAGCGGCTTCGACGGCTCGGCGGGGACGGTGGCGGTTACGGCGGACGGACGGGCGGCGTTGTGGACCGATTCGCGCTATTTCCTGCAAGCCGAAACGCAGTTGACAGGGACGGGAATCGAGTTGCAGCGGATGGGGTTGGCAGGGACGCCTTCCCTGACCGATTGGCTAAGCGCTTGCGGGATCAGTCGGGTCGGTGTGGACGGGCGGTTGTTCAGTCGGACGACGTTCGAGGGATTGAAAGGGAATTTGGCGGCGGTCGGGATCGAACTAACGGCTGTCGGCGACCCGTTCGCGACGATTTGGGACGGTCGGCCGGCATTGCCGGATGCGCGGGCGATGGTGTTGGACGCGGCATACAGCGGCGAGGCGGCGATCGGCAAGCTCGGACGTATTCGGGCGGCGATGTCGGATGGGGCGGTGCGGATTGTGGCCGTGCTGGACGAAATCGCTTGGGCACTCAATATACGGGGTGGGGATATTGCCTATAATCCGGTGGTTGTCAGTTATCTGGCTATCGAACCGGAACGGGCGATCCTGTTCGTCGATCGGGACAAGTTTACGCCGGACGACCGGGAACGGCTCCGCGGGGAGGCCCGTGTCGAGATGCGCCCTTACCACACTTTCAGCGACTATCTGGGAACATGGGGCGGAAAAACCGTGATCGTCGATCCGAACGGGTTGGATCAATACCACTACACCCTGCTGGAGACTGCGGGGGCCCGCATCGTGAAAGAGGCGACGCCTTATGGAATGATCTCGGCGATGAAAGCCGTCAAAAACCCGACGGAGATCGCGGGGTTCCGGCGGGCGATGGAGGTGGATGGGGCGGCTTTGGTGCGGTTCGAGATGTGGCTCGAAAAAATCGTAAAAGCAGGAGAATGCCCTACAGAATTGGAGATTGCAGCCAAACTGCATGAATTTCGGCAGGCGGCTGCTGCGAAAGAGGGGTTTCGCGGCGAGAGTTTCGAGACCATTGCGGGATATGGCGATCATGGAGCGATCGTACATTACGAGGCGACGCCGGAGAGCGACATACCGGTCGGAACGGACAGTTTTCTGTTGATCGACAGCGGAGGGCAGTATCTGTACGGGACGACGGACATTACGCGGACTTACCATTTCGGAACGCCCACAGCGGAACAGAGGCAGGATTATACGGCGGTTCTGCGGGGGATGATCGACCTGAGTGCAGCCCGGTTCCCGGTCGGGACGCGGGGGGCGCAGTTGGATGTTTTGGCCCGGCGGCACTTGTGGAACAGAGGACAGAACTACCTGCACGGGACTGGGCATGGGGTAGGGCACTTCCTGTGCGTGCACGAGGGGCCGCAGTCGATCCGGATGAACGAAAATCCGGTGGTATTGGAACCGGGGATGGTGCAGAGCTGCGAGCCGGGGCTGTACCTCGCGGGGCGGTACGGGATACGGATCGAAAACCTGACTTTAGTGACGGCTGAGGGATGTCCGGAGGGATTCCTGCGGTTCGAGCCGCTGACCTTGTGCCCCATCTCGTTGCGCGCCGTCGATACGGCCGTGCTGGACGCCGACCAGCGGGAGTGGCTGAACGACTATCATGCGAAGGTCTACGAACGGCTGGCCCCTTTGTTAAACACGGACGAAAAACAGTGGCTGCGCGACAGGACGCGACCGGTGTAACGAACGCGGAGGGATTCGTTCGGCACAATTATTGACTATTCCATCATCGAGTTATCCTATTAAAAAACACGATTATGGAATACGATCCGATTCAAAATTTCGATCTGAAAAAGTATTTGGGCAAATGGTACGAAATCGCCCGCTTCGATTTTCGTTTTGAACGCGACATGCACTCCGTAACGGCAGAGTATATGATGCGGCCGGACGGAAAGGTGCGCGTCGTCAATAGCGGCCGCAAAGAGAAGCCGGGCAGCCGGTTGTCCGTGGCGGAGGGGAAGGCGAAACTGGGGGCGCCGGACGATCCGACGCGGCCGGGATTTCTGAAAGTCTCGTTCTTCGGGCCTTTCTATTCGCCGTACTACATTCTGGCGCTCGATCCGGACTACCGGTATGCGCTGGTGGGAGGGAAAAAGAGAAAATACCTGTGGATACTCTCCCGGACGCCGAAGCTGCCGCAAAAAACGATCCGGCAGTTGATCGACCGGGCAGACCAACTGGGCTTCGACACGTCGAAACTCGTCTTCACCCGGCAGAGCGAATGAAACAGCCGAATGAATAACAAGAGCGGATGGCCGTCATTCCAATGATCGGACCACCCGCTCATCTACGAAAAATAGGCTTCGACACGTTCAAAATGCCTTTTCCCGAAAAACTTGTCACGGATTATAGAGGTCGAAATTCCGAAAGTTGAAAATCGCCTGCGCCATTTCCCACATTTGCCGCGCCGCAGTATGTCCGGGATCGAGCTCCAACGCCCGATTGAAATCGTTGATCGCCTCGCCGAAATCGTTGTTCCGATAATGCAGCCGCCCCCGTTCAAAATAATACTCCGCCTCCTTCGGATGCCGCTCGATCATCTTCGTCCAGTATTCAATCGTCCCGCTGCTGTCCATAGCCGTACAGTTTTTTGTCCCTGATATAGTCCAAGACCGGTTCCGGTATCACATCAGCCCCAATAGGAATCCCCGTCGCCAATGCCGCCCGGATCGAAGTCGAATCGACCCCGTAAACCGGCGCCTGCGCCATCTCCGGCGACGCCGTCCCCCCGTTGCGCGGATAAATCAAAAACCGAACCATGCGCCGCAACTCCTCCGCCCGGTACCACCGGGGCAGCTGATCGGCAATATCGCTGCCGGCCAGAATGATAAACTGCGTACCCGGATATAGATTTTGCAAATGCCGGATTGTATTGAATGTGTAGGAAGGCCGGGGCAGGGAAGCCTCCGCATCGCAAACCCCGAGCCTGTTGTCGCCGATCTCCTCCAACGCCAGCCGCACCATCTCCATACGATCCGCAAAAGAAGCCAGTTCCGCCGGGTCTTTCAGCGGATTCTGCGGCGACACCACGAGCCACACCTCGTCCGCCAGCCCCCGCGCCAAGACATACCGGGCCACCGCCAGATGCCCGCAGTGAACCGGATTGAACGATCCCATCAGCAACGCCACCCGTTTCCGCATCCTTTCCATGAACCCCGCCGATATTTACTTGGCTGCCAGAAAATCCCCGACCACTTGTCTCGCCTCGGCATAAGCCGTTTCGAGATCGTCATTGACGATCACCCGGTCGAACCGCGGCGCGTACCCGATCTCCTGTTCCGCTTTCGCCAGCCGTCGTTCGATCGCCTCCGGCGAGTCCGTTCCGCGCCCTTCCAACCGCCCCCGCAGCGCCTCCACCGACGGCGGCATAATGAAAATCGAGAGGGCGCGGTCGCCGAACAGTTTCTTGATATTCAGCGCCCCCATCACATCCACGTCGAACACCACCACATGCCCCCGATCCCAAATCCGTTCGATTTCGGCCCTGAGCGTCCCATAGCACGTCCCCGCATAGACCTCCTCCCACTCGACGAATTCCCCCTCTTCGACCCGCGCCGCAAACTCCGCCGCATCCATGAAATAGTAGTCCACCCCGTCCCGCTCCTCGCCCCGCGGCGCCCGCGACGTGGCCGAAATGGAGAACTCCAGTTCCGGAAAACGCGCCAGCAGATGTTTGACGATCGTCGTTTTGCCCGAACCCGACGGCGCCGAGAATATCAATACCTTGCCCATAAGCCGAACGTTTTATAAAAGGTTGAGTAACTGTTCCTTGATTTTCTCCAGCTCGTCCTTCATTCGCACCACGATCTTCTGTATCCCCGCATGATTGGCTTTCGACCCCGTGGTATTGATCTCGCGGCCGATCTCCTGCGCAATGAAGCCTAACTTGCGTCCCACCCCCTCCGACTCGCCCGCCACAGTGCGGAAATAGTTGCAGTGCTGCTTGAGCCGCACCTTTTCCTCCGTGATGTCGAACTTTTCGAGGTAATAGATGATCTCCTGCTCGAAACGGTTGTTGTCCACATGCACCTGCAAGGCCTTGAGGTTCTCCATGAGCCGTGCGCGCACCGTTTCGATCCGTTCCTCCTCCAGCGGCACGATCTGGGCCGCCAACTCCTCGATCGTGTCGATCCGTTTCAACAGATCGGCGATCAGCACCGCCCCCTCCTGCGCACGGAACCGGTTCAGATTTTCCACCGCCTCGTCCACCGCCTCCGAAAGCGCGGCCCATTCCTCATCGCTGATCGCCACCGCCTCGGTCTGCATCACATCCGGCAAACGAAGCACCGTTGTAATCAGCGGCTCCGCCGTGTTCGTGTCGCCCAATTCTTTCTGCAACTCGGCCAGTTGCGAATAATATGCCTTGAACAATTCGATATTGATCGAACCGGCATTGGTTTTCGCTCCCCCGATATTCTCGACCGACACGAACAAGTCTACTTTACCCCGTCCCAGCGCCTTGCCCACGGTATTTCGTATTTCATACTCCTTCTCCCGGTAAATGGAGGGGATGCGGGCCGACAAATCCAGCTGCTTGCTGTTCAGACTTTTGATTTCCACAATGATTTTGCGTTGGTCGGTATGCCTTTCGGCACGTCCGTAACCGGTCATCGATTTTATCATAATGCAGATTCTGGTTTCTTCTTATTTTTAGCAAAGATAGAGTGATTTTCCCATTTCCCGCTCTTGTAATATCCGTAAGCGATCGCCAGCCCGACACTCCAGCCGATCGGCACCGACCACCAGATACCCTGCTCGCCCATCAGCCGGGAAAGCCACATCGCCGCAGGAATACGCACTGCCCACAGCGAAACCAACGTGGAAAACATCGGAAAAATGACCGCCCCGGCCCCCCGCAGCATCCCGTTGATAACGAACATGGCGCTGAAAATCAGATAAAACAGGCTGACAATCACTAAATATTCCGTCCCCACCCGGATCACGTCCGGATCGACGGTGAAAATCCTCAAGATGTCCGCCCCGAACAGCACAATCACCGCCGTAATCGCCACACAGGTCAGGGACGAAAAAATCATCGTCATTTTCAACCCTTTATGCACGCGATCCAGGTGTCCGGCCCCCACGTTCTGTCCCGTGAAACTGGTCAGCGCCATAGCGAAATTCATCGACGGGATCACCGCTAAATGATCCACCCGGATCGCCGCGCTGTAGCCTGCGATCACATCCGTCCCCCATCCGTTGACGATCCCCATCAGGGCCACCATCCCGAAAGCCACGAACGCCTGCTGCACTCCCGTCGGCAGCCCGTAATTGATGCACTGCCGGAAAATCGTCCGGTCGAACCGCAATTTCAGCAGATCGATCCGGAAAATCGATTTCCCCGCATTGATATACCACACGGCCGTAAAATAAGCCGCCCCCTGCGCCGCGACGGTCGCCCAGGCTGCCCCGGCCACACCCCAACCGAACACTAAGATGAAAAGCAGATCCAATCCCACATTGAGAATCGCCGACAGAAGCAGAAAATAAAGCGGTGTTTTCGAGTCGCCCACTCCCCGCAGAACAGCCGCCACCGTATTGAATCCGAACAGCAGAAAGATACCGCCTAAATAAATACGCAAATAATCCGCAGCTAAAGGAATGAGTTCCTGAGGTAAACCGATAAGCCGGAAAATGCCCTCACTGAAAAAAATCCCCACCAGCGCGACGACCAGCCCCGACCCGACCAGAAAAACATGCAGCGTATCGCTGGTCAGCCTGACTTTATCGTACTGTCTGGCTCCGTAATACTGCGACAATACGACGCTCGCTCCGCTGCCGACCCCGATCACCAATGCGATTACGGCGAACACTACCGGCGTGCTGGCTCCGACCGCCGCCAGCGCCTCTTTGCCCAGATAGCGTCCCACGATGGCGCTGTCCACGATCTGGTAAAGCTGCATGACGAAATTGCCCATGATGATGGGCAGCGAAAAAAGCAGAATCTGCCGCCCGACAGGGCCGGAGGTGAAATCTTTCATAGAGGTGTTGGCTGAACAAAATTCGCAAAAAATTTCATTATCGGAGAATATTTCCGATATTTGATAGCCGTTTTTGCACCAGACCAGGCTTTGCGCTGCATCGACGACGAATCAAACATTCCGAAATATGAAAAAACATAATTTCTCCGCAGGGCCTTCGATCCTGCCCCGCGCAGCGGTCGAAAACGCCGCCCAAGCTGTTTTGGACCTCAATGGCATCGGTCTTTCGGTGCTCGAAATATCGCACCGCACCAAGGACTTCGAGGAGGTGCTGGACGAAGCGGTAGCGTTGCTCAAAGAGCTGCTGAACATTCCGGAGGGGTACAGCGTGCTGTTTCTCGGCGGGGGGGCGAGCATGCAGTTCTGCATGGTGCCGTTCAACCTGCTGGAACGGAAAGCGGGGTACGTCAATACCGGAGTGTGGGCCAGAAAAGCGATGAAAGAAGCCAAACTGTTCGGCGACGTGGTGGCGGTGGCATCGTCGGAAGACAGGAATTTCTCCTATATTCCGAAAGGATACGCGATCCCGGCCGACCTGGACTACCTCCACATCACGACCAACAATACGATCTTCGGGACGGAGTACAAAACCGACCTCGACTCGCCGGTGACATTGGTGGCGGACATGTCGTCGGACATCCTTTCGCGGCCGGTGGACGTGTCGAAATACGGACTGATCTACGGCGGGGCGCAGAAAAACTTAGGGCCGGCGGGGGTGACGTTCGTCATCGTGCGCAACGATATTCTGGGCAAGGTTTCGCGGCCGATTCCGACGATGCTGGACTACCGGACGCATGTCGAGGGGGGATCGATGTTCAACACGCCGCCGGTATTCCCGATCTACGTGGTGCGCGAAACGCTGCGGTGGCTCAAGTCGATCGGCGGGGTGCCGGCCATTCAGAAGCTCAACGCGGAAAAGGCGGCGCTCTTGTACGACGAAATCGACCGCAACTCGATGTTCGTCGGCACGGCGGCGCGCGAAGACCGGTCACTGATGAATGTCTGCTTCGTCTACAGCGATGCGCACAAGGATTTGGAACCGACGGCATTCCTCGATTTCGCGAAAGCGCGCGGCATGGTGGGGGTCAAGGGACATCGCTTGGTGGGCGGTTTCCGCGCTTCGATCTACAATGCGATGCCCAAGGAGAGCGTACAGGCGTTGGTAGACTGCATGCAGGAGTTTGAAAAACAATACATTTAATCCGCCTCAAGCCGGCGGGGGCTTCTACTTTCTTTGCCAGCAAAGAAAGTAGACAAAGAAACTGCCTCCAGCCGGTTTCGCCTTGTCGGGTGTCCGCGCGTCCTGCGCGGCCCCCTCAAGGCAAAACACGACGCTTCCGGAAGGGCTTTCGCGTGCGGAATATTTCAATTGTCAGAGGTTCGTTACGTACCAACGACATCTGCGGGCGGCAGTTTGAAAAAAAGAATGGATAAAGACTAAAAATTATGAAAATATTAATAGCAACCGAGAAACCCTTTTCCAAGCAAGCCACGGACGGTATGGCAGCCATTGCGCGCGAAGCGGGATTGGAATGCGCTTTGTTGGAAAAATACGCATCGGTCGATGTGTTGAAAGCGGCGGTGGCCGATGCCGATGCGTTGATCGTGCGGTCGGACAAGGTGACGGCAGACGTGATCGGCGCGGCACCGAAACTCCGGATCGTGGTGCGGGCGGGAGCAGGGTACGACAACCTCGACTTGGCCGCTTGCACTGCGCGGGGGATCGTGGCCATGAACACGCCGGGACAGAACTCCAATGCCGTGGCCGAACTCGCGATCTCGATGATGATCTTCATGGCCCGCAACCAGTTTACGCCGGGGACAGGGCATGAAATCAGCGGAAAACGGCTGGGGATTCACGCCTATGGGAACGTGGGGCGGATCGTAGCGCGATACGGGCGGGCGCTGGGGATGGAGGTGAGTGCTTATGATCCGTTCGTTACCGATCCGGCGATTTTCGCCGGGGACGGGGTACGGATGGCTTCTTCCGCAGCGGAACTCTATGCGAACAGCGATTACGTGTCGCTGCACATTCCGACGACGGCTGAAACAAAGGGTTCTATTGGATATGAGCTCTTGATGTCGATGCCGCAAGGGGCGACGCTGGTCAATACCGCACGCAAGGAGGTGATCGACGAGGCGGGATTGATGCGCGCGCTCGACGAACGCACAGACTTGAAATACATTACCGACATCGCACCGGATACGGCGGCAGAGCTGGCGGAAAAATTCGGCAAACGCTTCTTCGCCACGCCGAAAAAGATGGGGGCGGAAACGGCGGAGGCCAATGTCAATGCGGGATTGGCGGCGGTGCGGCAGATCGTGGCGTTTTTCAAGGAAGGGGTCACCAAATTTCAGGTCAATCGCTAAAACAGCCTTATTATGGTGAAAATCAAACCGTTCAAAGGGATTCGGCCGCCGCGGGAGCTGGCCAAAGAGGTGGCCTCGCGGCCGTACGACGTGCTGAACTCTGCGGAGGCGAAAGCGGAGGCGGGAGAAAAGTCGCTGCTGCATATCATTAAGCCGGAGATCGACTTCGACCCGATCATCGACGAACACTCCGATGCCGCTTACGAGCGCGCCGTGGCCAACTTCAAACGGTGGAAGGACAACGGGTGGCTTATAGCTGATAGGGAAGAGCATTACTATGTCTATGCCCAGACGATGGAGGGGCGGACACAGTATGGGTTGGTGGCGGCTTGCCACTTTCAGGATTACGTGGAGGGGCGGATCAAGAAGCACGAGTTGACGCGGCCGGACAAGGAGGAGGATCGGATGATCCACGTGCGGAACCAGAATGCCAATATCGAACCGGTCTTTTTCGCATATCCGGCGAATGCGGAGATGGATGCGATTGTCCGTCAGGTTGTTACGACAAAGGCGCCGGAATACGATTTCGTGGCCGACGGGGACGGATTCGGACACCGCTTCTGGGTAATCGACGACCGGGATACGATTGCGCGGATTACGGAAATTTTCGCCAAGATACCGGCCTTGTATGTGGCGGACGGACACCACCGGACAGCGGCGGCGGCACGGGTGGGACTGGAAAAGAAAGAGGCTGTTCTCAAAGCCGGCGGACAATATACGGGCGAGGAGGAATTCAACTACTTTCTGACGGTGATTTTTCCGGACAACCAGCTGAAAATCATCGACTACAATCGGGTGGTGCGCGATTTGAACGGGCTTGCGCCGACGGAGCTCGTGGCTGCTTTGGAAAAAGACTTTACGGTTACGAAAAAAGGGAAGGGGATCTACAAACCGGCTGAATTACATGACTTTGCCATGTATTTGGGAGGGGAGTGGTATGAACTGAAAGCCAAAGAGGGGACTTATGACGATAACGACCCGATCGGAGTACTGGATGTGACGATCCTGTCGAACTTGGTACTGGACAAGATACTTGGCATCAAGGATTTGCGGACGGACAAGCGGATCGACTTCGTAGGCGGGATTCGGGGCTTGGGCGAATTGCAGAGGCGGGTGGACAGCGGGGAGATGGCAGTGGCATTCGCCTTGTATCCGGTGTCGATGAAACAGCTGATCGACATTGCCGACACGGGGAATATCATGCCGCCGAAAACCACGTGGTTCGAGCCGAAATTACGATCCGGGTTAGTCATCCATTCTCTGGAAGAGTAATCGGTTGGACACACGAACATAGCTGTACATAAGAAAAGGAGTAACAATACGTTACTCCTTTTCTTATTCAATTTGGACACCGTATGAAATTCCAAAATATCGCCTTTTCTTAATAAACCATTCCGATACCTTTGCACTGCGATTATCGAAGAATACACGGAGAACGCACACATTATGGCAAAGATAAAAGGGAGAATCGTGGTAGACATCGAACGCTGCAAAGGGTGCAGCGTCTGCATCGAAGCCTGCCCGACGCAAACCATCGGCCTGAGCCCTCAGGTGAACTCGAAAGGATACAACTACTGCTACATGGCCCACCCGGAGGCCTGCATCGGATGCGCCGGGTGTGCGGTGGTGTGTCCGGACAGTTGCATCGTCGTTTACAGAGAGAAAAAACAAGCGTAAAAGCATGGAAGATATTAAATTGATGAAAGGAAACGAAGTGCTGGCCCATGCTGCGGTAAGATGCGGCGTGGACGGCTACTTCGGGTACCCCATCACCCCGCAGTCGGAGGTTTTGGAGACTTTGTCCGAGCTGCGGCCGTGGAAGACCACCGGAATGGTGGTTTTGCAGGCGGAAAGCGAGGTGGCTTCGATCAATATGGTGTACGGCGGGGCGTCGGTGGGGAAACGGGTGATGACCTCGACCTCGAGCCCGGGGCTGTCGTTGATGTGCGAAGGGCTTTCGTATTTAGCGGGGGCGGAACTGCCTTGCGTGGTGATCGACGTCTCGCGCGGGGGGCCGGGCTTGGGAACGATACAGGCGTCGCAGGCCGACTACTTTCAGGTTGTCAAGGGAGGGGGACACGGGGACTACCGGATGCCGGTGCTGGCCCCCAATTCGGTGCAGGAAATGAACGACTTCGTCGACTTGGCTTTCGAGCTGGCTTTCAAATACCTGAACCCGGTGGTGATCTTGGCCGACGGGGTGATCGGACAGATGATGGAAAAAGTGCGGCTCAGCCCGCAGAAACCGCGGCGGACCGAAGCGCAAATCAGAGAGGAGTGTCCGTGGGCGGCGCTGGGGAAAGGTTCCGGGCCGATGCAGCGCAAGGAGCGGAATATCGTCACGTCGTGCTATATCGATCCGGAAACGATGGAACGCCACAACCATAAGCTGCAGGAGAAATACGACCGGATGGAACGCGACGAAGTGCGGGTCGAAGAGATGGAGACTGCGGATGCGGAATATATTTTGGTGGCTTACGGGGCCTCGTCGCGCATCTGCGCCAAAGTGGTCGAAGATGCCAGGGCCGAAGGGTTGCGCGTGGGGCTGATCCGGCCGATCACGCTCTTTCCCTTCCCGGCGGCAACGATCCGGCGGGCGGCGGAACATGCCAAAGGATTCTTGTCCGTCGAACTGAGCATGGGGCAGATGATCGAAGACGTGCGGATGGCGATCGGGAATGCGGCCATGCCGGTGCGGCACTTCGGCCGAACCGGAGGGATCATCCACTCGCCGCGCGAAGTGTACGACGCACTCAAACAATTGATGACCGAAACCGGAGGACTGCAATGATGACGGAAGAGACTGCCATACTCGAAACGACGGGGACAGAGACCGAAAAAGTTTACGACCGGCCGAGGCTGCTGTTGGATACGACAATGCACTACTGTCCGGGATGTTCGCACGGGACGGTGCACAAGTTAGTGGCCGAAGCGATCGACGAACTCGGCGCCGAGGATCGGGCGATCGGGATTACGCCGGTGGGCTGTGCGGCTTTCCTGTACAACTACATCGACATCGACTGGATCCAGGCTTCACACGGGCGGGCGCCGGCGGTGGCTACAGCGGCGAAACGCCTGTGTCCTGACAAACTCGTCTTCACCTATCAGGGGGACGGGGACTTGGCGGCGATCGGGACAGCCGAAGCGATCCATGCGGCCAATCGAGGGGATAATATTGCGATCATCTTCATCAACAACGCGATTTACGGGATGACGGGAGGGCAGATGGCACCGACGACACTGCTCGGGATGAAGACCGCCACGACGCCGATGGGGCGGGATGCGGCCTTGAACGGCTATCCGTTCAAAGTGGCCGATATGCTGACTTTGTTGGACGGGGTGACTTATGTGACGCGGCAGAGCGTCAATACGCCGGCCAACGTGCGGAGAGCCAAAAAGGCGATCAAGAAAGCATTCGAGAACTCGATCCAGAACCGGGGATTTTCATTCGTCGAGATCGTGGCGACTTGCAATTCGGGATGGAAGCTGTCGCCGGTGGCGGCAAACCGGTGGATGGAAGAAAATATGCACGCCACCTATCCGTTGGGGGACTTGAAAGACCTCTCCGCACAAGCGGCCGCGACCGAGAAATAACGACACAGATACAGGAGTTTACGTATGAAAGAAGAGATCATTATAGCCGGATTCGGCGGGCAGGGGGTTTTGTCGATGGGAAAAATTCTGGCCTATTCGGGGGTGATGCAGGGGCAGGAGGTGAGCTGGATTCCGTCTTACGGGCCGGAGATGCGGGGCGGAACAGCCAATGTGACGGTGATTCTGAGCGACCGCAAGATCAGTTCGCCGGTGCTGCAGGAGTTCGACACGGGGATCGTGCTGAACCAGCAGTCGCTGGACAAGTTCGAGGATTCCATTAAGGCGGGGGGGACACTGCTGTACGATCCGAACGGGATTACTCATCCGCCGCACAGGACGGACTTGGACATCTATACCATTGATGCGGCGGTCGAAGCGGCGCGGAGCGGGAATGCGAAGGTGTTCAACATGTTTGTCCTGGGGGCTTTTCTGCGGATCAAACCGTTGGTCACGATCGAGAATGTGATCGAGGGTCTCAGGCATTCGCTGCCGGAACGGGCGCACAAGATGATTCCGGCGAATGAAGCGGCGTTGCGGCGAGGGATGGAGCTGGTCCGGAAGTCAGAGCAGCACGGATAAACTGCCAAGCCCAAGGGCGGTGATTCTCAGACATCACCGCCCTTTTATATATTCCATCACCGCCGGACGATACTTACGCGAAATGTCGATCCGGATACCCCGGACGTAAACCGCCGCTTCATCGTATCGTTCTATCAGGCCGGCATTGACCAGAAATGAACGGTGGGTTCTTAAAAAAGGCCTCCCCAATTCCCGTTCCCAGTGAGAAATATTCGTTTTATTGCGGTATGCCCGGCCATCATCGGTATGCAGCCAAACCTCGTCGTCATTGGACTCTATATAAGCGATCCGCCCGACCTCTACGGAAATCCGTTTCCGGTCCGAAATAAACTCGACGAACCGCTTCGCATCAGCCTCCGTCTTCCCGGTCAAATAGTACTCGATCAGTTTCAACGGCGCCAAATAAACGAACAGCACCAGCCACACGAAAACCGGATTCAGCAAAACGCCGGGCAGGCGGGTCGCAGGCGACTCGAAAAACAAGGCATGGGCGAGCAACAGGATCAGATACTGCGTAAACAGCACCCCGAACGCAAACCAGACCAGATCGAACAGGCGACGGAACGACAATTGTCGGTAAAAATACTCGACCAACAGTACGCACGGCAAAAACGAAACCGAAACAAACAGCGCTTCAACCAGCGAATAACTGAAACTGACCAGCACCAAACCGACCAATACAATCATTCCGCTCCAATACAGAACTGCATACCCGCTTTTCATCTTCAAACAATTTTCTGTTTTTTCTCCCCTAAAATTACCCTTTCCCGGCCCAAATCCAGCTCCTGCAAGGCAAAGAAAGGGATTCGGCATCTCCACAACCGGATTCGACCCTACCATTCGATCCGATTACCTCTAACTTTGCCATAGGGAAATCCGGAAACCCCCAACCATTTTAGTCACCCTTTAAATTACACAAGTCATGATCGATTTATTCATCGAAGGCGGCATGGGCTGGATGTCACTGCTGACCATCGAACTGATTGCCCTTTTCTTCGCCGCATGGAAAGCCCCTACCTGGGTTCGGGAGATCGGTGCTATCGCACTCTCCACCGGCATACTCAGCACTTTCATAGGACTGTTCAACGCATTCGGCGCCATCGAAATGGCCGGCGATATCAGCATGAGCCTGCTATGCGGCGGCCTGCGACTGGCCATTATTCCCATATGCTACGGGATACTGATCTTCATCGCCTCGCTGGTCATCCGTATCGTCCAGAAACCGAGGATGTAACGACAAAGCGGGCAGGGGAGTACCTCTGCCCGCTTATTATAGTTCATACCGCCGTATCCGCCCCTATGTACGCGGATCAGATTCTAAAAAACTGTCGGTTTGTCATCGGATATACGTTTGAGATTCACTTTCCGAATCAACGCATAAAAATATTCCGGAACGCCTCGCCGACCTCGTCGAGCACAAAACGCCACCGCGTGGCGATCCCGATCGCCAACGCCGCGATCAGTACATACATCAATTTCTCATTCCAGGACGCTCCTGTCCACCAGCGTTTAAATCGGTTCGGCATACTGCAGATATTTATTGAAACGCGACGAGACTCACCGCCATGACCGCCATGCCGATAATCAACCCCCAGATCGCCACATGATGTTTCCCGTACTCATGTGCAGCCGGGAGCAGTTCGTCCAGCGAGATATAGACCATGATCCCCGCAATCGCCGCAAAGATATAGCCCAGCATCGCCGGCGAAAGGAACGGCAAGAGAATCAGGTAACCGACCACAGCTCCCACCGGCTCTGCCAGTCCCGACAAGAACGAAAACTTGAACGCCTTTTTCCGGCTGCCGGTGGCATAATAAACCGGCACCGACACCGCAATCCCTTCCGGTATATTGTGAATAGCGATGGCCGCGGCAATGGCGATCCCCATCTGCGGATCCTCTAAGGCTGTCATGAACGTGGCGATGCCCTCCGGAAAGTTGTGGATGCCGATCACCAATGCCGTCATAATCCCCATCCGCATCATGTGTTTGGAATGGACGGGTTTTCCTCCCAGCGTTTTGACCTCCACCCGCATGCTTTCCACGCTTCTCATCTCGTGGGGATTATCGACCGAAGGCACCAATCTGTCGATCAGGGCGATAAATAAAATACCTCCGAAAAAAGAAACGACCGCAGCGATCTGTCCCCAGCGTGGGCCATAGTCTGTCGACAAAATATCCGCCGATTGGGCGAAAAGTTCCACGAACGAGATATAGATCATCACTCCGGCCGACAATCCGAGCGAAAAAGAGAGGAATGTACGGTTCGTGCGCTTGGCAAAAAAAGCGATCAGACTCCCGATTCCAGTCGAAAGACCCGCCAGGAGGGTCAATATCAAAGCATAAATAACATTCTGCTCCATAAGTTACGGATGGATGGGGCACAAAAAACCGCCCTGCTGCAAGTAGGACGGTTTCAAATATAGCAAATTCCGGGCAAAAGTTTTCCGGCCCTAACCGATCCGGTTTTTGAACTGCACAGCCTCCAGCTCCCGATTGGCCTGCGCGATCTTATCGGCCAACTCCGCCTTGAATTTCAGCATCTGCCGCTGCACCTCCGGTTCGCCCGTCGCGATGATCTGCATGGCCAGAATCGCCGCATTTTTGGCCCCGTCCAGCGCCACCGTAGCCACCGGAATGCCCGACGGCATCTGCAACATCGACAGGATACTGTCCCAGCCGTCGATCGAGTTGGACGACTTGATCGGCACCCCCACCACCGGCAGCGGCGTCAGCGCAGCGATCACCCCCGGCAGATGGGCCGCTCCGCCCGCTCCGGCAATAATGACCTTCACCCCCCGCGCGTGGGCCTTTTTCGCGAAATCCAGCACCAATTCCGGTGTGCGATGCGCCGACAAAGCGTTGATCTCGAACGGGATATTCATTTCATCGAGAAATTTGGCCGCGGCGGACATAATATTCAGATCCGACGTGCTGCCCATGATGATCGAAACTTTCGGTTGCATAGGATAGGGTATTTTATTTAACTTTGCGAAGGTATAAACTTTTCGGCAAACACACTTTCTATTTCTTTTGAAACCGACCCTTACGATCCGCGACCGCCGTTTCGAGCCGTACATTCCGGCAGAGGCCATCCATGCCGCGATTTCCGATGTGGCGGGACGGATCAACCGCGATTATGCGAATGCCGCACGCCCGTTGCTTTTGGTGACCCTGAACGGAGCGTTTGTCTTCGCAGGAGAACTGTTCCGGCAGCTTACGGGCGATTTCGAGGTAGCCTTCGTCAAACTCTCGTCTTATGAAGGCCTCGGGAGCTCCGGAACCATTCAAATCGACGTGCCGCTGACGACCGATGTCCGGGGACGCGATGTGCTGATCGCCGAAGACGTGGTGGATACCGGCGCGACCATCCATAAACTGCAAGCCATGCTGGCGGAACAGGGGGCGCGGAGTGTTCGGGTGGCGACCTTGTTGCTGAAACCCGAGACATATTATCATCAGACAGAACGGCCCGAACCGCTGCCGATCGACTACGCGGCATTGGAGGCGGAACCGAAATTCATCATCGGCTACGGCATGGACTACGACGGGCTGGGGCGGAATTTAGGAGCGCTTTACGCCGTATGCGAGGACGAACTGACATGACGAACGATATATACGAACTGTTGGAGGGGGGGCGTCTGCTACCGCTGGTGGAGGATTTTTACACCATTCAGGGCGAGGGGTATCATGCGGGAAAGCCGGCCTATTTCATTCGGTTAGGGGGGTGCGACGTGGGGTGCCGGTGGTGCGACGCCAAGTTCACGTGGAACGCCCGGCTCTATCCACCGACGCCGATCACCGAAATTGTGGAACGGGCGGCGGCGCTGCCGGCACAGGCGATTGTGATTACGGGCGGCGAACCGACCTTGTATCCGCTGGAACCGCTGACCGCTTCGCTCAAGGCCAGGGGAGTGGAAATCTTTATCGAAACCTCGGGGACACATCCGCTGTCGGGCAGTATCGACTGGGTGTGTCTGTCGCCGAAACGGCAACAGCCGCCGCTGCCGGAGGTGCTGCGACGGGCAGACGAGTTGAAGGTCATTGTCGAGACGCCCGACGACATCGCTTGGGCCGAGGAGAATGCCGGTCGGGTTTCGCCGGATTGCAGGCTCTACCTGCAACCGGAGTGGAGCCGTTACCGGGAGGTGATTCCGGTATTGGTCGAGTATGCGAAGGCCAATCCACAGTGGAACATCTCGATCCAGAGCCACAAATTCATGCACATACCTTAACCCATATGTTTACCTTTCAGGAATTTTCGGAATTCGTTCGCTCTTTGACACCGGCCATTCGGGAAACCGTTCATCAATACATCGGCCGGGTGCACGTGGACTATAAAGCCGACGACTCGCCGGTGACGCAGGCCGACCGGGAGATCGAGCAGTATATCGTCGCACAGATCGAAAGTCGGTTTCCGGGCGGGGCGATCGTGGGGGAGGAGAGCGGCACCCATCCGGCTTCGGCCAGCAACTCTTTGATCGAGTGGATCGTGGACCCGATCGACGGAACGAAAAGTTTCATTCACGGGGTGCCGCTGTTCGCCACGCTCATCGGGGTATTGGCAGGGGGCAAGGCGGTTTACGGGGCGATTTACAATCCGATGCTGGACGATCTGATCATGGGAGACAACCGGGTGGCGTTGCGGAACGGGGTACAAACCCGGATGCGGGACTGCAATTCGCTGGGACAGGCGACATTGCTGACGACTGACATACTGGACGTGGCGAAACACCGGAATATTCACCCTTTCATGGCGTTGGCCGAACGGTGCCGGATACTGCGGACGTGGGGGGATGCTTATGGCTACTGCCTGCTGGCGACGGGTCGGGCGGACATTATGGTCGATCCGATCATGAGCCGTTGGGATATTGCCGCGTTGATTCCGGTGATTCGGGGGGCCGGAGGTGTCATTACGGATTATTACGGGGGGGAGCCGGAAACGGGAGATTCCATTGTCGCTTGCACGGCGGCTTTACACGGCGCGGTTTTGGCGGCACTGAACCGATAACCCGAATTTGGCCGCGGACGAAAAAAGGGTTACCTTTGCCGTATGTTCGGAATTTACGGGGTGTAGCGCAGTCCGGTTAGCGCACCTGCTTTGGGAGCAGGGGGTCGCTGGTTCGAATCCAGTCTCCCCGACAAAATCCAAGCGCCTTTAAAATCATCGTAAGTGATTGATTTTAAAGGCGCTTCTGTGTTTTCCGATAAGAATTGTAGTGGAAGTGCAGCCGATAAAGCCGATTGTAAGCTTTTCCCCTATCCCTATACAGACACCGCCACGGATTGGCTCCGGAAACATTACGCGATTACATACTTTATCTTACCGGTTCATCCCTTATCCCAATTTTTCGGTTCCGCCGCCCCCCGGCCGCGAAAAGCGGCCCCGGCGCAGAGCCGAACTCGAAAAAGAAGAAAAGTAGGTTTTATTGTACGTGTTCGGGATAGAACTGTTCTCTTTGTGAACAACCGACGCTGCCAGTGGTGCCGCTCGGCACTCGAACCGGGGCCTCTACCCTGAATAAGGTGAGCGGCGAGGAGGAACCGAGCAGCGTTCCGAGGGCAGAGACCACTTGTGGGCTATGCCGAGGTAGCGCGAGGA
>NZ_CANQYJ010000004.1 GCF_947628055.1 uncultured Rikenella sp.
CGGCTCAACGGGGCCCGGTTGTCCATCGTGTCGGCGAGAGCTTCGTACACGTGCTTGGGTAGGTATTTCCGCATCCGATCCTGGTTGAAGACGTATTTGCCGAAGTATTCCGACGGCCGATCCTTAGGCAAATCTATCTCCAAGGCTTTCCGGCGAATCGCTCCGTGAACGACTTGAAATCGAAGTGATGACATGGGTCGTATCGTTTTATTTTTTATTCCTATTTGAGTTCGATGTTGTGTGCCCGGCATGCTTCCCGCATCTCTTCCGGCCAGAGGCTGGCCTGCACCTCGCCGATATGGGCGCACCGCAGGAAGAACATGCAGAGCCGGGACTGCCCGATCCCCCCGCCAATCGACAGCGGCAGCTCGCCGTCCAGCAGCATGCGGTGGTATTTCAGCCCTTTCCGTTCGTCGTACTTTCCGCTGGCTTTGAGCTGCTGTTCCAGCGATTCCGGTGTGACGCGGATTCCCATCGACGAAATTTCGTAAGCCGATTCCAGTACCGGATTCCAAAGGATCAAATCGCCGTTGAGCCCGGTGAATCCCTCTTCGTTCGGGGTGATCCAGTCGTCGTAGTCGGGAGCCCGCAGGTCGTGGGGCGCCCCGTCGGAGAGTTTGTTCCCGATCCCGATGATAAACACCGCTCCGCACTCTTTTGCAATGGCATTCTCGCGCTCTTTGGCACTGAGAGCGGGGTAGCGGTCGAGCAGTTCCTGGGAATGGATGAACGTAATGGTTTCCGGCAGCACCGGCGTGATGTGAGGATGGGTGCGATAAACGGCCTGCTCGACTTCGAGCAGCACACTGTAGATTTTCCGCACGATATGCTTGAGGAAAGCGATCGTCCGCTCCTCGGGCCGTATCGTCCGCTCCCAGTCCCACTGGTCGACGTACAGCGAGTGGAGGTTGTCCAGCTGTTCGTCGGCCCGAATGGCGTTCATGTCGGTGTAAAGACCGTACCCCGGCGCGATCTGGTAGGCCCCGAGTTTGATGCGTTTCCATTTGGCCAGCGACTGCACGACTTCGGCCCGGGCCTCGCCCATATCCTTGATCGGGAAACCCACCGCCCGCTCCACGCCGTTCAGGTCGTCGTTGATTCCGGTTCCGGAAAGGACGAACAGGGGAGCGGTGACGCGCCGCAGACCCAATTCGGCACTCAGACAGGTCTGGAAAGTGTCTTTGATCTCTTTGATCGCTTGTTCTTGAGTCTCGGGCACCAGCCTGGGACGGTAGTTTTTCGGAAAGTAAAGTGCCATCGGTCTGTTTTTAAACTGTAAAGATATATATTTTCAGCGAATTTCGGAGTTTTGTGCAATCGCCCGGTTTTCCGCCTCCGCGATTTTGCCGATCGGCTGCGAACCGCGGCAGTTCGCTCCGGCTACGGCCGCCGGCCGCCCTCGTCCGAGCGAAGGACGGTAAAGCGGATCCGCTGTCTGTTACCCCGGTCGTCCACTACGGTCAGGCGGTGTTCCCCGGCTGCCGGCGACACGGCGACAGCGTGTCCCGCTGCGGAAGCCGAACGGGTCGATCCCAAATAAGTCTGATCGAGGTGCCAGTATAGGGTGGCACTGTCCGACCGGTGGGCGGCCCGGAAAATGAACCTCCCGGCAGCCGTTTCCCCTCCGGCGAACCCTTTGGGCAGGTAAAGCACGGCGCCCGGCTGCGGATAGATCAGTTCCAACGGACACGAGCCGGTCACCGCCGGAGGCACGGCATAGTCCGAAGCCGTCTGCCGGTAGTAATATTCCGCTGCCGGGGGCAGCACGAACCACCCCCGCGTGACACCGTCCGCCGTTACGGGTTTGTGGTAGGGGCAAAGCGGCGATGAAATTCCCGCCCGCGGAATGTGCACCGTGTCGATCGGGTCGCCCGACGAGCGGCACCACTCCGTGGCCCGGTGGCCGCTGCGGCGGCACACGGCGGCGGTCTCCATGTCGTCCAATGGCTCGGCGAACCAGCCGTCGGCCGCCGGAAGCATCGAAAAAATGTCGAACAAGATCGGTGCGGCGTATCCCACGCCGGTCATCGCCGCACGCCCCTCGCCGTCGGCATTCCCCACCCAGACCCCCACGATATGCCGCGGCGTCAGCCCTATGGCCCAGGCGTCGCGATTGCCGTAGCTGGTGCCGGTTTTCCAGGCGATCTGTTTCATGGAGCTGAATTCCTGCCACGCGGCCTCCTCTTCGGGACGGTTCACGCCGCTCATGGCCTCGAACATAAACCACAGGGCGGCCGGCGAGAGAGGGCAGATTCCGCCGCTTCCGCCCCGGTCCGCCGCCGCAGGGCCATCCTGTGCCGAGGTGAAGCTCAAAGGCCGCATATCCCCTGCCTCGTAATGCCCCGTGTGGTTGTAGGTTTCGAGCGAGCGGGCCAGCGAAGCGTAAAGTCCGGTCATCTCCCAAAGCGTTCCTTCGGCTCCGCCGAGGATCAGCGTGGCGCCGTAATTGTCGGCGCTGCGGTCGAAGGTCGTCAGTCCCATAGACCGCAGCAGGCTCAGAAAACGGCTGGCGTTGTATTGCGTCAGCATCCGCACGACCGGTACGTTGAGCGACCGCGCCACCGCCTCGCCGGCGGGCACCGCGCCGCTGAATGTTTTGCTGTAATTCGACGGGGTGAAGCCGGCGATGTTCAGCGGGGTGTCGAACACCAGCGTCCGGGGCAGAATCTGTCCTTCGCCGAGCATCGCGCCGTAAAGGATCGGTTTAAGGAGGCTGCCCGTGCTGCGCCGCGAGCGGATGATGTCCACGGCCCGGCCGTCTCCGGCATCTTCGGGGCTGTCGAGGGGGGTGATGTTCCCGACATAGGCCAGCACTTCGCCCGTCTGCACGTCGGCCACCAAGGCGGCGGCGTTGCGGATGCGGTTGGCGGCGAGCGTCCGGCGGCCGTAGTTGTCCACGATCTGGCGGACCCGCTGCTGCCAGGTGTTGTCGAGGGTGGAGCGCAGGGCCGTGCCTGCCGGAAGTCTGTCCATGAGGTGGGGGGCCTGCCGGGGCAGCGGCTCCGGCGCGGCGGGCAGCGGCTCGATCAGTGCGGCGGCGTATTCGGTGCTGTCGAGCGCATGGGTGCGGAGCAGTCTTCCGAGCAACCGGTTGCGTTTGTCGAGCAGGGCCTCGCGGCTGCGGCCGGGGTGGATCAGGGCGGGCGAGTTGGGCAGCACGGCGAGCGTGGCGGCCTCGGCCCACGAAAGCTGGCCGGGATCGTGGCCGAAGTAGCGCCAGGCGGCGGCTTCCACTCCCGCGACGTTTCCGCCGAAAGGGGCATGGGCGGCGTAAAGGCTCAGGATTTCTTCCTTGGTGTAGCTCCATTCGATGCGGGTGGCGATCAGCATTTCGCGCAGCTTTTCGCCCACCGTGCGGGGCGGGTTCCCGCGGCTCAGCCGCACGAGCTGCATGGTGAGGGTCGATCCGCCGCTGACCACTTTGCCCTGTCGATAATTTTGCAGGGCGGCGCGCACGAGGGCGGGCAGCGACACTCCGCCGTGCCGGTAGAACCGCCGGTCTTCGTATTCGATCACGGCGCGGACGTATTTCTGCGACAAGGAACGGCCGGGCGGAAAGCGCCACTGTCCGTCTTCGGCGACTTTGGCGCCGAGGAGTTCACCTTGCCGGGAGTAGAGTACGGTAGAGTACGGGGTGCGGAACAGGGGGCGGGGCAAAAGGAGGACGTATCCTGCGACCGCGGCGGTCAGCAGGGTGATTGTCAGCGCTATATGCCGCTTATGTCGCGGGTTCCGGTTCATGATGCTCAAAATTAATGTTTTTCGCAGGGAAAGCGGGATTTGTGGTGCAGGAATGTTATATTTGGAGAAAATAACCGATCTGTCAGGCGGAGGGCGAACCGGTTCCTGCGGGTCGGGCTGTTTTTGCCAAGAGCTTTTTTTTGAAAACAGACTGTTATGAAACGTTTCGGTTTTATTGCGGCTGCCCTGCTTTTCGGCGGGGGCGCCGTGGCGGCGGAGCCTGTACAGCAGCTCGGTACGGCACGGGTCAAGAGTGTCAAAATCTATCCTTCGGGGGTGTATGTGACGTTGTCGGTCGAAGCGTCGCTGAAGGGGGCGGCGCGGGAACGGATCTTATTCCCCGATTTGTGGTATGCCGACCGGGAGACGGTCGAAATCCGGCTGATGCCGACGGGAAGCGGAAAAGGGATCACGTTTATTCCGGAAGTTTCGCCCGCTGCTCAGAATGAGAATGTGAGGCTGTACCGGCTGTGGACGAAGCAGCGGGATGCGAAACTGGAGCAATTGGGACGGCTTCGGTCGGACAGTATGGCGCTCGAGCGGGAAATGGATTTTCTGAAGACTCAGACGTCTCATTCGTGGAAATCGTTGGAGGAGGCGAAATCGGTGGAGAAATGGATGAAGGAGCGTTTCCCCGATCTGTATGAACGGCAGCGCCGGATACGGGAAGCGATTCGGGAACAGCACAAATTGCTGAAGGAGGATGAGCGCGTGATCGCTTCGATCGGCAAAAAGTATTCAAAAGTCACGTTGGCTTGGGCCTGGGTGGAGGCTCCGGGGCCGGGGAAGGTGGAGTTCGAGGTCTCTTATTATGCCAAGGCGGCGGAGTGGAAGCCGATCTATTTTTTCCGCTTCGATTCGGAGCGGCAGCGGGCGGAATTGGAATATCAGGCTGCGGTCCGGCAATGGACGGAGTTTCCGTGGAACAGCGTTCCGGCGGTGCTGAGTTACAGCACGCCGATGCGGGCGCTGCGGAGACCGAAGTTATATCCCCGGATCGTAGATTATCGGGCGCCGGCGCCGACACCGGTCAAACGGGACAAAGTGCAGGTTCTGGATTTGAATGCCCCTCAGGAAATGATGGTGGATGTCTCGCGTTTAGGCGGCACTTACATGGCGGAGGAGGTGGTGACGGAGAATACGTACGCGGCTCCGGCGGCTTTAGATGTTTCGGAGAACAATGTGGGGTATCGGCTGGCGCGGCCGCTGACGCTGGCGTCGTCGTCGGACGGGGCGCAGACGTACCAGACGGTGCGGGTGCGTCGGGATACGATCCCGGTGCTGTATGAGTACGAGGTGACTCCGAAGGTGAGCACGGATGTGCTTTTGCTGGCGCGGATTCCGAATTGGCAGCAGCTGCATCTGGCGGACGGCCGGGTGAATGTTTTCTGCGACGGGCGGATGCTGGGGCAGTCGAGTTTGTCGGTGCGGAGTACGCAGGATACGCTGACGTTGCCGCTGACGTCCGAGCCGCTGGTGGCGGTGGAACGCACGGAGGCGGGGGATTACAGGGAACGGGTTTCGGGCTCGAAGAAGGAGCGCACGCGGTCGTATGAAATCCGGATCAAGAATAACAAGGAGTTTCCGGTGAACCTGACGGTGAAGGATCAGTACCCGGTGTCGAACACGGACGAGGTGGAGGTGACGCTGACGGAAGGTTCGGGGGCGCGGGCGGATGCGGCTACGGGCATGTTGACTTGGAATCTGGATCTGGCTCCGGGTGCGGAACGGATTTTGAAGTTCGGCTATACGGTGCGCTATCCGAAGGATGGCAAGGTCTATTTTTAAAGCGTCCGGCTAAAAGGGGGTAGGTTGTTATCGCGCAACGGCCAGGTTTCGAGTGCCGAACGGCACTGGGCCTCCGCCGGGGGGCTGCGGCCCGACAAAGAGAGATGGCAGCCAAACAAAATTTTGCCAGCGCGCGGAGCAAGCATGATTGCGGTTTTCGGTTCCAAAAGGCCGGAGCCAGCGGAGACATTTAGGGTAGTTCCAGCCCGGTTCGTGTGCCGAGCGGCACCCTCCGCCCGGGGTGGCTCCGGCCTGACATAGAGAGATCATAGCCGAAAAAACCTCTTGGGTGCCGTTAGGCACAGCGGCCCGCCCGCGGACGCGGGAAACTGTTTTCTCCGCACGCGAAAGCCCTCCCGGAAGCGTCTTGTTTTGCCTTGAGGGGGACGCGCAGGACGCGCGGACACCCGACAAGGCGGAACCGGCTGGAGGTAGTTTCTTTGCTTACTTTCTTTGCTATCAAAGAAAGTAAGAGCCCCGCCGGCTTGAGGCGACTAAAAAAGTGCCCCCACGGCATGAGCGACAAAGAGAAAAGTCATTCCGCGAAGCGGGCGGCCCTACACAGTGGAGGAATCCGGTTCGACCGGAATCTCCCTATGTCGGGCCGCAGCCTCCCGCAGCGGAGGCCCGGTGCCGCTCAGCACTCGAGCCGGACCGTAACTACCCCCAACTCCGCAGGCTGCACCCCGAAGATGGGTTTTGCCTGCACGCTGGCGAAAATCCGGTTCGCAGAACGGGGCGGGCTGCGACCGAAACTGTACTTTATCCCGCGCGCTGGAGGAAATCCTGTTCAAAAGCGCAAGCTGCTTTTGAACGATTTCCTACTCCAGCCGTCGCGCGCGGGTGCCGGTGCCGCTGGGTACTCCAGCCGGGGGATGTTACACCTTAACCGGAGGAAACTGCGCTCCCGCGCGGGGCCGCGTGCCCGCGGTGGGCTTGCAAAACTTCGTTTTGCTATGGTCGGAACTATCCCGAACAAAACCCGAGCGCCGAGAAAATCGTTCGTTTTCAACTTCCGTTGAAACCGTCGATTTTCTTTTCTCGGCGTAGCGCGCGCAGTGCCGCTCAGCACTCGAACCGGGCTGGAACTACCCTAACCCCGCGGGCTGCGACCGAAACTGTATTTGTCCTGCGCGCTGGCGGAAATCCTGTTCAAAAGCGCAAGCTGCTTTTGAACGATTTCCTACTCTATCCGTCGTGCGCGGGTGCCGGTGCCGCTGGGTACTCCAGCCGGGGGATGTTACACCTTAACCGGAGGAAACTGCGCTCCCGCGCGGGGCCGCGTGCCCGCGGTGGGCTTGCAAAACTTCGTTTTGCTATGGTCGGAACTATCCCGAACAAAACCCGAGCGCCGAGAAAATCGTTCGTTTTCAACTTCCGTTGAAACCGTCGATTTTCTTTTCTCGGCGTAGCGCACGCAGTGCCGCTCAGCACTCGAACCGCACCCTTCGGGTGTTCTGCTGGCCTGCCGGCAGCAAGATAAACTACCCAAAGGAGGAAACTGCCCTCGGGCCGGGCAGGCCGCGCGTGCCCGCGCCGGGCGGGCGATACTACGTATCGCAGGACATTTAACCATACGGTTTTCACAAACAGTTTTTGTGCATGCCGCAGCCCCTTCCCGCAAAGACCTGGCGTTGCCCGCACTCGAGGCGGACTGTAACAGCCCGGCAGCGAAGCCGCTCGGGGGATGGGCGCGAGGCCGAAAACGACAAAGCGAGCAGCCTGACCGTGCTCTCCCAATGTCGGGCGCAGAACCTTCCGCCAGAGAGCCCCCGGCAGAAGCGGCGGAACAAAGACACGAAGTCCTTACTTTTAGCCGAACGAACAAGATGCAAAATATGAAACGACAGGGAAACAAGGCTGTATGGATTGCGGCATGCGCTGCCGCAGTTATGACACTTGCAGGCACAGTCTCCTGCGGCAGCAAAGCGAAAAACACCGCAGGTGCAACGCCCGTAGAGATCGTATACAATCCCCTGGTAGAGAGCTTCACCGCCGGGACGATCGGACGCCGGGACAACGTGACCGTGACCTTGGCCGAACCGGTGGCGCAAGATGCCCGATTGGGGAAATACATCGAAATATCGCCCAAAGCCAAAGGGTTGTGGACAATTTCGGACGAAGATGCCCGGACGCTGATTTTCACGCCCGATCCGGAATTCGGGCGGGGAACGGCTTATACCGTTACGATAGAATTGGAAGGCCTGCTTCCAGGGAATCCGGAGGCGCGCGAATTTTCGTTCTCGTTCCGCACGCTGCCGGCGGAGGCTTCCGCCGATCTCGGCTCGTTCACCGTGGAACCGGACGGAACCTACACCGTCGAAGGGACTTTGTACACAGCGGATACCGAAGATTCGGCACAGATCGCCAAAATGGTCTCGTGGGACGGGATTCGGCAGGGGAAAGTGCATTGGATGCACAGTGCCGACGGGTGCAGCCACCGGTTCGTGGCGACGGGGATCGAGGCCGGAAAGTCGGCAGGCGAACTGACGCTGACCGTGAAAGACAAAAAGGCGGGATACGGGAAGCAGGAAGTGCTGAACGTGGCATTGCCGGCGGCAGGCGGTTTCGGGCTGCATTCCGCGGCCTATTTCGCCGACCGGGAAAAATATATCGAAGTGCGGTTCACCGGGCGGCTCGACCCGACGCAGGAGCTGGACGGATTGGTGTGGATCGACGGGATAAACTCCGTGCGGCAGGTCGAGGGGAACAAAGTGCGGGTCTATCCGGACGCCTCCTCTTTGAAAGAGGGCGATAACGGAGAGATGAGCGTGACGCTGTGCGTGGACGCTTCGCTGCGGTCGGCGGAGGGGAAGAAACTGGGGGCCGATGTACGGCAGATGATGGTGCTGGAGAGGGGCGATCCGGCGGTGCGGTTTATCGGCGGCGGGACGGTGATGCCGCCGGTGGCGGCGCTGGTCGGCTCCGACGGCGGAGGACGGGGGATTCCATTCCGGGCGGTCGGCCTGCGGGCGGTGCGGGTCGAAGTGTTCCGGATTCTGGAAAATTCGGTAGGCCAATTCCTGCAAGAAAACGACCTTTCAGACAACGAGGGGGGGAGTATCATGCGGACGGCGAGGCCGGTGGCTTGCAAAACGATCTTTTTGGACGGCAGCGGAGAGCAGCGCTTGCGCAAGTGGGGAACCTACTCGCTGAACCTCGACGAACTGGTGAAGCCGGAGCCGGGGGCGCTGTACCGGATTTCGCTGTCGTTCGACCGGTCGATGGCGGCCTTGCCGTGCATCCCGGTCTCCGAGCGGCTGACCGAACAGGCGGCGCAAGCGGCGGACAAAGCACGGTTCGAGGCGATGGAAAAGCGGTTCGACCGGGGCGGCTACTACTGGAGCGGCAACGACTACGATTGGAGCGAATACCGTTGGCGCGACCGGAACGACCCGTGTACACCGAGCTATTACTACAACCGGTCGGCGCAGCGGAACCTGTTGGTGACGGATCTGGGGGCGATCGCCAAGGCTTCGGACGAGCCGCAGATGCTCTTTTGGGTGCATAGTATCGCGACAGCGGAGCCGGTGGAAGATGCGCATGTCGAGCTGCGGAATTTCCAGGGGCAGCGGGTCGGATGGGGCGTGACGGACGGCGGCGGACAGGTCGCAGTGAAATACGAGGGCGGCAGGCCGTACTATGCGGTGGTCTCCAAAGGGGACGAGCGCACTTATCTGAAAGTCAATGCGGGATCGGAGCTTTCGACCTCGACGTTCGACGTGTCGGGCGAGCAGGTGCAGGAGGGACTGCGGGGGTTCGTCTGGACGGAGCGGGGCGTGTGGCGGCCGGGGGATACCATTTATATGAACTTTGTGACGGCGGGCGGGCGGCTGCCGAAAGGGCATCCGGTGACGGTCGAGCTGCGTTCGCCGCTGGGGCAGCTTTATCAGAGGCGGGTGGCGACTCATGCGGTGGGGGGTATATATAGCTTTGTGCTCTCGACCGATACGGGGGCGCCGACCGGCGTGTGGAATGCGACGGTGACGGCGGGCGGCGCGACGTTCGGCAAGCGGCTGCGGATCGAGACGGTCAAACCGAACCGGCTCAAGATCGACCTGCGGTTTCCGGGCCAATACATCGAACGGGGGCGGCCGTTGGATGCGGACTTGCACGGCGAGTGGCTCACGGGGGCGAGAGCAGGCGGGCTGCGTTACGTTATCGAAACCGAGTTCGTCTCCGTGCGGAGTGCTTTCGAGAATTACAAAGGGTATGTGTTCGACAACCCGTACCGATCTTTCCGGCCCGAGAACGCGCCGGAGATCACGGGAACGACCGATGCGGCGGGCGATGCACGGATTACGGCGGTGCTGAACGGCGGCGAAAAGGCGGGAGGGATGCTGCTGGCAAATATCACCGCGCGGCTGTTCGAGCCGTCGGGCGAGGCGAGTGTGGACGGGCAGACGATGCTCTATTCTCCGTTCGCTTCCTATGTGGGAATCCATGCGCCGGCGGGGGCCGACGATCGGCTGGACACGGGGCGGGACTATGCGTTCGGGATCGCGACGGTGACGCCGGACGGCAGTGTGGCGGGGAATCGGCGTGTGGAGGTGTGCGTTTACAAGATGGAGGGCTACTGGTGGTGGAGCTCGGATCGGAACGAGCTGGCCCGCTACGTTTCCGACCGGAATCTGACCCCGGTGCGGCGCGAACTGATCGAAACGTCGGCAGGGGGAAAGGCGTCTTACCTATTGAATGTCCCGAAAGAGGCGTGGGGGACGTACTACGTGACGGCGCGGGACGTGGCGAGCGGGCATGAGGCGGCGGTGGCGGTCTATATGGACTGGCCGGGCTACGGCGACCGGCACAACGACGGGGCGGGGGCGATGCGGCTCAGCGTGTCGCTGGACAAGAAGTCCTATCATGTGGGGGATCGGGCGACGGTGAGCTTCCCGGCGGCGAAAGGATCGCGGGCGGTCATCTCGGTCGAAAACGGGAGCCGGGTGCTGGAGACATTCCCGGTCGAGTGCGGCGGGGGGCAGGAGAAGTTCTCGTTCGAGGTGACGGCGGAGATGCAGCCGAATGTTTACCTGAATGTGACGCTGCTGCAGCCTTATGGAAAGGTGGAGAACGATTTGCCGGTACGCTTGTACGGGATCGTGCCGCTCGCGGCGGCTTCGGCGGAGAGCCGACTGGAACCGGTGATCGACGCGCCGGCCGAGGTGCTGCCGGAGACGGAAATGACGGTGACTGTCTCGGAGCGTTCGGGGCGGGCGTGTGCCTATACGTTAGCATTGGTGGACGAGGGGCTATTGGACTTGACGCGGTTCCGCACGCCGGATCCGTGGGCTGCGTTCCATGCGCGGGTGGCGCTCGGGGTTTCGACCTGGGACATTTACAACGACGTGCTGGGGGCTTACGGCGGCCGGATCGAGCAGATGTTCGCCATCGGGGGGGACGACGCGCTGAACCCGGCGGGGCAGGCTTCCGTGAACCGGTTCCCGCCGGTGGTCAGGTATTTAGGGGCGTTCGAGTTGGGCGGCGGACAGCGGGCGGTGCATCGGGTCAAGCTGCCGGCTTACATGGGGCGCGTACGGGTGATGGCGGTGGCGGTGGCGCAGGAGGCGGATGACGGGAACGGAGCGTGGGGATCGGCGGAACGGTCGGTGGCGGTGCGGGCGCCGCTCATGGTATTAGGATCGGCGCCGAGGGCGGTGGCGCCGGGGGACGAGTTGGTCGTGCCGGCGACGCTGATCGCTACGCAGGAGGGGATCGGGAACGTGACGGCTTCGATTGCGGCGGACAAGGATGTGTTTACGGTGGTGGGGGCGGCCAAGCAGACGGTCTCGCTTGCTCGAAAGGGGGACAGGGTCGTGCTGTTCCGGCTCCGGGTGAAAGATGCGGTGCCGGCGGGCACGGCGGGGGGACATGTCGAGATCACGGCGACGGGGGCGGGGAAGGTTTCGCACTACGGTATGGATATTCCGGTGCGGGTGTTGGAGCTGCCGGTGACGGAAGGGCGGACTTATACGGTGGCGGCGGGCGAAACGTGGGAGGGGACGGCGAATCTGCACGGGATGCCGGGTACGCAGCGGCTGATGCTGGAGGTCTCGTCGATGCAGCCGGTAGGGGCGGCGCAGCGGATGGAATACCTCTCGACCTATCCTTACGGGTGTGTGGAGCAGATCACGTCGGCGGCGTTCCCGCTGCTTTACCTGCCGGACCTGGCGGATTTGTCGGCGAGCGAGCTGGCCGCGGCGCGGGCGAAGGTGAACCGGGTGCTGGACGAGTACAAACGGTATGCGACGCCGGACGGTTCGATGGGTTACTGGCCGGGGAATTCGGATCCCAGTGTGTGGGGTTCGGCCTATGCGCTGCATTTGATGACGGTGGCGGGACACAAGGGGTACACGCTGCCGACGGGGGTCTACGAACGGCTCAAGGCGGCGGTGAGGAGTTTGGCGGTGCGGTGGAATGCCGCCCGGCAGGGCGACCTGAATCTGGTGCAGGCTTACCAGCTGTATGTGCTGGCCTTGGCGGGCGAACCGGAGATCGGGGCGATGAACCGGCTGCGGCAGAGCGGCGAGATGACGACGGAGGCGCGTTGGATGTTAGCGGCGGCTTATGCGGCGGCGGGGAGGGCCGATTTGGGACGCACCGTGGTGGCGGGCCGGACGGCAGCGGCGGATTCGATCCTGACGGGCGATGCGCTGCGGGTGCAGCGGGCGGTGACCTACGGGTCGGTGCAGCGGGCGCAGGCGGTGCAGTTGCTGGCTTCGTCGTTGTTGGGGTTGCGGGGCGAGGCGGCGCAACTGGCGTCGCTGATTTCGCGCGAGTTGGCTTCGGACGAGTGGATGAGCACGCAGACGACGGCATGGTGCATGCTGGCGACGGGCGAATACGTGGCGCGCAGCGGTCGGGCGGCGGCGCTGGATTTCGAGTGGAGTGCGGCGGGGCGGCGCGGACAGGTGTCGGCCGATGCCGGGAAGATGCTGTGGACGGGGGGCTGGGACAATCCGGGCAGCGGAAAGATGTCGGTGGTCAATCAGACGGCCGGAACGTTGTATGTCCGTGCGGTGGCGTCGGGGATTTCGTCGGGGCGCGATGTGGCTGCGGCTTCGGACGGGCTGGAGGTGACGGTGCGCTATACGGACGGGCACGGCCGTCCGGTCGATGCGGCTTCATTAGCGCAGGGGACGGATTTCGTGTCGGAGGTGACGGTGCGGAACATGACGGCGGAGCCGCTGTTCGACCTGATGCTGACCGAACCGGTGGCGTCGGGCTGGGAGATCAGGCCGGACGGAGCTCCTTTGCCTTCGGGGGTGGAGTATCGCGACCTGCGGGATGACCGGGCGGACAGCTATATCCCGCTGCTGCCGGCGGGGAGTTCCGTGGTGGTGCGCACGCGGCTGAATGCGGCCTATGCGGGGGTCTACACGCTGCCGGCGGTGCGCTGCTCGGCGATGTACGATGGTCTGGTGGCGGGCAATACGGCCTCGGGAGTCGCAAAGGTCTATTAAATCGTTCGGTTAATCTGTTACCCTATGTTTGAGGGAATGAATGGCTGCGGTAGTCCAAGTGATGCGTAGCATCGCAAGCCTGGCGGGGGCCTTGTTGGGGCTTTTATTGGAGCTTGCCAGGACTTGTTTACACTCCCGCGCGGCCTGAGCGCAGTTCTTCTCTTTGGAGCAAGTTTTCTTGCTTCCGGCAGGCCAGTGGAACATCCGAGGGGTACGGTTCGAGTGCCGAGCGGCACTGATACCCGTCGCCCGCCCGCTTTAAAGAGAATTTCAAACGGTTTCGCTTCTGCGAAACCCGGATGAATTTCTGCGGGCGACGGGCTGAGCTTGCATCAATGTTTTTGCGTGCCGCAAGGCACTGCGGGCCGACGCCACCCCCGGCGGAGGGCCGCAATGTTCACTGCGCTCACATGCACCTCCGCTGGCGCCGGCCCTCAAACTAAACTGTTTGCATCGATGCCAGAGGATTGCGGAGCCTAAGCAGTCAGGTAATTACAGCCCGGAAAGCCCCTATGGGCCTTTCTTTTCAAAGAAAGAACGGTCACTCACAGCAGGGTAAAGATTAAACGACCGGTCAACGATAGTTATGCACATGATATTAACAATAATAGTAGCTGCAGGCTCCGGCACCCGCATGGGCGCCGAACAGCCTAAACAATTTTTACCCCTTAGCGGAGAGCCGATTGTGATGCGGACATTGCGGCGAATGAGCGAAGGAGTGGAAAAGTATTTAACAGATTGTTCACGGAATGTGGACGGAATAGTGGAAAACCGCATGTATGTGGATAACTGTGTTCATAAGTTAATATTAGTTTTACCTCAGGCCTATATTCCGCTGTGGCGGGAACTGTGCGAAAAACACGCATTTCACCTGCCGCACGAGATAGTTCCCGGCGGTGCGACCCGGTTCCATTCCGTGAAAAACGGGCTGGCGGCATATCCCGATGCGGAGATCGTGTTAGTGCACGACGGCGTGCGGCCATTCGTGGACGACGCAGCGATCGCCCGGGTGATCGCCGGAGCGCATGAATACGGGGCAGCGGTTCCTGCGGTGCCGGTGGTCGATTCGCTGCGGCGGATGACAGGTTCGGACGGGGAAAGCGTGTCGGCAGACCGGTCGGCTTACCGGGCGGTGCAGACTCCGCAGGGATTTCAGGGGAATCTGCTCCGTGCGGCCTATGCCCGGCCATACGACGAGCGGTTTACGGACGACGCGTCGGTGGTGGAGGCTTCGGGCTTGCTGCCGCGAGGAGTGGTGCTGACCGAAGGCAGCCCCGCCAATATCAAAATCACAACTCCGGTGGACTGGGCCGTGGCAGAAGTTTTGCTGAAAACAGAGTTTCCCGGCGGCGCAGAATTGCCAGTCACGTAAAAATCAAAATCACGACCCCGGCGGATTTGGCAATGGCAGAAGTTTTGTTGAAAACAGAGTTTCCCGGCGGCGCGAAATTGCCAGTCACGTAAAAATCAAAATCACGACCCCGGCGGACTGGGCCGTGGCAGAAGTTTTGTTGAAAACAGAGTTTCCCGGCGGCGCAGAATTGCCAGTCACGTAAAAAAGTTTATATTTGTAGAAAGATCGGCTTATTCCGCACGTCCGCACTCCGCACGGGAGCCGGTGAAAAGCGGCGGGCAGACCTGCGCAGGAGATGGCTCCGGCACGGCTGTTGATACGGAAATAGGCAGAACGGCATTTATCGCCCCGATGATTTTACAAACCCCGCGCTAATACCCGAAAACCATGATCAAGATACTCGACCAGCAGGCCTCCATACTTTCACGCTATGTAGCGCAGATGCGCGACGAGGTGACGCAGCGCGACCCGATGCGATTCCGGCGCAACCTGGAACGGACGGGCGAGGTGATCGCTTACGAGATCAGCAAAACGCTGAATTACAAACCTCAGACGGTAACCACGCCGCTGGGCGAGGCGGAAATGATGCTGCCAGCGGACGAAGTGGTGATCGCTTCCATTCTGCGGGCGGGGATACCGATGCACAACGGATTTCTGAACGTGTTCGACAATGCCTCGAACGCTTTCGTGTCGGCATTCCGCAAGTACAGCAAGGACGGGACGATGAAGATCGTGCTGGAACAGGTCACGACGCCGGATCTGGAGGGCAAGGTGCTGATTATCGTCGATCCGATGCTGGCGACGGGAGCTTCGATCGAGCTGGCCTATTACGCTTTGTTAGAAAAGGGCGGGGTGCCGTCGCACACCCACCTGGCGGCAGTGATTGCGGCGACCGACGGGGTGGAATACGTGCAGAAACGGCTGCCGATGGATCATGTGACCCTTTGGACGGCGGCGGTGGACGAGGAGATGACGGTCAAGTCGTATATCGTGCCCGGGATCGGCGATCCGGGGGACCTGGCATACGGGAAGAAGTTGTAGAATTTGTCGTTTCCGGAATACAAGGGGAGCGCTTCAGACTTTCGATTCCGCGCGTTTCCTCTTTGTCCCCTTTGTTCCCGTTGCTCTTGTACGCAGCGGACGGAAACACGCGGAACTCTTCGTCCGGTTTCATTTGTTTTGCGGGAGAAACTCCCTCATCCCTGATTTTCGATGATCGCGGCCGGTCATTCTTCGCCTTCCGCCGTGCGCGTCTCGTCGTTTTTGGTCATCTCCGCGACATCCAGAGGCTGCAATTCCCGAAAAGGCTGCCGCCGGTAAGGGCAGTCGCAGACCTGGCAATGCGCGCAATGCTTCTCCCGGCAGGAATCCGAATGGATCGAAACCAGCACCCGGCTTCCGAAGCCGTTCTTCAGCGTGTTTTTCAATGCTTCGGAGGCATCGTGCCCCTGCGCGATGTTGTAGTACCACGGCAAAGTCAGATCGCAGTCCACATACAGCAGGCTGCCGTAACGGATCGCTTTCAGGTTGTGGACGTCGATCCACTCCGTCTGCCGGTGTTCCGACACTAACCTCACGATCCGCTCTAACACTTGCCGGTCGGCCTTGTCCATCAGTCCGCCGATCGTTTTGCGCAAGATTTGTATCCCCGTAATCCCGATCAGCGTTCCGAAGATCAGGGCCAGCGCACTGTCTATCCAGGGAATCCGCGTAAAATAGAGCAGCAGCAGACCCGCTACCAGCCCGACCGTCGACCAGGTGTCCGACTGGAGGTGTTTCCCGCCCGCCACCAGGGCGATGGAGTCGTATCTGCGCCCCATGCGTATGCTGTACCAGCCGGCGATCCAGTTGGCCAGTCCGGAGGCGGCGACCACGACGATGCCAACATCCAACCGCTGGGGCATGGAGGGCTCGAACAACCGCCGCACAGCCTCGATCAAGATCAGCACGCCGGCTGCCGCGATCATCAACCCCTCGGCGGAAGCGGAGATCAGCTCCGCTTTCCCGTGACCGAAAGGATGGCCCGCATCCTGCGGTTTGGCGGCCAGGTGAAGGCTGTAAAGCGTGATCAGCCCGGCCGTGACATTGACGATGCTCTCCATGGCATCGGTCAGGATACCCACCGAATCGGTGAGGAAGAATGCCAGAAATTTACCGGCCATCAGTCCGGCCGACAGGATCACCAGCCCGGCCTGGACGCGTTGTTTGACTTTGTCTGGATCGATCATGCGGACAAAGATATGAAAATGTAACCTAATCCAGGCGGCGATATGATTTCCGTGCGGACAATCCGCCGCGGCTGTACAGCTGTTTTGCTTCCCAGGAGCGGCCTCTGCCATAAAAAGATCGGCGACCGGCGCGAGCCGGAAAAGGGAAAAATGCGGATATGGTAAAGTATCGAATCGCCTTGCAAAAAACATTCCGGTCTTTGCACCTTCAGGGTGCAAAGACCGGAATTCGGCCGACTGCCATATGAAGATCGGGAGACTGTTACAGGTTGTTCTTGACGCTGTCCACGATCTGGCCGTCGAGCAGGTTGACGACCCGGTGGGCATAGGTCGAATCGCGCTGCGAGTGGGTCACCATGATGACAGTCGTCCCTTCGCGGTTCAGCTCCGAAAGCAGGGTCATCACCTCCTGACCGTTCTTGGTGTCGAGGTTACCGGTCGGTTCGTCGGCCAGAATCAGCTTCGGCTGCGCCACCACCGCACGCGCGATGGCCACACGCTGCTGCTGCCCCCCCGACAGCTGCTGCGGGAAGTGGCCCGCGCGATGACTGATGTTCATCCGGTTCAGGATCTCGTTCACCATCTCCTTGCGTTTCTTGGCCGGAATGCGCAGGTAGATCAGCGGCAGCTCGACATTCTCGAATACGTTCAGCTCGTCGATCAGGTTGAAGCTCTGGAACACGAAACCGATGTTCCCCTTGCGGTACAGCGTGCGTTCTTTCTCCTTGAGCGACCCCACCTCTCTGTTCAGGAGGTAGTATTTCCCTTCGGAAGGGTTGTCGAGCAGTCCGAGAATGTTCAGCAGGGTGGACTTGCCGCAGCCCGAAGGCCCCATGACGGCGACGAACTCGCTGGGGGCCACCTCCAGCGAAATGTGGTTCAGGGCGATGGTTTCGACCTCTTCCGTGCGGAAGTACTTGCTCAGATTTTCGACCCGAAGCATCGGATCGGAGGTTTGGATGGTATTTTCCATGATTCGTGTGATTTGTTTTCGGTTAATCGGTTGTTCTACTGCTATGCTTAAATCGTGCCATAGGGCACAAGAATCTGTGAATCAACGGCTAACAATTTTCCGAGATTTCTGAATATGTCTAATAATTAGACATGCAGTGTCTAATTATTAGACAATTGCTACTCGGATTTGAGCGCCGTTACCGGATTGGCCGTAGCTGCCCGCCAGCTCTGCACCGTCACCGTGACTAAGGTAATGAAGAGTACGATGGCTAACGACACGGCAAAAACCCACCAGTAGATCGGTGTCCGGTAAGCGAAGGTTTCGAGCCATTTCGTAACGCCATACCAGGCCAGCGGAGCGGCCACCACGAAGCAGACTAATACGACGCCCACGAACTGGCGGTTGAACATGGCCAGAATTTCCGCCACCGTCGCCCCGAGGACTTTCCGCACCCCGATCTCCTTGCGTCGGTACTGCGTCTCGAAAACCACCAGCCCGAACACGCCAACCAACGAAAGCACCACCGCCAGCAGCGAGAAAATCGTAATCAGCGCCGTCGTCTTGCGCTCTTTCTGATAAAGGGTGTCGAACGCCGTGTCGTAAAAGGTGATGTCCACCGGATAGAGCGGATCGAGGCGGTTCATCACCCGCTTGATATGATCGGCTGCGACAAACGCATTCCCTTTGATCCGGATGAAGGCGATGCTCAGGTCTGTCCACGGCTCCCTGCCGAACTGGTAGAGGCACATCGGGCCGATCGTGTTGCGCAGCGAGGCGTAGTTGAAGTCTTTCACCACCCCCGCCACTGGAACCGGATCGCCGGCATGGCCTTCGATCCGGTCGTCGAGCGTCAGGTGGAATGTCTTCATCGCCGTCTGGTTCATGATGAACATGCCGTTGCGTGTCTGATCCTCTTCGTTGAAATCCCGTCCTTCTATGACTTGAAGCCCCATCACTTGGCAGAAGTTCCACGATACCGGGAAACAATCGAAGTGAATGTCCTGTCCTTCGCCGGTCTTCCGGCCCCAGCTCATAAAAAGGTCGGACGTTCCTATCGGCATCATGGCGAACGCCACGTCCTCCACGCTCGCATCCGCTTTCAACTCGCTGACCAGCATCGTTTTCCTGCCGGTTTCGGCCAACTCCCCGCTTAACGTGACGATCGCGATATTGTCTTTGTTCATCCCCGTGTCCATATTCCGCAGGAACCTGTTCTGCATCTGGAGGAACATGGCCGCCACGATCAAGGCCAGCGATACCACGAACTGGAAGCCGATCAGGACCGTGCGCAGCTTCCGTCCCCGCGGCGAGAGGCCGAAGCTCCCCTTCAGCACTAAGGCCGGCGGAAACGAGGTCGTGTAGAACGCCGGATACAATCCCGCCAGCAGCCCCACTGCCAAAGCCGCCCCTGCTGCCAGGAAGATCACGCCTTTATAGGTCGAAAAAGAAATACCCCCCGAAATCAACGCATTGAAGCCGGTATCGCTCAGCAAAAAGACCCACAGCAGTGCCAGTCCGAAAGCGAGCAGGGCGATCCCCACGGCCTCGCCCGCCAATGCTGTACGCAATGTCCCGATCGGAGACCCCAATACTTTCTGTGTGTTGATGCTCTTGATGCGCAAGGGGGTCAGCGAAGTCGAGAAATTCACGAAATTCACCGCCGCCACTCCGATGACCAACAGAGAGATCGCCAACAGCAGATTCATTGTCGCCCGATTGCCTTTCGGCGCATAATCGTATTCCGCCGTCATGTCGTAATAGGCATCCTGGAGCGGCTGGAGAACGAAGGTGTACTGCGCCCCCGCCCAGTCCGGCTTCCCGAAACTGTTGTAGCGCTCGGTCATCTGGCGGGCCGCTTCGGCCGGATCGCTGCCCGGATAAAGGGTGACATACAGGTTGTAGTTCCAGTTGCCCCACGCGTTCTTGTTCTCCTCCGGCGTGAATTTCTGCTTGATCGTATTGGAGACCGAGCTGTTGGCCGGGAAATCCTTATATACGGCTCCGATCTCGAACATGCTTTTGCGGCCGTCCGCTTCAGCCCGGTCTTCAAACGTCACGATGCGGCCCACCGCCGGCTCATTTCCGAACAATTTGCGGGCGAGGCTCTGCGGAAAGATCAGTTTCGTGTGGTCGTCGAAAGCCGCTTCGGTTCCCTCCGTCAGCTCGTAGCCGAAAACATCCGCTTCGTCCGGATAGACGTTCATGAGTTCCTCCTTGTAGGCCTCCCGGTTGCCGTTTCTCTCGACCGACAGGTAGGTCTTGCTGTTGTACGTCGTATGCATGGTTCCGGCCTTGATGGCCGGAGACCCGTCCAGCAGCACGTCGCACATCGGCCGCGAGAACAAGACCGAATGGTTGATGCTGTCCCGAATTTCGACCCGATAGACCTGCTCCGGGTAACCTTTGTCGAAACCTCGCTCGTAACTCACCTGCATCAGGATCACGATAAAGGCCGCGAAAGCCACGCTCAGCCCCAGAATATTCAGTCCGGATGCTAACTTGAAACAGCGCAGCGTACTCAGAAAGTTTCTTAGTATCGTTTTCATATTTCGGTTAGGTTATTTTTCGTCTATTCCCTTTTCACGGCACGGGCCGGATTCTCGACCGCCGCCCGGTAGCTTTGGCCCAGCACCGTGAGCAGCGCGATCGCCGCCGCAATCGCCCCCGCCGCCGCGAATATCCACCAGCTCATCGTTGTGCGGTAGGCATAGCGGCTCATCCAGCCGTCCATCAGCCACCACACCGCCGGCACCGCCACGACGAACGAAACCGCCAGCCACCGCAGGAAACTCGCACAAAGCATCCCGACCACTTCGCGCACCGTCGCCCCGTGGATTTTGCGGATCGCGATCTCCTTGCGCCGGCGCTCCACCGAGTAGCCCACCAGCGCGAACAGCCCGAGACAGCCGATGACGATCGCCAGCACGCTGAAGGTCAGTAACCGCGCCCGGAACTGGTTTTCCAGCTTGTACATCCGGTCGAACTGCGCATCCATGAACTCATATTCGTAAATCTCGTTCGGGAAGAACTCGCGGAACGTACGTTCGATATGGCGGAGCGCCGGTTCGATCTGCCCCGCGGCGATCCGGATATACGGATCGCCGCTTCCCACACGGGCCAGCACCAACGGCGTCACCTTCTCGGTCACCGGCTGGTGCTGGAAATCGCGGAACACGCCGATAAACCGCTCGTTCGGAATCTGCACCTCCGGCGCCACCGTGCGGATATAGTCGGCGAACGCCTGGTTGACGACCACCTGGTTCCATTGCAGCCGCCCGAAGTTGGTCTCCGAGATCGAATCCCCCTCAACCATCGGCACGCCCAATACGTGGAGCGTGTGCGGGTCGCCGTAGAGGAATCTCGGCGTGAAATCCACTTGGTCGTTGATCGGTAACGTATTCATGGTGCCGACATTCATCGGATTCCCGCCGATCAGCGACGCGTCGATGATCGCAGGCGACGTCAGCAGCCGGTCGCGGTAAGTGGCGAACCGTTCGGAGTTCATGAACGGCCCGCCCTGCACTTTGACCACATTCTCGCGGCTGTAACCCAGATCGAGCGTCGCAAGGTAACGCATCTGCTTGTTGATGATAAGCGTCGCTGCGATCAGCCCGATCGAGATCACGAACTGGAATACGATCAGCGCATTGCGTACCGCCGACATCTGCCGCCCGCCGCTCGACCGGTTGGCGAGGGCGTCCAACGGTTTCATCCGCGTCAGGGTGACAGCCGGGAAGATGCCCGACAGCACGCCACACACGACCGGTATCCCGACGAATAACACCGCCAGCACATCCCAGCTCAGCGAGAACGACAGTGCGCTGCCGAGCAGCGTCGGGTAGAGCGGCCGGAGCAGCCAGGCCAGCCCGAAAGCGGTCACGGCCGAGACGAAAGTAATGACCACCGAATCGCCGATGATGAAGGCGACGAGGCTCCGCCGGCTGGCCCCCATGATGCTTTTGATGCCCATCGTTCGGATCACCTCGGTCGAGCGTGCCGTGTAGATGTTGACGTAATTGATGACGGCGATCACCAACACCAATGCCGCGATGATCCCCAGCACCGTGAGCGAAGAGGGGTCGCAGACATTTCCGTTCGCGCGCACCTCGGGCGTGAAATAGCAGTCGTCGAAGGCCCGTATCTGGAGCAGTTCCGGACTGTCCGGCCCGCCGGCCTGCATAATGATCGTGTCGATGTCGCTCGTCGGCTTGTCGTAGTAGTTGGCCTCGACCATCCGCTCCAGCACCGCCCGCTGGAATTTGTCTCTGAACGCCGCCGCGTCCGTCCCCGGATGGACGCGGAAATAGCACTCGCTCATCCAGGAAGTCCACCGGTCATCCCGGTAAGTGGGCTGTCCGTTCATGATGTTTTTCAACAACTTCATGGTCAGAATCACCTCGGCGTCGTAGACCGAATTGCGCGGAATGTCCTCGAACACGCCGGTAATCGTAACCGGATAGGTGTTGTTGATCTCGATCTGCCGGCCGATCACGTCGGTGGTGCCGAAGAGCCGCATGGCCGCCGACCGGCTCAACAGCCCTTTCGAGGCGTCGGCCAGCGCGTCGGCCCCGCCGCCGCTCACCATCCGGAACGGAAAAACTTGCACCAGGGTCGAGTCGCCCATGATCACTTTCATGTGGAATCGTGTGCCGTCCGTCTGCTCCGGCACGGAGACGGTCATGCCGTTTCCACCTTGGATCCGGGTGGCGGCCACGACTTCGGGGAACTGCGTCATGAACTGCGCCAGCGGGTCGGGGCAGGTCGACCCCATCTCGTCGGATTCGAGTTCGCACCGCCAGACGTCGTCCATCGGCCGGGTGAAACAGGCGTCGTGACGTACCTGATCCATAATGAAAATGTACGTCACGATCACAGCGGCGAAACCGAAGGTCAGCCCCAGCCAGTTGATCATAAAGGAGAGCGGCCTGTTTTTCTTGGTGCGGAAGCTCTCGTTTAGGAATTTTCTGAACATATCGGGAATGTGTTAGCGTTTATTTACGGGCTGAAAAACTTTCCAACGCCGTGCCGTATCAGTTAATTGATTGTAAACCAATAACTGTACAGGACCGAATCGAAGCCGGTCGTCTAAAAATCAGACACCGTGTGTCCATTCCCTGGACAACCGGCCCTCCTCTATTCTATTCCGTTTTGAGCGCTGCTGCCGGATTGGCCGTCGCCGCGCGCGGGGGTGGAGGTCGTTATCCGTTCCGGAGAAAGTCCCGGAGCCTGGAAAAATCGTAAAAAAGTGGCAGAAGAAGCCATACCGTCAAACTCCCCCTGCCACTTCTGAGACGCATTCGCTGTCCGAATCGGATGTGTCCCGATGCCGGTTTCAACAGCCTGCCATTCTGATTGAGCGTTACGAAAGGCCGGGATTATTTGAGCAGCAGCACTTCGTTGTCGCCATAAGTCTCGTAACTCGACACGATCACCCGTTCGCCTGCGTCCAGCCCTTCCAGCACTTCGTAATACTGCGGGTTCTGGCGGCCGATCTTCACTGAGCGGCGGTATGCCTTCGTCCCGTCCGGAGACACCACGAAAATCCAGTTGCCCCCCGTGGTCTGGTAAAACGCGCCGCGCGGAATGATGATCGCCTCGGTGGGCTGCCCCAGCTCCAGGTTGATGTAGTAAGTCTGCCCCGAGCGGATGTTGTCGGGCCGTTCGCCGGTCAGGTAGCACCACGTGCGGAACTGCCCGTTGCGCACTTCCGGAAAAACGGTCTTGACCACCAAACCGAATTTGTTGCCCTGCCGTTCGACCGTCCCTCCCAGCCCCGGTTTCACCCGATCGATATAAACCTCGTCGATCATCGCCTCGATTTTATAGTCGCTCAAGTCATTGATCTGCCCGACCTTGGTTCCCGCCGTCACATACTGGCCCAACACGACTTCCAACATCCCCAGCTCGCCGTCGATATTGGCCTTGACGTTGAGGTTGTCCACCCGCTGGCGGATCAGCTCCATGTTTTTCTTCATGCTTTCGAGGCTGATCTCCATATTGACCACCTGGAGGCTCCGGAAGATCGAATCCTGCTCCTGACGCTCGAAGACCAGCTTTTTCTGTTTGATAACCAGCTCGTAATCCTCTTTGGCCTGCTGGTACTCCTCGTCCGAGATCAGCTTTTCTTCGTGCAAAGCCGCGTACTGGTCGTACCTGCGTTTTTTGCGTGTCACTTCCATTTCCAGCTGGAGCCGCTCCTTTTGCAGGTTCAGTTTCTCCTGCTCCATGCTCACGCGGGTGTTGCGCAGCAGGTTTTCCTTTTCGGCTAAGTCGGCCTCGCTGGTGAGGATCTGCATGTTCAGCTGCGGGTTGGTCAGCCGGACGATCACATCGCCTTTTTTGACCATCGCCCCCTCTTCGACTACCTTGACGTCCACATTGCCGCTTTCGAGCGGACTGACCTGCACTGTCGTAATCGGCAGCACGCTCCCGGGCACCCGTACAAAATCGTTGAACTGCCCTTTGCGCGCCGTTTCGATCGTCACCGTGCGGCTGTCCACCTTCAGCGACGAGCTGTGGTCGCCGAAGATCAGCCAACCTACGATCAGCAGCAGCGCTATGCCGCCCGCCACATAAGGAATGTGTTTTTTTTGCAGACCCTTTTTCTTTTCTAAAACTCTGTCCATGATCTTGTATCCTGTTGTTTTTGTTTTCGTTATTCTGTCCGTTGCCCGTCGGGGCGGTCGGGCCGATGCGCTGCGGTTCCCGGCCGGCACCCGGCTCGACAGCTATTCCGCAAGCAGGGGAATCCCTTTGTAGTAGTCCACTAACTTGCGTTTGACCTGCCAGGTCAGTTCGGCACGGAGCAGGGTCGCCCGAGCTTCGAGCAGCTGGTTGGCGGTCGTCTGAAGATCGAGCGCACTGAGCAGCCCTTCCTGGTATTTGCGCTGCGCCACCCGGTAGGCCAGCAGCCGGGCGTGCACCTGCTTTTCGGCCAGTAGCCGTTCGGAGTAGGCTCCGTTCAGGTCGAGCACCGCCTGCTCCACTTCGATGGCCACCTTGCGCAGGGTCTCGATATGGACCTGCTCGCTGCTGCGCAGGTTGTTCCGCATCCGGACGATGTTCGTCTGCCGGCTCCATCCGCCGAAAACCGGGATGCTCAGGCTGGCCGACACCGATTTGGAAAGGTTGTTCTTGAACTGTTTCGAGAAGGGCGTGCCTTCCTGCCTGAGGTTTTTGTAATAGTTGGTTCCGATCCCGGCGGAGGCGGACAGGATGGGAAAAAGGCGCGCTTTGGCTGTGGACAGGTTGAGTTTGGCGAGCCGCACGTCCATCATCGACATCCGCGTGTCGGGCAGGGTGGCCATCGCCGCGTCCACCACCCCGGCCACTCCGGCCGTTTCGGGGGCCGGAATGGCGATCCGCTGGGCGGTGTCGATCGCGATGGGCTCTTCCGGCGGATAGTTCATCACTTCTTTGAGTTTGAGCTCCATCGTCTTCACATTGTTTTCGACTCGGGTGAGGTTGTATTCGTCTGCGGCCAGCGTCGCTTCCAACTGGGCCACGTCTGCGGCTCCTTTGAGGCCGAGGGCCATCATCCGGCGGCCCTGGCGCAGGTTCTCGCGCGAGGCTTCCAACTGTTCGCGGGCCAGGGTCTGTGTGCCGAGGGTGTAGCTGTAATTGAAATAGGCGTTCAGGGTTTCTATCGAGATGTTGTCTTCCACTTGTCGCTGCACTTCGTCGCCGCGGAGTTTCGCGATTTTACTCGCGCGGGTGTTGTTGACGAGCTGCAGCCCGTTGAAGATGGTGATCCCTGCACTCAGACCGTAATTGTTGTTGAGGGTGTTGACTGTGGTGTAGATGTTGGTCGCGGGGTCGACGTTGCGCCCGAATCCGGTCGAAACACTGACGCTGCCGCTCAGGGAGGGCAGGTGCTGAAGGATGGCTTCGTGGTACGAGGCTTTGAGGTTGGCGCTGGCGAGCTGCTGCCGGACGGCGCGGGGGCTGTTTTCTATGGCGTAGCGCATGCACTCCTGCAGGTCCCATATCCGTGCGGTATCGGCCTGCCGGGCCTGTGCCCCGAGGATGGCCAGGGTGGCTGTAATCGCGAATGTGATCGGTCTTTTCATCGTTGATTGTATTTCTGCCCTATATATAAATGGATTCGTTACCTGTTTTTTCCGACCAATGGATGTGCCAAAGCAGATAAAGTTCTGATTCCCAAATATTTATTTTTCTATTGTATCTGACGTATTGTCTATTTTTTTGACACGACTGTCTATTTTCTTGACAATATTGTTATACCTTTATCCGTTGAACCGTTCGGTTATTCTGTACCCTACTGGATGGAACCGTACCTTTTCTGAAGAAAAGGTACCCAAAAGACTTTTGTGAAGCTACGCTACTCCTTAGGCTCCGCAGTCCTCTTTCTTTGCATTGGTTCGGGGCGCGGGAATCGGGCCGATTAAGGGCTGAACCTCATCATATCGGCCCGATTCCCCGCACCCCGACAAAGCAAAGACAAGGGTATCCGGCAGGCTCAAGAGATGCGCAAGCATCTCAAAAAGTTTTTTTGGTTCTTTTTGTTCACAAAAAGAACAGTATCCTCAAACATAGGGTAGTGATCAACCGAACAGTTAAAAAGGATAAAGATGAAGAAAGAAGGGACTATTGTCGTTGTGGACGACAACCGGAGCATGTTGACCGCCATCGAGATACTGTTGAACGGCATATTCGAGAAAGTAGTGACCCTCGGCAGCCCCAACCGGCTGCTCAGCACCCTGCGCGAAGTGAAAGCCGACGTACTGCTGCTCGACATGAACTTCAGCTCCGGCATCAACAGCGGCAACGAAGGGCTGTACTGGTTGTCGGAAGTCAAGAAAGCCGATCCCTCGATCGAAGTCGTGCTCTTCACCGCCTACGCCGACATCGACCTCGCCGTGAAAGCCATGCAGCGCGGCGCCGCCGACTTCGTCGTCAAGCCGTGGAACAACGCCAAACTCGTCGCCACGCTCCAGGCCGCACTGGCCCTGCGCAAATCGCGTTCGGAAGCCAAACAGCTCGGCGACATCAAACGCTCCTTCTCGCCCGAAAGGACATCCGAGAGTTCCATGTTCTGGGGGACATCTCCCGCCATGCAGCGGCTGCGCACCCTCGTCGAGAAAGTGGCCGACACCGACGCCAACATCCTCATCACCGGCGAAAACGGAACCGGCAAAGAGATGCTCGCCCGCGAAATACACCGGCTTTCGGGGCGGAAAGACGAATTGATCGTCACCGTCGACCTGGGAGCCATTCCGGAGAGCCTGTTTGAAAGCGAACTCTTCGGCCACGTCAAAGGAGCCTTCACCGACGCCCGCACCGACCGGGCCGGCAAATTCGAGGCCGCGTCGAACGGCACCCTGTTCCTCGACGAAATCGGAAACCTCCCCTACCACCAGCAGGCCAAACTGCTCACGGCGATACAGAGCCGGAGTATCGTCCGGGTGGGGAGCAACAGCCCCATTCCGGTGGACATCCGGCTCATCTCGGCCACCAACCGCGACCTGAACCGCATGGTAGCCGCGGGTGAATTCCGCGAAGACCTCCTCTACCGCATCAACACCATCCACATCGAGCTTCCGCCGCTCTCGCAGCGTACCGAAGACATCGTGCCGCTGGCGCAGATTTTCCTGAAACGCTACGCCGCCAAATACGGGAAGCCCTGCGCCGATTTCGACAACGACGCGCAGGCCAAGATGCTCGGTCACGATTGGGCGGGCAATATCCGCGAATTGCAGCATACGGTCGAAAAAGCGGTCATCATGGCCGACAGCGACCGGATTACGGCCGACGAACTGTTGATCTCGCGGCGCGAAGCGAACGACAGCAAGCCCGCCATCGCCGTTTCGACCCTCGAAGAGATGGAGCGCACGATGATCGCCGATGCCATGCACCGCCACGAAGGCAATCTGTCGGCCGTCGCCGCGCAGCTCGGCGTCACGCGCCAGACCCTCTACAACAAGATCAAGAAATACAACCTGTAACGATCCGCAACGATGTTCTATGCCCCGGTGACATTCCGATTGCTGGCGCTCCTGCTGCTCGTGGCGGCCGGAGCGGGGGCGACCGTGCTGTTCATTCTGTACGATTGGTACGCCTTCGCCTTTTTCACAGCGGCTGTGTCGGCCGGCTCCGTCATGGAGGTGCTCCGCTTCAACCGCAGGAACGTCCGCAAGCTGATGTTCATGTTCAGCTCCATCGAGAACGGCGACTATTCGTTCAAGTTCACCGAACACACTCCGGGGCGGCACGACACGCTGGTCAATGCCTCTCTGAACCGGATCCGCGACCTGCTCGCCAAAGCCCGCGACGAGACGATCGAACAGGAGAAATATTTCCAACTGATTCTCGAGAGTGTCACGACGGGGATCGTCATCGTCAACGAGCGGGGCAACGTGATGCAGACCAACCGCGAAGCGATCCGGCTCTTAGGGATCGAACCGTTCACCCATGTCGCGCAGCTGGCGCGGATCGACGAGCGGTTCCCGGCCCTGATGCGCGACATCGGAGCGGGAGAAAGCCGCCAGCTGGAGTGCAGCGACGAACGCGGTTCGGTCACCTTCTCTGTCCACGCCTCTTCGATCGTGCGCCGCGGCGAGCGGTTGAAGATTCTGGCCCTGACGGACATCGAAAACGAGCTGTCGGATCGTGAAATCGAATCGTGGACCCGGTTGATCCGGGTGCTGACCCACGAGATCATGAATTCGATCAATCCGATCACGTCGATCAGCGATTCGCTGGTCGAACGGGTAAAAGACGAAGACGACGGACTGATCCGGCAGGGACTGGAGACCATCGGTCGGACGGCCAAAGGGTTGATCTCGTTCGTCGAGTCGTACCGGAAGTTCACCCGGCTGCCGGCGCCGCAGCCGACGCTGTTCTACGTTCGGGAATTTATGGAGGGCCTTCGGTCGCTGGCTTTGGCGACGATACCCGAGGGGGCGCGACGGGTAGAGATACGGCTTTCGGTGGAGCCGGACGACTTGATTTTGTATGCCGACCGGGGGTTAGTGTCCCAAGTGGCGATCAATCTGCTCAAGAATGCAATCGAAGCGACGCTCGACACGGTCGATCCGCGGATCGATTTCACGGCCACGATCGACAGCCGCGAGCAGGTGATCCTGACGGTGGCGAACAATGGGCCGAGTATCCCGCCGGAGGTGGCGGAGCATATTTTCATCCCGTTTTTCACGACCAAAACGGGCGGGTCGGGTGTGGGGCTGAGTCTCTCGCGCCAGATCATGCGTCTGCACGGGGGCACGCTCAAGTACCGGCCGGCGGCGGAAGGCTCTGGCTCGGTTTTCATCATGACTTTTAAATAATCCTATGTTTATTTAGCACTGTGCCGTATGGGACTGTCGCTTTCTTGAAAGAAAGGCCCCATAAGGGCTTTCCGGGCTGTAATTACCCAATCCTTACGCTCCGCAGTCCTCTTGCATCAAGCTTTCTTTGGGCCGGGGAATAGATCGCTCTTCATATTGCGATCCTTTAGAACCGCCGACCTCTGCGGTGCCGCCGGGCACTCTGACCGGGAGTTTGCTCTGCCTTAGGGCGCGCGAGGTCGAACACGCAGAATTTTTATTATACGATTAAAAAGTAGGCATTTCTTATCGCTCATGCCGCGGGGCACTTCCTTTCTTGGGTGACCAAGAACCGAGCGGCGTACCGAGTGCAGAGACCGCTTGCGGGCTATGCCGAGGCAGCGCGAGGAAGACCGCAGGTCAAAGGAAGCAAAGAAGTCACCGGGAATCGGTTTCGCCTTGTCGAAAGCCAGTCGTTCAGCCCGGCTTTCTCAAGGCAAAACGCGACATTCCCGGAAGCGCTTTCGCTTGCACTTTAGATTTGTCGGGGGGATGGCAAAGGGGGGTGTCCCCCCTTTGATGCGCTTTTGCTTACTTTTGGGGCATACCAAAAGTAAGTGCCGGCCCGGCATGAGGGCTGCGAAGAAAAGGTTTTCTTAAAGAAAAGAGCGTCGGTTTGAAACGAGAAAAGGAAAGTTTTTCTGGTTCCTTTTGTTCACAACCGAGCAGCGTTCCGAGGGCAGAGGCTGCTTGCGGGCTATGCCGAGGTAGCGTGAGGAAGACCGCAGGTCAAAGGAAGCAAAGAAGTCACCGGGAATCGGTTTCACCTTGTCGAAAGCCGGTCGTTCTGCCCGGCTTTCTCAAGGTAAAACACGACATTCCCGGGGATGCTTTCGCGCTCAGAAAAATACCTCGGCTGTGATCTCTCTATATCTGGCCGGAGCCATCCCGGGCGACAGCCTGGGGCCACTGGGCACTCGAGCCCCAGTCGTTTGTGGTTTTATTGGCCGCTCTACCCCCAACCCCGTTAGCTTTGACCGTTTTCCTGTTGGAGTCCAAGTAAACCGCGCCCCTCGGTCGCGCGAGTCGCCGCCACCCCGCGCGGCGCGAGCAACTTCGACGGTGCTCGTTGCTCTTTCCGCTGGCGGCGACCCGGTACTATATAGAATCATTCTTTGCCCGCGTGCCGGGATGAACATTCTTTGTCCGCGCGCTGGCGGAAATCTTGTTCAAAAGCGCAAGCTGCTTTTGAACGATTTCCTTCTCCAGCTGTCGCGCGCGGGGTGCCGCTCGGCACTCGAACCGGGCCGCCTCTACCCTGAGAGCGGCGAGGAAGCCGGAGGCAAAACGAGCATAGCGAAATTAAAAGGTACGGTTCCATACAGAACAGTGTTAAATAAACCTACCATAAAACATCTAATCGCCACAGACAATCATCGTTTTTTGAATGCGACAGCCGGGGATATTTTCCGGAATATTGCGTTTTCGGGAAAAAAGGCTATCTTTGCACTGACACTACGTCGGGTCGGTTGGCCGAGTGGTTAGGCAGAGGTCTGCAAAACCTCGTACAGCAGTTCAAATCTGCTACCGACCTCCATGCAAGCGGGTTATCAATCATCTGGATTGATAACCCGCTTTCGTTTTTCCGTTTGTCACACAGACAGGGGCAGACATCCAGATTCGTCGGAATTTTCGTATCCCGACTGCCTACCCTCATCCGCAGATACGGTTTGTCCGTTCGGATACATTTGCCAATCGAATATACTGCCGTAATCCAACTTGATTGCGATCATCGCAGAAGCAAAATAATTTCATGGCTGTCAAAGAAATTTCACGGATTGACAGCATTGTCAGTAGATAGGTGCAGACAAAAAGCAGGTCGGAAGTATCCAATAGACTTCCGACCTGCTTTCTTTAGGATTGTAAAAACGGTTGTAACAAATGTTCTGCTTGAAGTATTGCAACACCGACTGATCTTACGGCGAACTCCCATCAACGCAGATGGAATCTCAGCCCCATTTATATCTGGATTGTAGCGGCATTCTTTATCAACCGTTTTTCGGTTCGGACCGGTGCTATATTCCCCGTGGGTGGTCTCTACTCTAAAAACTCGGCAACCGGCGCTCGAACCGGCCCTTGTGGGTTGCGCTTTCATTCAAAACCTCAACGGAACTCCAGGTCGAAAAATACAAATCTATCGCCCCGCCGCCCGCCGTATTTTGCGGAAACGCATACGCAACACACCCCAGAACGCCTCGCCGAAGATGCCGCTGCTCATCTTCGAACAGCCCCGCGTCCGATCGGTAAAAATAATCGGCACCTCCGTAATCCGGAATCCCAGCTTCCACGCCGAATACTTCATCTCGATCTGGAATCCATACCCCCTCATGCGAATCCTCCCGATATCGATCGTGCGCAGCACCTCCGCGCGGAAACAGACGAAACCCGCCGTGCAGTCCCGCACCGGTATCCCCAGCACCCGCCGCACATACGCCGAAGCATAGTACGACATGATCACCCTCCCGATCGGCCAGTTGATGACATTTACCCCCGTCACATACCGCGAGCCGATCGCCACGTCAGCTCCCCCCTCGCGGCAAGCCCTATAAAGCCGCACCAGATCGTCCGGATCGTGCGAAAAATCGCAGTCCATCTCGAAAATATAATCATACCCCTGCTGCAAAGCCCACTGGAAACCCGTGATATACGCCGTCCCTAACCCCTGCTTGCCGCTGCGCTCGATCATGTGGAGCCGCCCGGCATACTCCCGCGCCATCGCCCGCCGCACCACCTCCGCCGTACCGTCCGGCGAACCGTCGTCGATCACCAGCATGTCGAATGCTTCGGGGAGCGAAAACACCTTTTCGATCATCGCTTCGATATTCTCGATCTCGTTGTAAGTAGGGATGATAACGACCTTTTTCATCTTGCGGCTCGATAGGAATGGAATGATAAAGGTAGAATTTTTGTTTATCTTTGGAGATGATTTTTCCGAAAAATATGCGCCTCGGATTTTCGGTGCGGCAGGCGCTACGCACAGCTTTCTGCGCGGTGATCCTGTTAAGTTCCGGTTCCGTCGCCGCCCAGCAGCAGAAAAACGATGCCGAGGCACACAAGCCGAGGCAGTCGGTGCAGACCCGGCAAAAGTTCATGCTGGACAAGAGCGTCTTCGTCACCTCCGATTTCGAGCATCGCAATACAGCTGCCGATTTCGCCAAATGGCTCCGCACACAGGGCGTAGCGGCGTCCAATGCCTATAACAAGGCCCGCAACCGCATCACTTTCGTCAAAGTGAACGCGATCGAGGGGGCGGCAGGGAACGACGCGTGGCAGATCAGCGTCAAGACCCGGCGGATCACGGTGGCTTTTACCAGCGGGAATGCCTTGCGGCATGCGGTAGGGATATTGAAAGGCAGGGTGGTTCGGGAAGCCTCGGGCGACAGGTATATACCGGGCGGAATCGCGACCGACTGGGGGGCGCGCACAACGTCTCGGGATCACGATGCCATGACGGACGCGGCTGGAAGTTTGAGGTCGGTCGGCGACTTAGAAACGGTGGTCAAACGGTTGGGCGGACGCTCGAAGGAAGTTTATCTCATTTTGGTGAGTACGGACCATTGGCGCATGGAAAGTCCTTCGCTGGAAATAGCGGGTTCGGCGGCGCGCCTCTACCCGACCGACGGATACTACACGATCCGACAGCTGCAACAGGTGGCGGCAGCGGCGAAACGAAGCCATGTCGAAATCATACCCACTCTCGAGCTATTGTCCGAAAACCGGGCCTTTACGGCGGCTTTCGGACACTCGGTCTTTTCGGTGGAGGGAATGCGGTTAGTGCGGGCGGCCATCGAGGACTGCATCGACGCGCTGCATCCGTCCAAAATCTGTCTGGGCAGCATGTCGCCGCAGGCGGATATGCGGTACATGGAATTTATTTCCGACCTCGCTTCGATGTTGGGGGTGGAATTGGTCATTATCGAATCGTAGGGGCGGCGTTTTTTAGAGCCGTGTCGAATTTTTAGCCGAATACAACGAGTTATGCGGGCGGTGGTTCAACGGGTATCGAAAGCCTCGGTGGCTGTCGGAGGAGTTCCGGTGGCGGAGATCGGCCGAGGTTTGCTGGTATTGTTAGGCGTTTCGGTCGATGACGCCGAAGAAGACGCACGCTGGTTGGCGGCCAAGATCGCACGAATGCGCATCTTTGCCGACGAGGCTCAGGCGATGAACCGTTCGGTAGTCGAGGCGGGAGGCGAGGCGTTGGTGGTGAGCCAGTTCACGCTGCAGGCCTCCACGCGGAAAGGGAACCGCCCTTCGTTTATTGCGGCGGCCCGGCCGGAAGCGGCCATCCCTTTATACGAATCGTTTACGGAACAACTCTCGACAGAGATCGGGCGCCCGGTGCCGACGGGGCGGTTCGGGGCGGACATGCAGGTGGCGCTCGTAAACGACGGGCCGGTGACGATCGTGATCGACTCCAAACTCAGGGAATAACAGGGGTCTATGGCGAATTTAGACGATATAACAGCTCCCGTAGCAGCGGAATTCGAGACGTTCCGAAGGTTGCTGAGGGAGGCGACGGTTTCGGAACAGCCTTTCATGCGGCCGATCACGCGGGACATTCTGCACAGCGGCGGGAAACAGATGCGCCCGCTGCTGACGCTGCTGACAGCGGCGCTGCACGGGAGCGCGGCAGACCCGAAAGTACAGTCGGCGGCGGTGCTGGTCGAGATGATCCACTGGTCGACGCTGGTGCACGACGATGTGATCGACGAGGCTTATGTGCGGCGGGGGCAGTGGACGCCGGGGACGCTGCTGAGATCGAAATCGGCGGTGTTGGTGGGAGACTACCTGTTTTCGAAAGGGCTGGCGCAGGCTTCCCGGACGGGAAGTTTCGGAGCGATCCGCTCGACTACGCGGGCGATCGAGTTGATTGTGGACGGGGAGTTGATGCAGATGGAACATGCGCGGTTGATGGATACGACGGAAGCGGCGTATACGGATATTATCCGGCACAAAACGGCGGCGCTGATCGCTTCGGCGGCGGAATGCGGCGCCCTCCCGGCGTTCGGGGACGATGCCGATGCGCCGCAGGTGCGGAATATGTACCGGTTCGGGGAGTTGTTAGGGCTGGCGTTCCAGATCAAGGACGACCTGCTGGATTTCGGCTTCGCGGAGGACGGGAGCCGGCTTAAAACGGGGAAGGTGTCGTGCAATGATTTAAGAGAGCGGAAGATGACGCTGCCGCTGATCCATGCTTTGGACGAGATTCCGGCGGGCGAGCGGCGCAAGGTGCTGGAACACCTGCGGCGCGCCGCTGAACGCACGGATTCTGTGGAATGGCTGCGCGATTTCGTGGGGCATAGCAGCGGGGTGGCTTATTCGGTGCAGGTGATGGAAGGTTATCACCGGGAGGCGGCGGCTTTGCTGGCTCCTTATCCCGATTCGCCGGTGCGGCGGGCGTTGGAGGCCTATGCGGCCTATGTAGTGGGCCGGGCGTTCTGACCGGGGCTAAGGGCTCCGGACACGTCTTGGCTTCTGGCATGCCGTATTCAACCGCAAGGTCGGCAGGATAACGGCGACACATTCAAAATCTGCACGCCCCTTTTCGTAAACGCGATTATATACTTTATCGTACCAGCCATCCCTTGTCCCGATTTTTCGGCTCGCGCCGCCCCCCGGCCGTGAAAAACGGCCGAGGGCGCAGAGCCGAACTCGAAAGAGAAGAAAAGTACAATTATAATCGCGTTCGTAAAAAGGAAGGCGCCTCGCGGGTATAAATTATAATGATTCCTCGAGCCACTGCATCGGCCCCACCTGCCTTTCGACCGTGCCCGAAGAGAACTCCACCGTCGCCTCCATCGGTTCCGGCACGTTGAAATGCACCGCCCGGATCTGCGGCTCCGATGGCACCACGATCAGGTTCTTCTTTCCTCTGCGCATCACTTCGCAGTTGTAGCCCGCCGCTGTCCCGTCCGCACGTACGATGACAAAGGCATGATTCAGGGCCGCTTCCGCAATCAGCTTGAACACCTCGTGCACGTCGTTGTCCTGCGTATTGACCGGCTGCCAGCCGCTCACCATCGGCACATACTGCTCCCCGATCACGAAACGGCGCGTCGGATAAAGTCTCGGATGCGGATTCCCGAACGTAGGAGTCTCGAATGTCACCGTCGTGTCCGGCCCGCAGACCTGCTCCGCCGCCACATACGGATCCGAGATGAACGCCCACGACAAGTCCCCGGTCTCCGGATCCACCAGATTGGCGAACGCTCCCATCGCGTTGAATGTCTCCCGCAGCCACCGCTCCTCGCCCGTCAGCAAATAGGCGTAATAGGTCGCATAGCCCCGCCACGCGCTCCAGCCGTGCGGCGAGTTGAACATGTTCGGCAGCATCTGCACATCGTATTGCGCCTCCCAAAACCGCATGGTGCCCCCACGCCTGCGCGCATCCGGCACTCGCAGCTGCGCGAGGCAGTCGTGGCTGTCCAGCACCTCCAGCATCGCCTGCGTATAACGCGCCCGTTCCGCGGTGTCGCTCTGCCACAGCGCCATCAGTCCCATCTGCAGTGCCGAGCACGAGATCATCCCGTCCTCGAACGTATGTTCGCCTTCGGTCTGGAAATTACCCCTCGCCGCCACCAATTGATCCACTGCCCGGGCGGCTGATGCGTAGTGCCGCTCGTACCTTTCCCGCCACCGTACCGAATCCGGCGACGAAGCCGCCAGCCGCCGTTCGATTTCCGCCAGTTCCAACACGCTTTTGGCGATATAAATGACGCTCGTATAGATCGTTCCGCGATTGCAGTACGCCCCGTCCTCGCGCTGCGAGGTGCGGGTCAGCCAGTCGGCCAGCCGCGCCGCCCGCTCCAAGTCGAGAATATCTCCATACGCTTCGTATTTGTCGGACAGGATGCCGATCGTCCCCGCCGTATTCTGAATCCGCGAGCGGAAATAGCGCGGTTCCATCTTCACCGTATCGTGCAGCAGGCCGAAGAGCAGCTCGAACCGCTCTGTCAAGGCTGCATCGAGCGAATCGTCCGGGAACTCGCGCGCCGTGAGGAATGCGGTGTAAAAGCCCATCCAGCTTTCGACATGCGACGATGCTTTCTGGCGGTGCCTCAACGCGGCTTCGCGCCCGCGCTGCATGTACCACGACCACGGATGCAAGGCGCTCAGAATCCCTTCCGCACATCGATCCCCCACTGTCGCCCGCACCGTGTACAGCCCCGGCTGCGGCAGGTAGAACGGGTCCGACACGAACTGTCCCCGCCCCATATACCGCGCATAGACCGCGATCTCTTTCCCGTCCGAACTCCGGCGCACCGTCACTTTCGGCCGCTCGCTGGCCGATGGGGAGTAAAGTTCGATCTGAACTTTTTCGTCGGGCCGGTAGGAGGTCTTTTCAAACGAAAGCGTCGGCGCCTGCGCTATATCGCATACTTTCAACTCCAGGTCGTCCGGTTCCGCCACCGGAAAGAGTACGATGTCCCACGTTCTGGCCTCTCCGGGCTTCAATTGCCACAGGTTTTGCGGATGCCTCTCCGGCAGCGGCTGCGCATTCAGCAGATCGAGGTTCACTGACTCGATGCGGTGCCCCCAGAACCAGTGCGGCGCCGGATCTCGATAGCCCAAAGAGAAGTCCGTGCTCCACGAGGCCACCGGCTGCGGCGACGCGATCCCCAGCAGCGGGCGCCCCGCCCCCGGTGCCTGGAAATAGCCCCAGAAGTGGGTCTTTTCGCACCGCAACAGGGTCGGGAAATATTGGCCGAACCAGTCCGGCCAGCGATCCATATAGGCGTCCAGCCCCAAACGCAGCCCCGCCTTTTCCGGCTGCACCGGCGCGCGGCCTTCGTTTTTCAAGGTGACCCGCAGTGTCGGATTCTCCGTATCGGCACGGTACTGCAATGTACAAACGATCCCTTCGATCGGTACGGAACGATACAGCCCCGGCCCCGCGAGGTTCCATGCTGCGGTGGTGTCCACTCCGTTCGCAGGATCTTTCAGATAGAACGACGGCCCCCGGTATTTTTCCCGAATAATGAACGGGATCGTGTCGGTCTCCCGGCTGCCGTCGCCTGCGAAGATCAACCGCTGTGCGGTTCCGTCCGCACCGATCTCCCATCTCCATGTTCCGCCCGCCGGTGCGACGATTTCCTGCGCCCGGACGGAAGAAACGGCTGCGGCGCATAGGAATGACAGTGCGGCGACGGCTTGTCTTTTCGCGTTGAACATATCGGTTTGAAGAAGTCGGGGTTCGGTTCGCTGCCGGCGGTCAGTACATCAGGATCGGTTCGGGCCGCTCGTCGGTAATTTCGCCGGTGAAGTTTTCGAGCAGGGCTTTGGTGGCGGCTTTGCTTCGCGGAATCCACGGGCTGTAGGCCATCACATGTTCGATCCGGGCCTGCTGCTGGGCTGTCAGGTTCGTACGCAGGCTGTAATAGTAGTCCATCACATTGGTCGACAGGCACAGTTCTCCGCCGTCGCACGGCTGGCGATAATAGCGGTCATAAGGAAGTGTGCCGGCATAGAATGAGGCCTGATAGGTCTTCCGGTCGTATTTCGGGGTGTCGCTGCATCCGTCGTCGCTGGCGTTGTCCGGATTGTCGCAGTCGCCCTCCCCTTCTTTCGGCTCGCTGAATGCGTGGCGCAATCCTAAATAATGCCCCATCTCATGGCAGAAGGTGAACATGCCTTCGTCGTCCAAAAGGTTCCCCCCACTCGTATGCGGAAGAAAATAACGGTTGTTGAGGGTGATTCCATGCATGTAATACGGCTGCTGCGTAATAGCGCCGTCCCATTTGACCAGCAAGTCCAACGGATGGGCCGTGGTACAATACGGGAGGTAGGAAATGCCGGTCACGTTGTTTTCGTCCTGTTCGGGATCGGACGAGACCAGAAACCCGAACAGCCAGACGTTGACGTATCGGTTGGGATCCCACAGAATGGCTTTGTCGCGGGCCTGCAGGGTTCTTTTGGCGCTCAGAAATTCGCTGGCGCTCATATTGGCCGAGCCTGCATACCCGACGCGGTTGACTCCCGGCTCGTCCAACAGCCGGCCTGTCGGATCGTGTGTAGCCAGAGTAAAGGTAACCTGCACTTTCCGGCTCCCGGCATTCGGGAATAATGTGGCGGCATAAAATTCGTTAATCTGTCCGATCCGCTTCCGGAAAACCGAGGCGTCCGGGTTTTGTATCGGATCGGCCGGGTTTTCGTACAGTACGTGGAATACGATGGGAATGGTTCCGTTCGGTATGTCGGAGCTGGCGGGCTCCTGGGGGGCCGTATCTTTTTTGCATCCGGCCAGCAGCAAGGCGAATGCTGTCAGGGAAAGCAGTATTTTCGTCTTCATTCGGAGAGATTAATTTGCGTAAAGTTAATATTCCTGTGCCTATTTTCAACTGCCGAGCGGCCCGGCGGGTGAGAGACCTGCAAAAAAGAGGCCGTTCCCGCCGAAAAACGGGGGAACGGCTTTATTATCGAAATCAGTTAGGAAGCAGCAGGGAAGGACTGGCCCCCCTGCCGAGAAGATTAGTCTTTCAGTTTCGCGCACAGGAACTCGCGGTTGAGTCTGGCGATATGGGCGATCGAGATCCCTTTCGGACATTCGGCTTCGCAGGCTCCCGTGTTGGTGCATCCGCCGAAGCCGAGTTCGTCCATCTTGGCTACCATCGCTTTGGCACGTCTTGCCGCTTCGACTTTCCCTTGCGGCAGCAAGGCGAGCGAGCTTACCCGTGCTGCCACGAAGAGCATGGCGGACCCGTTCTTGCAAGTCGCCACGCATGCCCCACAACCGATACAAGCCGCTGCGTCCATCGATTCGTCGGCGTCTTTCTTCGGAATCGGAATGGCGTTGGCGTCCGGAACTCCGCCGGTATTCACCGAGATATATCCTCCGGCTTGCAAAATCTTGTCATAGGCCGACCGATCCACGACCAAGTCTTTGATCACGGGGAATGCTTTCGACCGCCACGGTTCGATGGTGATGGTATCCCCGTCCTTGAACTTGCGCATATGCAGCTGGCAGGTGGTGATGTCGTCGTCGGGCCCGTGTGCTCTCCCGTCGATGAATAGGGAGCACATCCCGCAAATCCCTTCGCGGCAGTCATGGTCGAAGGCGATGGGTTCTTTCCCTGAGTGAATGAGGTCGTTGTTCAGAATGTCGAGCATCTCGAGGAATGAACTCCCTTCCGATACGTTTTCGACGTGGTATTCTTCAAAATGACCTTTGTCGTGGGCGTCTTTCTGACGCCATATCTTTAACTTCAAATTCATAAAGCTCTATCTTTTTTTCTGTTCGTTTATTCTGTACCCTACTGTGAGTGACTGTTCTTTCTGTGAACAGAAAGGACCAAAGAAACTTTGTGAAGCTACGCTACTCCTTAGGCTCCGCAGTCCTCTTGCATTGCGTTTGGTTCGGGGCGCGGAAATCGGGCCGATTAGGTACGAACCTCATTATATCGGCCCGATTCCCCGCACCCCGACAAATCAAAGAAAAGGGTATCCGGCAGGCTCAAGAGATGCGAAGCATCTCAAAAAGTTTTTCTGGTTCTCTTTGTTCACAAAGAGAACAGTACCCTCAAACATAAGGTAGAAAATAAACGAACGATTAAACAGTTAAAACGTTATCGGAATTAGTCTTTGTAGTTGCGTTGAGCCAGGTGCACCGTATCGAAATGCAACTCCTCCTTATGCAATTCCGGTTCCGCATCCGGGCCCTTGTACTCCCAGACCGCCACATAAGCATAATGGTCGTCATCGCGCAGCGCCTCGCCCTCCGGCGTTTGGAACTCCTCGCGGAAATGGCCCCCGCACGACTCATTGCGGTTCAGCGCATCGCGCGCCATCAGTTCGCCCATTTCCAGGAAGTCCGCCACGCGGAGCGCCTTTTCGATCTCCTGATTGAACTCGCCCTCCTTGCCCGGCACCCGCACATTCGACCAGAACTCCTTCCGCAGCCGTTGGATTTCGACGATCGCCTTTTCGAGGCTCTCTTTCGTACGCCCCATCCCCACATACTCCCACATGATATTCCCCAGCTCCCGGTGCAGATCGTCCACCGAACGCGTTCCCTTGATCGCGAACAGCCGGTTGATCTTGTCGATCACCGCCTTTTCCGCCTCCTCGAACGCCGGGTGGTTCGTATCGATCTTCGGCGTCTGGATGTCATGCGAGAGGTAGTCCCCCAGCGTGTACGGAATGACGAAATAGCCGTCCGCCAAGCCCTGCATCAGCGCCGAAGCCCCTAACCGATTCGCCCCGTGATCCGAGAAGTTCGCCTCCCCTAAGGCATACAGCCCCGGGATGGTCGTCATCAGGTTGTAATCGACCCAGATGCCCCCCATCGTATAGTGTACCGCCGGGTAGATCATCATCGGCTCTTCGTACGGATTGACATCGACGATCTTCTCGTACATCTGGAACAGGTTTCCGTACCGCTGTGCAATGACTTCCTTGCCCAACCGCGCGATCGCCGACGAGAAGTCCAGGAATACCGCCAGGCCCGTCTCATTCACCCCATAGCCCGCATCGCAGCGTTCCTTCGCCGCCCGCGAAGCCACGTCGCGCGGCACCAAGTTCCCGAACGCCGGATACCTGCGTTCCAGGTAGTAATCCCGGTCTTCTTCCGGAATCTGCGACGGTTTCTTCGCCCCCGAGCGCACCGCTTCGACATCCTCCTTCTTCTTCGGCACCCAGATACGTCCGTCGTTCCGCAGCGATTCCGACATCAAGGTCAGTTTCGACTGCTGTTCCCCGTGTTTCGGAATGCAGGTCGGGTGGATCTGCGTAAAGCACGGATTGGCGAACATCGCCCCTTTCTTGTAGCACTGCCAAGCCGCCGACCCGTTGGAGTTCATGGCATTCGTGGAGAGGAAGAAGACATTCCCGTACCCTCCCGAACAGATCAGCACGGCATGTGCTCCGTGCCGTTCGATCTCGCCCGTCACCAAGTTCCGGGTAATGATCCCGCGCGCCTTGCCGTCGATCAGCACCACGTCCAACATCTCATGCCGCGGGTACGATTTTACCGATCCTTTCTGTATCTGCCGGTTCAAGGCCGCATAGGCCCCCAGCAGCAACTGCTGCCCGGTTTGACCGCGGGCATAGAATGTTCTGGAAACCTGCGCCCCCCCGAACGAGCGGTTGTCGAGCAGTCCGCCGTAGTCGCGCGCGAAAGGAACCCCCTGCGCCACGCACTGGTCGATAATGGCGTTGGAGACTTCCGCCAGCCGATAGACGTTGGCTTCCCGCGCCCGGTAGTCCCCCCCTTTGATGGTGTCATAAAAGAGGCGGTAGACCGAGTCGTTGTCGTTCTGGTAGTTTTTCGCCGCGTTGATCCCTCCTTGCGCCGCAATGGAGTGTGCGCGCCGGGGCGAGTCGCTGATGCAGAATACCTTGACATTATACCCCAGCTCGCCCAATGATGCCGCCGCCGATGCCCCCGCGAGCCCCGTCCCGACGACGATCACGTCTAACTTGCGCTTGTTGGCCGGGCTGACGACTTTGATTTCTGCTTTATGTTTGCTCCACTTCAGGGCCAGCGGCCCTTCGGGGATTTTGGAATCGAGTATGCTCATATCTTTCAGTCGGAATTAAGTGTGAATTCGAATGGTTTGATCGCCGCAATGCGCCGCATCCTTACTTCCCGAAGCAGCGGATCAACAGCACCGATACCGGAATCGAGATGAAGCCGGCTGCCACGATAAAGGCGTAGACCCGTGCCGCGCACTGCCACCGCCGGATCCAGATCTGGTTGTCCAGCCCGATGGTCTGGAAGGCGCTCCAGAATCCGTGCCGCAGGTGGAACCACAGCGCGATGACCCAGATGATGTACAGCACTGCGATCACCGGATTGGCGAACGTCTGCACCAACAGTTCATACGGACTGTCCGTCGCTTCGCCGCCGATGAAGTGCTGGAGCTGCATTTCTGCCCAGAAGTGGGTCAGGTGCCACGCCAGCATGCCGAGTATGATAATCCCCAGCACATACATGTTCCGCGATTCCCATGTGGAGGATTTGCCCAAGTCCTGCACTTTGTACTTCACCGGCCGCGCGGTCTGGTTTTTCAGTGTGATGACGGTCGCCCAGGCGATATGGATGACAAACCCCAAGGCCAGCACCGGCACCATGATTTTGATGAACGGATTGGTGTCCATGAAGGCGCACATGGCGTTGTAAGCCTCCGGACCGCCGTAGTAAAAGAGGTTGGCCGCCAGATGGACGAGCAGGAAGACGATCAGGAAAAGCCCCGAGAGGCTCATTACTAATTTCTTCCCGATGGAAGAGCTCCAGAGTTTACTCATAAGTTTTGATGGTTTTGAATGATTGGTATTTTGCAAGCCTGATTGGTACGGGAAATAATAATGGGGGTGCGGCGCGCGCAGGCGGTTCCTTTTCCGTAAATACCAGAAGGAAACGGCGCTGTTTTTCTATTAACAAAGGTATTTCCCTTTTTCGGATTACACAAATTTTTTTCCGGGCCTCGTCGGGCGTCTGTGACGGAAGAAGGCTGAGAAAAATCGCGAAAAGTTTGCAAATTCCGAAACGGCTCTTTATCTTTGCATTCGATCCAAATATGTAATTATTACAAATAGCGTTGCAAACCCCTGCAAATACAAGAGAATTACTTCACAGCCACGGTATCCGGCCGTCAGTGCAGCGGATCGCTATAATGGATTACCTGCTTACGCACAGGACGCATCCGACGGCGGAGGAGGTTTTCGAGGCTTTGGTGCCGGACATTCCGACGTTGTCGAAGACCACGGTTTACAATACGCTGAATCTGTTCGTGTCGCAGGGGGCGGCGGCGCATATCGCGATCGACCCGAGGGGCTCGCGTTTCGACGGGGATACGAGCGTGCACGGCCATTTCTTCTGCACGAAATGCGGTGCGCTGCACGATGTGTTTTTCGCCTCGCCTCCGGTGCTGCCGCTGCCGGAGGGAGGGCATGCGGCGGAGTGTGCACAAATATATTATAAAGGTATATGTGCCTCTTGCGCCGGCAAACGGGAAAAATAATCGACTTTTTTACAAACCCAATCCATAAAACAACACGTTATGAAAAAGAAATTCATCTGCACGGTCTGCGGTTACATTTACGAAGGGGAGGAGGCTCCCGATTTCTGCCCGCAGTGCAAACAGCCGAAGGAAAAATTCAAGGAGTATGTCGAACAGAAGGGGGGGCTTACGTTCGTCGACGAGCATGTGATCGGTGTGGCGAAGGGGGTCGATTCGGAGGTGCTTGAGGGATTGAAGGCGCACTTCGCGGGCGAATGTACCGAGGTGGGGATGTATCTGGCGATGAGCCGCCAGGCGGATCGTGAGGGGTATCCGGAAATTGCGGAGGCGTTCAAACGCTATGCCTGGGAAGAGGCTGAACATGCGGCGAAGTTCTGCGAGTTGCTGGGCGAGGTGGTCTGGGACACGAAAACGAATGTCAAGGCGCGCATGGAGGCGGAAGCGGGGGCTTGCGAGGACAAGAAACGGATCGCTGCGCGGGCCAAGGAGCTGGGGCTGGATGCTATCCACGATACGGTGCACGAAATGTGCAAGGATGAGGCGCGGCATGGCAAGGGTTTCGAGGGGTTGTATAACCGCTATTTCAATAAATAGTCGTTTTTCCGCTCTGTTCGCGAGGGGTGGGCTGCATCATGCAGCCCACCCCTCGCGTTTATCCGCTCGTTTAATCACTACCCTATGTTTGAGGGTACTGTTCTCTTTGTGAACAAAGAGAACCAGAAAACCGACGCAGCAGCCGAGTGCCGTCGAGCTTGCTCGAATGGCCGAGGCGCCAGGAGGAAGGCGAAGCCAAACTTTTTGAGATGCTAACGCATCTCTTGAG
>NZ_CANQYJ010000005.1 GCF_947628055.1 uncultured Rikenella sp.
CGGCAGGCTCAAGAGATGCGCAAGCATCTCAAAAAGTTTTTCTGGTTCTCTTTGTTCACAAAGAGAACAGTTCCCTCCCAAACGCGTACAATAAAACTAACGTACTTAATCAACCGAAGAACGCCCCGACTTTTCCGATCGCGCTCGGCAGAGCGAACACCACCACCCGGTCGTACGCCTTGATCTCCACATTTCCCGTCGCAATCATCGCCTTATCGCCCCGCACAATCCCCCCCACGATCGCCTCGCGCGGGAAATTGATATGTTTGATCTTCCCCCTCGTAACCGGACTACCCGGCTTGACAATGAACTCCAGCACCTCCGCCTCACACCCGTTCAGACATTTGAGCGCCTGCACATCCGTGTTCATCGTAAAACGGAAAATCGAGCTCGCCGTGATCAACTTCTTATTGATGATCGTATCGATGCCGATACTCTCCGCCAGCGAGATATAGTTCATGTTTTCGACCTCCGCGATCACCTTTTTGACCCCCATCCGTTTGGCCAGCATCGCCGCCAGGATATTGGTTTCCGCCCTTCCCGTCAGCGCCACGAAAGCATCCATCTTGTCCAGCCCCTCCTCGATCATCACCTCGCTTTTTCGGCCATCCTCAGCGATGACCAGCGTATTGTCCAGCATCTCCGCCAGCTTGTACGCCTTTTCCGGATTATAGTCCACCAACTTGATATTGATCTCGTTCTGGAGCTCTTTGGCGATGCGCCGCCCGATCCGCGAACCGCCGAGGATCATCAGGTTCTTCACCTCGATATTCGGCCGTCCCGAGAACTCCATGACCTTTCCCACCGAGCCGCGGCCCGAGATGACATACACCGTGTCCCCCTCCTCGAACAGATCCTCCCCGCGCGGGATGATCGTACTTCCGCCGCGAGATATGGCCACCGTGCGGTACTCCAGATTTTCCCTGTCGCGCGTGATCTCGATCAGAGTATGCCCGACCAGCGGCGACGAAGCATCGAGGCGGAACACCACCAGAGACAACTTGCCCCCCGAAAAATCGACATATTCCGACGTAGACGAATGTCCCAGCAGCGTGATGACCTCCTGAGCCGCCACCTTCTCCGGATAGAACAGGTAATCGATCCCCATATTGATGAAGACCTCCTTGTTATTCGGCTTCAGGTACTCATCATTATCGATGCGCGCGATCGCCTTTTTGGCCCCCAGTTGTTTGGCCAGCGTCGCCGAGAGGATATTGGTATTCTCCTCCGGCCCCACCGCCATGAAAAGGTCGCAGTGCTGGACCTCGCCCTGGGTCAGCGCATCGAACGAAGTGACATCGCCCTCGATAGTCAGCACATCGGAGACCGCCGCCAGCTCGTCGAGCCGTTTTTCGTCATCATCGATGATCGTGATGTCATGGTATTCGTTGCTGAGCATCTTGACCAGGTGTCCGCCCACCTCGCCGGCTCCGGCTATGAGAATCTTCATGTTCGTTCAGGTAACAATTTACAAATTTAGGGAAAAATTGCACTATTTTTGTTTTCGACAAGCAGTCTTTTAACACTTAGATATGTCGACCGCACTGATAACCCTGTTGATAGCCATTGCCGCGGTAGCCCTGTTCGTGCTCGGGCTGTCCATCACCCTGATTCGGAAAGGGCATAATATAGAGAGCGACGTGGGGAGCAACCGCGAAATGAAGAAGCGCGGCATCGAATGCGCTTCGGCCCAGATACGCCGCGAAGAAGCCGAGAGGCTGGGCAATAAATCCTATTTGCCGGCCGGCTGCGACGGCACGTGCGGCAGTTGCGGAAAGCAGGGAGAATGTCAGTGATGCTGATAAAGAGGACACTCGTGGTCAGATTTTCGGATAAGTTGGTCTTTTGTTAATTTATTGAAAATAAACGGGTTATTTGCTCATTAATTTCGATGGGAGGTATTGGTGGTTAAGAAAAATCGTGTACCTTTGCCTCGTGAGTATTTGTCAGAAAAGACAGGTTTTGTTTCATCAAAACTCTATAAATGAGCAAACAGAGACTCAGATTTCGGAATGCCTTGTTGGCGGTTGGGGTTGCTGCCGCGGCGGCGGTATCTTGCACTGAGCGCGGCGAGGCGCCGTTCGGGACGACAGGCGACGCGGAAGTGTGTTTGTCGGTGGGCGTGGATGCGACTGAGAATGAACAGGCGATCTCCACGAAGGCGGGACAGCCGACGCTCGATCCGTACAAGGACTTGGCGGTCTATGTGATTAACACCCATGAAGATACGTTGGCCCGGTGGGCATCGTTCGACGCCGTGCCGGCGACTTTGAGATTCACGCCGGGGGCTTACAAAGTGGTGGCGGAATACAGGCCGGCGGGGTTCGATCTGCCGGCTTTTGAAGCCTATCTTTACCGGGCTGAAGAAAAATTCGTCGTCCGGTCGGGCGACCGGCTGCAACTCGATCTCGTGGCGAAACTGGCTGCCTCTAAGATTTCGGTCGAATTCGATCCGAGTTTCGATCATTACTACCGGAGTTATTCTGTGGACATCCGTACCGTAGGTGTGGATTCGCTGCGTTTTAAGAAAGGCGAATCCCGCTGCGGTTTTTTTATGCCGGGGAGCGTGCGGATGCGGTTCAACCTCGTGACCCAGGAGGGGAAGGAGCTGGTATTCTCGCCGGCGCCGCTGGCCAAGGCGAAGGCGGCGGACTATTATAAGCTCAAGTTGAAAGTCACTTCGACACAAGGCGATGCACAGGTGATCGTGGTCGGTTCCGACGGTACGAATCCGGAGAAAGAGGTGATGATCGAAGTGCCGCAGTATTTTCTGCCGAAAGACAAGCCGGAGATTACGTCGATGAAGGGGTTTGTCAGCGGGGCTTCGCAGAGTGTGTTCGAGGGCGAGGTGTCGCAGTGGAGCATGGCGGCGACCGTACCGGGGGGGATTTCGTCGTTCGTCATTCGGATGAATGACGGGGCGAGCGGCGTGTTGGGGCAGAAGTTGGGCGGGGTGGATGCTGTCGATTTGGCAGGGCTGGCGGCCGACGATCCGCTGCGGGGGCTTTTGAAAGAGGCAGGGTTTGTGTGGTGCGAGGGGCTGAACTCGCCGGAAGATGCCGCGATTGCGACGAACGTGTGGCTCGACTTCACGGATGCGATGGTGGCGCAGGCGGACGGGAGTGCGGCGCAGTACGATTTCAATATTGAGCTGACGGACAATTACGGCCAGACCCCGGATGATGGGGGGACGGGAGTTTGCCCGTGCGTGGTGAAGGCGGAGATCAAGATTCCGACGGTGCTTTTTGAAGCGCCGCAGCCGGGAGATGTGTGGACGGCGCAGACCGAATTTACGGTTAAGACTGATTACGACGCGATGAGCGGGGTGAAGCCGAAGCTCCAGTATCGTCGAAAGACGGCGACCGAGTGGAACAACACGACGGAGGGGGACAACGTGACGGTGACGGCGCAGCCGAACGACAACGGGATGTATGTCTTGCGGTATAAGATGACGGGTTTGCAGCCGGGGACGGACTACGTTTTCCGCACGGAGACCAGCGGACGCTACAGCGGCGAACAGGCGGTGACGATGGAAGCGGATACGCAGCTGCCGGGGTTCGAGTATACAGAAGAATCGGTATTGTATGGAAAGAAACTCATCTTCAATTCGTGGCAGACGCGAAATCCGGCTTCGGCGGGACAGATACAGTCAGGAAATTTGGGGGCCAACGAGTTGACCTGTCTCAATACCACTTACCTCGAACAAATTAACGGGGAATCGTGGGTTGCGATGAAAACCGCTTACTGGGGGAGGGCGGAATATCGAGCATACGCATGGAACGCTTGGCAACACGACCCTTCAAAACAGAATATCACGGCTGGAATTCTCTATTTGGGGGCTTATAATTATGAGTTATCGTCCAAAGAATCGAATAAATCTCCGGGTATACAGGTGCATAAATATGAAGAATTGACTTCCGAAACGCTCGACCGGGGGGTGGCATTCGCATCGCGGCCGACGGCGTTGAGCCTCGACTATATCTTCCAGCCCAAAGACGATGACGGCAATCGGGATCAGGGATATATCTGTGTGGTGTTGTACGGGACGGATGCGAATGGTGCGGAAGTCGAAATCGCAAAAAAAGAGGAATATCTCGATCCTCATGATCCGAAATTGTCTTCGACGCCACTGACGATACCGATCACATATACGAATACGGAACTGAAAGCGACCAAAATCGACGTTTTCTTCAGCTCCAGCGAAAATTACGGAAAAGACGACGAACCGAAGTGCAACGGGACGACATACGTCGGGAATATCCTGAAAATCAAGAATCTCAAACTGAATTACGAACGTTAAAGCAACGCAGATAATGAAAAGATATAACTTCCACAGCAGCCTGCTGGCAGCCCTTTCGGGCGTAGGGATCATAGCCGCGGTTTTGACCTCCTGCGTCGATGCCGAAGACCCTTACAATCCGGGCACGAAAAACGAAGGACGCATGGGAACCCTGAGTATCGGCTCGCTGGGGCGCGAAGGCGATTTCATCGTGGTGGAAAAAGGCGCCGACACCAAAGCCGACGGCGCCGCGGTGCCCGACGTGGCGACATTCCGCGTTGCCGTGCTGGACAGCAAGGGAGAGAACGTCGTGCACAACAACCTCACGGGCACAGACTATAAGTGGGACACCTATGCCGAGGTCGAGGGAGAAACGGTGACGATCCCTTCGGGAAAATACAAACTCGAAGCCGCCAGCTTGCCCGAAGAACCGCTCGCAGGGTGGGACACGCCCTATTACTATGGCGTAAAGGACTTTACCGTACGCATTTCCGAACTCACGAAAGTCGATTTGGTCTGCAAATTGGCCAACGTCAAAGTGACCGTCGAATGGGATCAGGAATTCCTTGACAAAGTGGATCAACCGCAGGCGGAAGTCTATTTCGACGACACCGATCCCGCGACGCTTCAGTACAAGCGCCGGAACCTGATCTGGTCGGCGACCGAGACCCGCGCCGGGTATTTCAAAGTGCCGGACGACGCGAAACTCTACATCAAAGTGACCGGTATCCGGAAAGAAGATGGCGCCGCGCTCGGCGAAGGAGCGGGACAGACCGAGATCATTTCGGACGTAGCCGCCATGCAGTGGCATAAGGTCAGGATCGGGTACCAGCAGGCCGGTTCGCTGTCGGCATCGGTCAAAGTGGACGCCACCACGATCGACTCGGAGCATACGGTCGAAATACCGGACGGCGAAGGAGTGATCGACGGCGGCCCGAACAACGAAAACTGGGACAGCGAACCCGGGAACGAGCCTGGAGGCGAACCGGGGGGCGACGGTCAGGACGCTTTGGACATCGTCGGAGCGAACTTCAACGGCGAGGCTTTCGATATTACTCAACAATTGACCGTATCCGTAGCCGATCAGAACCGGATCGACGTGCGCTTCGACGCCGCGAAAGGGATCGACCAGCTCTATGTGACGATTGAATCGGACGCATTGGCGGCTTTGCTGCCGGGGTTGGGGCTGGCCAACGGGGTGGCATTCGACATCGCCAATCCGCCGGCAGCATCCGAAAAGCCGGAAGACGTGAGCGAGGAGATGTGGTGGGTGAATATGTTCGCGAATCCGCAAATCGGCATCCTCGACCCGGCCGTGCCGATCAAAGGGAAAACCACTCATACATTCTCCGTGGGCGGGCTGATGGAATTGCTGGGGGGCGTAGCCGATCCGGCGGGGAACGGACCTGCAGTGCATAAGTTCGGTCTGAAGATGGTCGATGCGGCGGGTGCGGTGAAAGAAGCGACCTTGTCGATCTACCTGACGGAATAATTCACGCGGGGGAATATGCCGCCTGTCGGGCTTGCGTGCCGGAGAGAGCGGGAAAATATCAAAGGAAAAGAGTTGTCATGAAGCGCTTTGTATACAGTAACATACCGATCGTTTGGCTTGCGTGCTTCGTACTGCTGTGCGGGTGTTCGCGCAGCGGGTTGGACGTAGGCGAGGGGGCGGTTTCGTTCTCCTTCACGGAAGACGACGCCGTGCGGGTGAAAAGCGGCAATGCGGGACTTGCGAACCTGCACTACACGGTCGACATCGTCGATCGGCAGGGCGACACGGTAGCGCATTACGACGATTACCACACCGTGCAGACGATCCGGCTGAAAGAGGGCGTCTATACGGTTTATGCGGCCGCAAGCGGAGAACCGTCTGCGGAAAACTCGGCGTTCGGCGCGCCGCGGTACGGCGGGGCGGAGACGGTGACCGTCAGGGCGGGCGAAAACACCTCCGTGGCGATGGTCTGTACCTTGGCGAACGTGAAAGTGACCGTCGTGGATTTCGAGCAGGACATCAAGGACAACTTTCCGGAATACAGCCTCGTGATCAAGCCGACCGAAGATTATACGGGGAGCGATACGCTGACCTTCACGCAGGCCGATGCGGACGCCGGGCAGATCGGGTGGATCGACCGGACGGAGAATGGGCGGTTCGTGTTGATTTTCCGGGCCGTCAATAAGCAGAGCACGGCGAAACGGCAGACCTACATTCGGACGATCACCGATGCCGAGCCGGCCGATTTTTATCGATTCACAGTGAAAATGAATCCCGTCGGCAATCAGTCGGACGGAGGGACGATGTTCCGATTGTCCGTGCAGACCGATACGCAAGAGTACGAGTTCCCGTTCGGAGTGAAAGAGCATACGCAGCCGGTTCCGACCGTGGGCAGGACAGACGGCGGGAATATCCGCGAACCGTTGGTGACCAATGTGGACACGCGGGACGGGGTGATGCGGCTGGATGTGCATGCCGCGGCAGGCATACGGCGGCTGCGGATTCGCCACGAAGATACGAAAGTGCTGCGGGAGTACGGTTTGCCGGGGCTGGTCGAACTGGGCGGAGACAACGATGCGGCGGCAGACGAGGCGCAGCGGGCGGCGCTGGCGGGGATTCTGGCCTGGAGCGACGGCTCGGTGGTGGGCCAGACCGATACATGGCTCGATTTCTCGGGACTGATGAATACGGCGCAGGTGGGGGGAGCGTTGTTGCCGGAGGGAATTTATACGGTGGATGTCGAGATATACGATTTCGACAATCAGTTGGTGACGCAGCGGGTGACGATGTCTGTGGCGCGCGACTTTGCGGCGGGGACGGCATTGGAGGCCGCTTTGGTGAACGGGGTGCCGGGGGTAGGGGCGAAGTATGCCTATGTGACAGCACAGTGGTTAGGGAGCAGCACGCCGGCGGGATTAGGATTCGAGTATCGGGCGGCAGGCAGCGGAGACGACGCATGGGTGAAGGTGCCCGCGGCGAGTGCGGATATAGACGAAGCGCAGAAGAGTTTCCGGGGATTGCTTACGGGATTGCAGCCGGAGACGACGTATGAATTCCGTCCGGTGGGCGACGGCTTGATGCCGGGAGTGAGTGCGAAGTTTACGACCGATGTGCTGACGGAAGTGCCCAATCTCGGTTTTGAATACGGCTCTACCGGATCGTTCGACGGGGCAAATGATGTGTACGATCCGAATATTCCGGGACAGGAACGGTTCTGGGCGACGGGGAATCCGGGAGGAAAATTCAAGATGGCGGGTATGGGTTTGGGCCAAAATGTGACTTTGCCGGTGACAGGTTCCGAGGCGCATACGGGGACGGCTTTGTGGATGAAATCGTATTATGTCAGTATATTGGGCATAACCAGTCTGGCTACGGGATCGGTGTATAGCGGAACGTTCGGGCCGATCAAGTCGGCGCCGACCAACACTACACAACAACGGGCATTGGTGCACTATGGGCAGCCTTATACTGCGCGGCCTCTGGGGTTGAAAGGGTGGTACAAATACATTCCGCAACTGATCAATCGGGACATAGACAATAAATTCCCCGAGTTGCAGGGACAGGAGGACAAGTGTAAAATCTACATCAGTTTGGAAGTTTGGGGGAGCAGCGTTACTTCGCGGCCGGAAAAACCGATCGTGGTGGGGTACGGAGAGTTGTTGTCGGGAGCCACGCAGACAGTTGCGGATAACAACGGCTATGTACCGTTTGAATTCCGGATCCAATACGACGCCGGCAATCTCGTTCGGCCCGACCATATCGTCATGTGCGCCACGTGCAGCTACTTGAGCGACGATTTTTGCGGGGGAGAGGGGAGTGCGCTTTATATCGACGATTTTGAACTGATCTGGGAACCGGATAAGCTGTCCGGCAACTGATCGGCACATGCGAGAACAAGAAAAAAACAAGGCTTTCCGGTCGACAACGACCGCGGAAAGAAACTTTTTGCGCAAAAACCGGCTCCCCATTTTGTGTAAACACCCGACGAAACTTATTCAACGAGCATACGAACCTGATGAGAAAAACCCTATATGCGATCGTTCTGGCCGTCTTCGCGGCCTCCTCGACAGCGAACGAAGCATCCGCCCGCGAGAAATTCGACCGGGGGATCACCGTGCAGACATTCATGCCCAAAGGCATGTGGTTCTTCGGCGGAAATATATCCTACACCCAGCACAACAACGACGATTTCCAGATGTTCGGGCTGCTCAAAGACTTTTCCAGCCGAGGATATACATTCGCCGTGCGGCCGATGGCAGGCTATTCCTTTGCCAATAACCTGGCCGCAGGCGTCGCATTTACCTACGAACGGAGCATGCTCCAGATCGACAACGTCAGTCTGGCATTAGGCGACCTGAGCTTCGACGTCTCCGACTATTACAACATCGAACACGTCTATACCGGCACCATTTTTCTGCGGAATTATATCAACCTTGGGAACAGCCGGCGTTTCGCCCTGATCAACGACCTCAAGCTGCAGCTCGGCGGCGGCCAGGGCAAGATGATCGACGGCGCCGGAGACGATATGAGCGGAACCTATACCAAAATCTATAAACTCGGTTTGGTCTGCTCGCCGGGAGTAGCCGTATTCGTCAACGATTTTGCAGCCGTGGAAGCGACCATCGGCGTACTCGGATTTCAATACAAACGCACCGAACAGACCACCGACCAGATACATCACGCATCGCGGCAGACCAGCGGCGCCAATTTCAAGATCGACATCTTCTCCATCGCCTTGGGGATGACTTTCTATTTATAAAGGATGAAGCCGAAACAGGATATGGAAAACAGATACCGAAAGGTTGTTGCAGGGGCGGCAGGGATGTTGGCCATGCTGGCGACGGGGTGTATAAAGAACGACATCCCCTTCGAGATCGTTCCGGGGAATATAACCGAGATGGACATCCGCGGAGCGGAATCCGTCGAGTTGAGCAACTCCGACCGGACGATCGACGTCGTGCTGGCCGACACGGTGGATCTGAGACAGGTGTTTCTGAACGACTTCCGGATAACCCCGGACTCCCGGATCATCAACAACGTGACCGGACAGGAGCTGGACACCCTCGACTCCTATTACCTCGACCTGACACAAGGCAGCTCTGTATATGCGATACCGGAGGACAAACCTTATACCTTTACCGTCATTACCTACCAGGACTACGTCTGGACACTCAAGGCAAGCCAGAATATCGAGCGCGTATTCACACTGGCCGGCAGCCAGCAGATCGGCGAAGCCAAATTCAGCGCCACGGGATACAGCGTGGTCGCTTACGTGCCCGAGAGCGTGCCCCTCACCGGCATCGACATCCAGGAACTGAAATTAGGGCCTTCCAATGCCACGATGGACTGGGTGCAGGCGGACGGAACCGTGGTCGAGAATGTGGATCCGAAGACGGTTCATGACTTCACCCTGCCGCAGCATTTTATCGTCAAATTTCTCGATATAACCCAGGAATGGACCGTGTCGGTCGAACAGTCGGCACAGTACATTACCGAGATGTCGGTCAATCCGTGGGCGAAATTCGCATATCTGAAAGCGCAGGGCCTGACCTCGGCCGGCGACTGCAAATTCCAGCTGCGCAAAGCCGGAGCCGGGGACGATGCCTGGACGGATGTGCCGGATGTGACGGTCGACGGCGTGACCTTTACGGCGGTAGCCAAAGGGCTCGAGCCGGGGAAAAATTATGAAGTGCGGGGCGTGATCGGCGAAAATTACGGCGACGCGACCGCTTTTACCACCGAAGCGGCGGCAGAGGTGGCCAACCTCAATTTCGACACCTGGACACAGAAAGGCAAGAACTGGTTCCCCAATGCGGACGCTGCCAACTCCTATTGGGCGACAGGGAACGAAGGCGTGACCATTTACACGGCAGCCAACAGCGTCCCGGTGGAAGGCGCGGGGAATGCCGTGGAAGGTAAGGCCGCGCGGCTCGAGACAATCGGCAAAGTGCCCTTGGTGACGATCGCAGCCGGAAACCTCTTTACGGGGATCTACAAGACCAATCTCGGCAATCCGTCCACCAGCGCGACCATGGGACGGCCTTATACCAGCCGGCCGACCCATCTTCGGGGGTGGTACAAATACACGCCGGCCGAAGTGACCACCGAAGGGAATAAATACAGTCCGGCGAAGCATCCCGATGCGGTGGGAAAATTGGATTACTGCACGATCTATATCCGGTTAGAGGACTGGGGCGGCGCGACCGAACGGCCGGCCAATCCGACAGTGATCGCCCGTGCGGGGCTGGAAGACAACCAGGTCGTGTCGGAATACAAGCAATTCGACCTGAAATTGGAATACGACGATATGGAAGCCAAGCCGACCCATATCGTGATCGTTGCGTCATCGAGCCGATACGGCGAGGACTTCTGCGGCGGGCCGGGCAGCGTGCTCTATGTCGATCAATTCTCACTGGGTTTCGACTACGATTGACCTTTCCCGAAAACGGCGATCATAAGGCGAAAAAACCGATAGAGGGCGTCAAATGCAAGGCCGGTGCGGAACTTCGGTTCCGCACCGGCCTTTTGCTGTCGCCGCCATACCTAAAATAAGCAGGCAAACGTTTGCATAAAAAAGGGAAAATCCGTAATATTGTAGGTTTCATTACGGATCAGGCGACGCACTATCCGTAAGAAACACCCAAACACACCACTGCCTAAACTGCTAACATCGATATGAAACGTTCACTATTTCGCACCTGCCTGGCGGGCGGGATGATCTTATGCTGCATCTCGGGCGCAGGGAATCACTTTCCGGCCGTTTCGGCTGCACAGCCGGGTTCGGCCCAAGGAGCGCCGGCCGAGGCTGCGGCGAATGCTCCGCTGTTCGTCACCGACATCGCCGTGCTTTCCGACGGCCGCGTCGTGACCTCCAATAAAGGGAACAAATCCGTGCGGATCTATGCGCCCGCCGACTTTACCGTTCCGGTCAAGGAATGGGTCTTTGAACAAATACCGACAGGCGTGGCGGTCGGGACGGCGAACGGCACGGTCAAGATTTATGCGACCACATTTGAAAAACGGGGGACACTGGAAGTGATCGACCTGGCCTCGGGCCGTGTCGAGCGCTCCATTCCGGTGGGATCGGGAGCGACATCCCCGGTGGTTTCGCCGGACGGGACGAAAGTCTATGTGATGAACCAGTTCGCCAATACCGTCGCCGAAGTCGATCCGGCCGGCGGCGTCGTGCTCCGCACCGCGCAAGTGCTGCGCGAACCGAAAGGCGCCGTAGTGTCGAAAGACGGGAAATACCTCTTCGTCGCCAACTTTCTGCCGCAGCAGCGGGCCGACCTGGACTATGTGGCCGCCGATGTCTCGGTGATCGACCTGGGGACCTTCAAAAAGATAAAAGACATTCAGCTGGCCAACGGAAGCAATGCCCTGCGGGGGATTGCACTCAGTCCGGACGGGAAATACGTGCTCGTTTCGCACAATATGGGGCGGTTCACCGTGCCCACCTCGCAGCTGCAGCAAGGGTGGATGAACACCAGCGCGCTGAGCGTGGTCGACGCCGGGAAACTCACCTTCGAGGGAGGGATCGTGTTAGACGAACCGGAACGCGGGGCGGCAGGCATATGGGACATCAAGAGCGTCGGGGACAAAATCTACGTGACCCATTCGGGAACCCACGACCTCAGCGTGATCGACTATCCGGCCATGAAAGCCAAACTCACCGCCTACACCGGGACAAAAGAGCAGCTCTCGTATGACCTGCGGTTCCTGTACGGGATTCGCGAGCGGATTAAACTGGCAGGTAACGGGCCTCGGAAGATGGCCGTGTCGCAGGACGGCAGCCGTATTTATATTCCGACCTATTTTTCGGATACCCTGAACATCTTCGACGCGGCAGCCGGTAAGACGGGCGGAATCGCGGCTATGGTCGAAAATCGCAGGGAGAGCGACGCACAGGCAGGAGAACGGATATTCAACGACGCTGCATACTGTTTCCAGAACTGGCAGTCCTGCAACGGCTGCCATCCGGGCGAAGCGCGGAGCGACGGCATGAACTGGGACCTGATGAACGATGGGATCGGCAATTCCAAGAACTGCAAAAGCCTGCTGTACTCGCATGTGACCGCCCCGAGCATGATCTCGGGGATACGCGCCGATGCAGAGACCGCGGTGCGCAAAGGCTTTACCCATATCCAATTCCACGACATCCCGGAAGAGATGGCCGAAAAAGTGGACACCTACCTCAAAGGGCTGAAAGCCGTGCCCAGTCCGTATCTGGTCGACGGACAACTGTCGGAAAAAGCCAAAGAAGGGCGGCGGATATTCGAGAAACTCAAATGCGGAGAATGCCACAACGGCGAATACTACACCGACCTGCAGATGCACCGGATCGGGGAAGACATCGAATTTGAAAAAGGCTGGGACACGCCGGCCTTGCGGGAAGTGTGGCGCACCGCGCCGTATCTGTTCGACGGACGCGCGGCTACCATGAAAGAAGTGTTTGAAGTCCACAGACATGGCATCGAAGGCAAGAAAGTGAGCGCCAAGGATATCGACGCATTGGTCGAGTACGTCAATTCGCTGTAGGGTTATGGGATTCAACGTAGTTTATCATATCGACAAAGTCTGGTTCCGGGACTTCGGCGAGATGGTCGGCGAGATGCTCGACAAACTGACCGTGACCTGCGAGCGGGGGCATATTGTGCCGCTGCGGCTGGTGTTTTTCGGCAATCCGGACGACAACAGACAATACACGGCACATCGGGAATGGCTGCTCGGCCTGATCCGGGAGCGGTGCGAACGGTTCGGCTGGCGGATGCCGCTGGTGAGTTACGTGGCCCAGAAATCCCTGGATTCGGGCTTGGTGATGGAATCGCAGTGCATCCCGCAAGAAAAATCGCCGCTCGTGCAGGATAAAGCAATTGTTACGGCTGCAGGCCGCGTGCGTTATTTTACCGTCGAAACCGAAGAAGGGAAACGGCTGTTTACGGAAGGAATCCTGCCATCGTCGATCGATGCACCGATCCTGGAACAGTCGACCGAAGTGCTGGGCAAGTTAGGAACCGTGCTCGACGCCGAACAGATGGACATCAACACGATTGTGCGGCAGTGGAATTACATCGAACGCATCACCCATGTGCCGGAATACGAAGGGGCGAATCAGCATTACCAGGACTTCAACGACGCCCGGTCCCATTTTTACGCTAAGACGCGTTGGGAAAAAGGCTATCCGGCCGCTACCGGGATCGGAACCTCGCACGGAGGGATAATGGTCGAGGTGGATGCAGCGGTTCTCAAATGTCGCAAATGTGCGGCAGTGGCATTGGATAATGCCTTGCAAGTGGCCGCTCATGACTATTCGCAGAACGTGCTGATAGGCGTAGCCGACAAGATATTCCGGCACAAGACCACACCCAAGTTTGAACGGGCCAAAGCCGTGATCACCCCTGCTTCGGGATTGCAAGTCTACATATCCGGCACCGCAGCCATCCGCGGGGAAACGTCCCTGGCGGACGTGGGAATCGAACGGCAGACCTTGACGACCTTGGAGAATATCGAATACCTCATCTCGCGCCGGAATCTGCGCAAACATGGGATCAAAGCAGAAAAGACACCGGAAATACAAATTTTTCGCGTATATTTGAAAAGTGAAAACCTGCTCGAGCCGGCGCGGAAAATCATCTGCGAGAAATATCCGCATGTAGAGGCTTTGTATGTGCTGACAGATGTGTGTCGCGACGAACTGCTGATCGAGATCGAAGGCGTGGCGGTTGCGGAAGATTGCGGATAGGCGGTGCCTTCTGCAAGAGCCTTTCGCTGCCAAAACTTGGCGGCCCGCAGCCTGAAATTGAATGGAAAAACAAACTGAAAAATATAAAAAACTGACACCATGAAAAAAACAAACATGTTCAAAACATCGCTTCTGGCCGCATCCGCAGCGGTCGTGACTTTCGCCATGACCTCGTGCGGCGGCTCTTGTCCCGCAGATGCACAGAAAGGTGATTCCACCGCAGTAAAAACCACAGAAATGAAAAAAGCACCGTACCAGAAAAAGTACACCAACGCCGACTTCTACGACGCACAAGGAAACTTCAAACAGGACGTCGCCAAGGAAGCATTCCTCGACATGTTCGCCTATTACGACGTTCCGTTCACCCCGTTGATGGAAAAAGACATTTGGTTCACCGACTTCGGCCTCGGCGATTTTGAAAACGCAGGGATGGGCGGAATCTTCTGGATCAACGACTCGACCGAAGGGTACTTCGCACACAGCATCTACCTGCTGCCGGGCCAGATGATCCCGGAACACAAACACGTCAAGACCACTTTCCCGGCCAAGAAGGAATCGTGGTTAGTCGACAAGGGATGGGTCTACAACTTCTCCGAAATCGGCGAACCGACCGAAGGGGCGGACGCCTTGATTCCGGCATCGCAGCTGGCTACCACCCTGTCGAAGAATTATGTGAAACAGAACCTCGGCGAAGTGCTCACCATCAAAGCGCCGGAAAGCTGGCACTTCATGATGGCCGGGCCGGAAGGGGCTATCGTATGGGAATTCGCCAACTATCACGACAACGCAGGCCTGCGGTTTACCCAGCCGAAAGCAGCGCTGTAATCTCTTTCATCGAAAGCAAAACCTATGGCGGAGGCGGGGAGCAGACTCCATCGTCCTCCGCCTTGTAACAAAAACTAACCCAACAAAAAATCACAGACCGAGTTATGAGAACATTCGACCATGTAGGCATACCGACCACCGTATCCAAAGCCGGAGAGGTGTATAACGAAGGAATGAAAGTGTGGCTGACCGATTTTTCAAAAAGCCCGAACCGCATCGAGTGGCTCCGGTTCGACCCCGACTCGTGGATGCCGCAGTTGATTCAGAGCACCACCCATATGGCCTACCGGGTGACCGATCCGGAAGCGGAGATGGCCGGGAAGACCGTGCTGCTGCCCCCGACCGACTGCGGGGGAGGAAACTGGATCGCCTTCGTCGAAGAAGAAGGGATCGCCGTGGAACTGATGTGGCAAGTGAAATAATAACTCGATTAAAAGCTTTGATACAGAGATGAATAAATTTATCAACTCGACAGAGAACATTACCGCGGAGTTGTTGGAAGGGTACACCATGGCCTTTGGCGATACGGTACGTCTGGGGGCGGAGAATATTGTCGTGCGGACCCAACCTAAATCAGAGGATAAAGTGGCCATTATCGCATTCGGAGGCTCCGGGCATGAACCCGCAGTAAGCGGATTCGTGGGCGAAGGGATGCTCGACGCTTCGGTGGTCGGCGACATTTTCGCCGCACCGGGAGCGCAACGGTTGTTCCAGGCCTTGCAGATGTTCAAGCGGGACGCCGGAATCTTGCTCTTGATTCTCAACCACTCAGGGGACGTGATGAGCGGGAACATGGCCATGCAGCTCGCGGCACGGGCAGGGATCAAGGTGAAATCCATAATGACCCACGACGACATTTCAGCCGGGCTGGATGCCGCAGATGAAGATCGGCGGGGATTGGCAGGGGCCGTGCCGATGTACAAGATCCTCGGCGCCGCGGCGGAACAAGGGAAATCGCTGGACGAACTGATCGAGATCGGCGAACGGTTCAACAAACAGATTGCGACGCTGGCGGTAGCGATGCGGGCATGCACCCATCCGCAGAACGGAGCGACCATTACCGAACTGCCGGAAGGGATGATGCAGATCGGGATGGGGCAGCACGGTGAAGCGGGACAGGGCGGGAATGAACCGCTCGTTTCGGCGGACGCCACCGCGGAATTTATGGTCGGGCAGCTCATGAAGAAACTCGATTTGAAGGGGGGGGATAAAGTGCTGCTGTATATCGACGGGGTAGGCTCCACGACCTTGATGGAACAATTCATCATCTACCGGGCGGCGGCCAAGAAATTGGCGGCGGCGGGGATTACCGTGGCGGACGGATATGCCGGCGAGCTGCTCACCGTGCAGGAACAAGCCGGATTCCAGATGATTCTGGCCAAATTGGACGACGACCACCTCGACCTGCTCAAGAATTACAAATCCGACGCACCGTACTGGAAACGGTTCGGGAAGTAAGATTTACGGGCGAGATTTTGCATAGTGGGGCGGCTTTGTCTTTCCCCGAGAGACCCTCTGTTCCCTGACCCAACAGGGGGCAGAGGGCATAGGGGTTAAATGAGGAAGCACTTTTGTTACGGGATACTACTAACACTAAAAACAGATATATGACCGGAAAACTGACTGTACCGGATTTCCAGAAGATGATTCAGCGCGCATTGGCAGATGTCACGGCGCGGGCGGGCGAGTTCAGCGAACTCGACGCCGTGATCGGCGACGGAGATCACGGAGAGGCGATCGTCACGGCGTTGAACGCCATAGCGAAAGTCTCGAATGCAGAGGATGCAGCGGGAAAAGATTTCAAAACCCTGTTAGGAGATATGGGCTTCGGCGTGATGATGGAGACCAGCGGCTCGACCTCCACCTTGCTGGGAGGCTTGCTGCTCGGGATGAGCGACGGGGTTCCGGCGGCAGCCAAAGAACTCGATGCACAGCAAGTGAAAGCGATGTTCGGCGGCGGTCTGGCGGGAGTGCAGAAGAATACCAAAGCCATGCCGGGGGACAAGACCATGATGGACGCCTTGTATCCGGCAGTCAAAGCGATCGAAGCATGCGCTTCGGACGATGTGGCGGCGATCTTGAAAGCCGGTGCCGATGCGGCAGCGGACGGAGCAGCCAAAACCGTGCAAATGAAAGCCAACTTCGGACGGGCGCGGAACTACGGCGAAAAATCGGTGGGACATGCCGATAGCGGGGCATCGTCATGGGCTTGCATGTTCGGCGCTTTCGCGGCAGCGGTGGAATAAATCCCGCGGATTATATCGATCGTCTTTTTGCGCGCCGTCGGCCCGAAATATGAAGGGCGATTCCCCTGCTTCGCGGGATGATGGTTAAGTCCTTTTGCGGGCCGCAGCCTTTCCCGCGGAGGCCTGAAACCCTATAATCGCTTGCGCGGATGGTTGCGTTCCCCGCAGGCTGCGTCCGCAGACAAACGCGGATAAGTGTAATTCTTTTAATTAAAACAAACAAGAAAAACAGATACAGTCATGGCAGATATGGATGGGATCCTTGAGAACAAGGACAAAGACTACGGCATCGGGATTCCGGTAGCCCACCAGAACTACTTCGTCAAAGGAGCCGACCACCTCGGCTGGGGGATGAAAGACCGCCTTTCCAGGATATTCCGGCCGGCTACGGGGCGGACCGTGATGCTCGCATTCGACCACGGATATATCATGGGGCCCACCTCAGGGTTGGAACGGCTCGACTTGAACATCGTGCCGCTGATCAAATATGCCGACTCGCTGATGTGCACCCGCGGGTCGCTGCGGGCAGTGGTGCCGCCGACGTTCAACAAAGGGATTTGTCTGCGCTACTCCGCCGGGTCGTCGATCCTGACGGAACTCAACAACGAATGCGTGCTCGATCCGGAAGAAGCCGTGCGGGTCAATGCTTCCGCCATGGCCGTGATGGTGGCCATGGGGAACGACAAATTCGAGGCCAAGACAGTGGAAAATCTTGTCCGGACGGCAGATGCAGGGTACAGATACGGGATTCCGACCATGGGGGTTACTGCCGTCGGGAAAGATATGGCGCGGGACTCGAAATACTTCGGGCTGGCATCGCGGGTATGCGCGGAAAATGGGGCCAATATCGTGAAGACCTACTATTGCGACGGATTCGCCAAAGTGGTCAATGCCTGCCAGGTGCCGATCGTCATCGCCGGCGGCAAGAAACTCGAAGAACGGGAAGCGCTCGAACTGTGCTACAAAGCGATCAACGACGGAGCGATGGGGGTGGACATGGGACGGAACGTCTTCCAGTCGAAATGTCCGGTTGCGATGATCCAGGCGGTTAGCGCGGTGGTGCACGACGGACTGACGCCGGAGCAAGGATATGAAATGTACAAAGACTTGTCGAAATAAATTCCACCTGAAGATATGAAACCAGTGATTCATACCGTTTTCGGAGCAGCGGCCCTGCTGGCCGTGTCTGCGGCAGCCTTGACATCGTGCGGCCCACAGCCAGCGGCACCGCAGGACAAGATATTGATTGCAGGATCGTTCTGGGACACCATTGCAGTGGTGAACCGCAGCGCAGGGGATGCGATCGAGTGGAAATACGGGCTCCCGAAAGGATCGGAATGCAACAGCGTCGAGATTGTTCCGGGGACGGGCGATGTGCTCTTGTCTTATCGGCGGGGCGCGCGCGTCGTGCGGCGCGACTCGACGAATGGCGGGGGGACGATCGTATGGGATTATACGGATGTGGCGGATACAGCCGAGCTGCAGACCGCCACACGGCTTCCGGACGGAGGCTACCTGCTCGCCATTTGCGGAACCCCGGCGCGGATCGTCGAACTGGATTCGACGGGATTGAATGTGCGGCGCGAAGTGCGCTATGACTTAGGCATTCAGCCGGCCCATGCCCAATTCCGCAGGGTCGCCAAATCGCGGAACGGAAACTACCTGATCCCGATTATTTCCAACGGCAAAGTGCTGGAAATCAAGGACGACTCCACCTTGGTGATGGAATACAATGTGGGAGGAAGCCCTTTCTCCGTGCAGGAACTGGCGAACGGGAACTTGTTCGTGGCATTGGGCGACGGACACTGCTCCATCGAGATCGAACGGGCCGGAGGGAACCTCGTGCAGCGGATCGACTCGATTTCCGGCGTGCCGATGCACTTTATCGCCCAGTCGGAACGTTTGAACAACGGACATACCCTGATCTCCAACTGGCAGGGGCACCTGCCGGCGAAGCGGCAGACCGCCGCGCAGCTCGTCGAGATCGACTCGGCAGGCCTTGTGGTCTGGGCTTACGACGGGCGCAGCGGACGTCCGGTGAAAGGAGGAGGCGTAGATTTTATATCGGCTTTTTATCCATTCACGGAATAACAACACACATACTAACACCAAACAACAGATGATAAAGAAGACAATTTTCACAGCAAGTCTGGCCTGGATGATGGCCGTTGCAGCGCCTTTCGCCTCGATCGGCGAGGCAGCGGCGACGCCTGTCATGCCGGCCGCTGCTGCACCCGCCAAGAAAAAGGCGCAGCAGCAGAGCTGGCTCCAGCAGGCATTGGCAGTCAAAGCGAAAATGGCAGCCGAGTCGCCGAAAGGACTGCCCTATGTTTCAACCGAATACCGCCGGGGGACGGCACCGGGCAAAGTCTCTGTCGATTTGACAGGGCTGAAAGAAATCTCGCTGGTGACATGGGGGACGCCGGATGGGGTGGACTATGACCACGCCGTGTGGGCCGACGCCCGGTTTACCAAGAAAGACGGAACCACGATCTGGATCGGCGACATGAAACCGAAAGTGAAGCGGATTCAAGGTAACTGGACCAGCACGGATAAGAATTTAGACGGCAAGAAACTCCAGATTCGGGACAAAAAATACGATCACGGGATCATCGCCCATGCCAACAGTTTGCTGACTTACGAACTCAACGGCGAATACACCCGCTTCGACTCCGAGATCGGGATTGACGAAGGATCGAGCGGCGGGAGCGCTATTTTCAAGATCATGGTGACCAACGGCCGCAAAGAAGCGGAGGCGTTGGTCAAGGCATGTCCGGAAGTGCAGGAAAAGCTCGGGACCTTTATCGGCGCCCCGATCTCAGACTGGCTCACCTCGCCCGGAACCACACTCGAACGGGCGGCCGCGACCAAAGTAGTCGGGCAACTCGACAAACCCGCCTACTTCAATGCCCGGATCGAAGAATTGGAGGCCAACCCGGACGTCGAAAAACGGATCCTGGGCTACATGGAACTGACCGAACAGGCGGAAGCCGTGCTCAACCTGCAGGATCAACTGGCCTGGCTGAATGTGCCGGCGATCGGCAAGGCATTGGCCGACATGAAGACCATGGACGGATTCGACGGAAATAAGTACGACGCGGTTTATGCCCAGCTCAAGACTTTGGCGGCAGGCGGGTTCGACGGCATTTACCGGGCCGACAAGGCTGCGATGGAGGCTGCGGCGCAGGTCTTGGCATTGAAACGGGAAATCTTGATGGCCAATCCGCTGCTGGACGTGGACAAGATCGTCGTGACCAAATACGACCTCGGAAAGAGTGCGCGGTATGTGATGGCTCCGGCCTTGGGGACACAGCCCAACAACTGGTCGAATCAGTATTCCGCCTCGCGCGGCGGCTTCAGCGCTTCGATCGTGGAGCTGTCGAACCTGCGGGGGGACAAGCTCAAGGAACGGCTTATTTACAAACCGGCGACCGATGCGCCGGTGACCGACGTGCACATGCACTGGGACGCAGATCGCATGCTGTTTACTTCGGTGGACTCCGCGCGGCGGTGGCACGTATTCGAAATCAAGACCGACGGGACGGGCTTTAAGAATATCACCGCAGCCATTCCGGAGCCGGACGTCGAATTTGCGGACGGGGCATACCTGCCGGACGGGCGGCTGATCATCAACACTACATTGGGGTATCATGGCGTGCCGTGCGTAGACGGGGCGGATGCCGTGGGGAACTTCGCGCTGTACGACCCGAAGACAGGATATTTGCGGAGACTGACCTTCGACCAGGACAACAACTGGAACGCGACAGTGATGAACAACGGCCGCGTGATGTACACCCGGTGGGAATACACCGACTTGATCCACTACTTCTCGCGGTTCGTGATGCACATGAACCCGGACGGGACGGAAAACAAAAACTTGTACGGGAGCGGCTCGTATTTTCCGAACTCGACTTTTGATATGCAGCCGCTGCCCGGCGGATCGAGCGCATTCATCGGGATTATTTCCGGACACCACGGGATCGCGCGGTCGGGGCGGTTGATCATCTTCGACCCCGCCAAGTCGCGCAAGGAAGAGAAAGGGATGGTGCAGGAGATCCCGTTCAGCAGCCGTCCGATCGAACCGATCATCAAAGACGAAATGGTCAACGGCGTATGGCCCCAGTTCCTCAAGCCGCAGCCGCTGAGCGACAAATACTTCCTCGTGACGGCGAAATTGACGCCCAACTCGTTGTGGGGGATTTATTTAGTGGACATTTACGACAACGTGACCCTGCTCGTCGAGGGAGAAGGGGAAGGGTACATCAACGCCATTCCGGTGGTGAAAAAAGTGACCCCGCCGATCATTCCCGACAAAGTCAATGAAAAAAGCAAAGAAGCGACCGTCTTCATCCAGGACATTTACGAAGGAGAGGGATTGCCCGGCGTTCCGCGCGGGACGGTCAAGAAATTGCGTATCTTGACCTATGAATACGCCTATCGCAATTCGCCGTCGAACCATGCCGCACAAGGGATTCAGTCCGGCTGGGACATCAAGCGGCTGCTGGGTGAAGTGCCCGTAGAGGCCGACGGGTCGGCGATCTTCACCATTCCGGCCAATACCCCGATCTCGCTGCAGCCGCTCGACTCGCTGGGGCGCGCAATACAGTGGATGCGCAGCTGGTTCGTCGGCATGCCGGGCGAGACCGTATCGTGCGTCGGCTGCCATGAAGACCAGAACCTGATGCCGATACCGAAGCGAACCATCGCCTCGAAGAAAACCGCCTCGAAAATCGAGATACCGGAGGGCGGTGTGCGGCCGTTTACCTTTGAACTCGAAATCCAGCCGATTCTGGATCGGGCTTGCGTGGCCTGCCACAACAACGAAAATGCAGCCGGCGGCAAGAACTTCACCGGCGGACGGTATAACAACCTCTATCGGTTCAGCGACAGCTACCTCGATTTCCACCCCTACTTCTACCGCCAGGGGCCGGAAGCCGATATGTATGTCTTAGTGCCGTACGAATTCAACGCATCGAACAGCGAAATGGTGCAGATGCTCCAGAACGGGCATCATGGGGTGAAGCTCACGGACAAGGAGTGGAAGACCTTGTATAACTGGATCGACTTCAACGCCCCGTACCACAGCCAGTTCTTCAACGTGCGCGAGTTGAAAGTCGGGCAGCACGGATACGACCAGGTTCAGCGGCGGAAAGAGCTGGCAGACAAATATGCCAACGGGATGGCAGTGGACTGGCAGAAAGAGATCCGCGACTACGCGGCCTATCTCGAAAAGCAGCCCAAGCCGGAGCCGGTGATGCCGGAACCTGTGGCTGAGCCTAAGGTGAAGAATATCAAGGTAAAAGGATGGCCCTTCTCGGCCGATGCGGCGAAGGCGATGGTGGGGGACGATGCGGCGGCACGGCGGAGCGTCGAGATAGCACCGGGGATTACGATGAATTTCGTGCGGATTCCGGCGGGGACATTCGTGATGGGAGCGGACAAAGGCATTGCCGCACCGAAAACGAAAGTGAAAGTCGAAAAACCGTTCTGGATGGGCGAGATCGAAGTGAGCAACGAACAATTCCGCGCTTTGTATCCGGAACATGACAACCGCCTGCTCGGTCAGCACTGGAAAGACCACACCGGGCCGAACTACTTGGTGAACGAAGACTGGCGGCCGGCGATCCGCGTGAGCTGGGAACAGGCGATGGAATACTGCCGCAAACTCAGCGAACAGACCGGATTGAAGATCACCCTGCCGACGGAGGCACAGTGGGAATGGGCTGCCCGCGCCGGTTCCGACGGGGACAACTGGTGGGGTGTCGATACCGACTTCTCGCCGTATGAAAATCTGGCCGACAAACAGTTGCAGAAGATGGCCGTGAGTGGCGTCGACCCGCAGCCGATGAACCCGAACAGCCGGATTTTCAAGTACTGGGATTTCTTGCCGAAAGATGCGTCGGTGGACGACGGCAATATGCTGCTCGGCAAGAGCGGAACCTACAAGCCGAATGCGTGGGGGCTGTACGATATGCAGGGGAATGTGGCCGAGTGGACGCGGTCGGACTACCGTCCGTATCCGTACAGTGCCAAAGCCGATGCGACCCAGGTTTCCAATGCGGAAAAAGTGGTTCGCGGCGGATCGTGGATCGACCGGACGAAGAACGCGAGCTTGTCGAGCCGGCGCCATTTCCTGCCGTGGCAGGCGGTGCGCAACGTCGGTTTCCGGGTGATTATCGAAGAGTAGACGACACATGGGTTTTGAATGAAACGTCCGGCCTTCCGATTCGGAAGGTCGGACGTTTTTGTTTGGCCCATCGGTTTCCGCGGTGACAGTCAGCTCCGGTCGTCATCCGAGCCGCATTCTCCGCGCCGATTCGACCCGTCCGGAACAGACAAGGCTGCTTCCCGATCAAAGGAAACAGCCTTGTGCGATTTCGAGCCGCAAGCGACATCACTCCCCAGCCTGCAAGATTTTCAGCGCCATAGCCGCCAGCATAGCCACCCCGTAAGGAATCGCACGTTCGTCCGCCACGAACGCCGCATTATGGAGCGGCACCTCGCATTCCACGCCCCAGCGGAAAAAGACCGACGGATAGCGCACCGAATAAAAGCCGAAATCCTCAGCCGTCATGCGCCTCGGAATATCCGTCCGCGCAGCCTCGCCGAAAGTATCCGCAATCACCCGTCGGGCTACCTCCGTCAGCCGTTCGTCGTTCAGCACGCACGGGTATCCCACCGACAGTTCCACCTCCGCCGCGCAGCCGTAAGCCGCCGCCGTCTGTTCCGCCACCTCGCGGATACGCCGGTGCGCCTCCGTCCGCCACCCCTCATCCATCGTCCGGAACGTCCCCTCCATCTCGACCCGGTCCGGAATGATATTGGTCGCCCCGTCCGCGATGACCCGCCCGAACGACAGCACCGACGGCGTGAAAGCATAATTGTTCCGGCTCACGATCTGCTGCATCGCCACGATCATCGCCGCCGCCGCCAGCACCGGATCCCGCAGCAGATGGGGCAGTGCGCCGTGCCCCCCCCGCCCGTTCACCGTGATGTGGATCTCGTCCGTCGAAGCCATGAACGTGCCGCTGCGCACCCCGATCTGTCCCACCTTCAGCTCCGGCGACACATGCCCCCCCACGAACGCCCGCGGTTCCAAGCCGTCGAACACCCCCTCTTTCAGCACCACTGAAGCTCCGCCCGGCCAAAGCTCCTCGCCCGGCTGGAAAAGGCCCAGCACCGTCCCGTCGAACGCCTCGCTCCGCTCCTGCAATAAGATCAGCGCCCCGAGCAGAGCTGCCGTGTGCATATCGTGCCCGCAGGCATGCATCGCACCCGTCGTACATGCGAAATCCAGTCCGGTCGTTTCGGTGATGGGGAGCGCATCCATGTCCGCCCGCAGCACCACCGGGTGCTTCGGGTCGGCTACCCGTCCGTCGATGCGGGCCAATACGCCCGTTCCGGCGACCCGTTCGTAAGGGATACCGTATTTATCTAATATTCCCCGGATAAAGGCCGACGTCCGATGTTCCTCGAATGAAAGTTCGGCATTCCGGTGTATCTCGCGCCGCCACTCGGTCGCTTGTGCCGCCAGTTTTTGTGCGGCACCGAAAATATCATGCGTCATAACGCCTGCTAAGATACGTAATTGTATCGTCCCGGTTTGTATCTTGGACAGCTTTTGTCGGAAGAAAGATTACAAAAACGGCCTCCAGTCCGGCACGAAAGACGCCGAACGGGGAAAAATCGTACATTTGAGTTCATGAGAATCGTGATAGATGACAAAATCCCCTTCATCCGGGGAGTGTTCGAGCCATACGCCGAGGTGCTGTACAGGCCCGGAACGGAGATAGACGCGGCAGAAGTGCAGCAGGCGGACATTCTGATCGTCCGCACCCGCACCCGGTGCGGCGCAGCGCTTCTGGACGGAAGCGCCGTGCGGATGATCGCCACGGCGACCATCGGTTACGACCATATCGACCTGGATTATTGCCGGAAACGGGGCATCCGGGTAGCGACGGCGGCGGGATGCAACGCGCGGGGCGTCCTGCAATGGGTATTCGCCGCACTTCTGGCGACAGGCGTTCAGCCGCAGGGCACGACATTGGGCATTATCGGCGTGGGGAATGTGGGAAATGCCGTGCGGGAGGCGGCTGCGGCAGCCGGATTCCGGGTCGTCTGCTGCGACCCGCCGCGTCGGAGCCGCTGCGAAAAAGGGACGGAAGATTTCGTCCCGTTGCCCGAACTGCTCCGGCAGGCAGATGCGGTGACGATGCACGTGCTGCTGGACGAGACGACGCGAGGCATGGCTTCGGAAAGCTTTTTTGCGGCAGCCAGACCGGGACTGGTGTTTCTGAACAGTTCGCGCGGAGAAGTGGTGGACGAACGAGCCTTGAAAGAAGCGATACGGAGTGGGGCAGTGTCCCGCGCCGCAATCGACGTTTGGAACGGCGAACCGCATATCGACCGGGAACTTTTGGAGCTGACAGCCGTCGCTACGCCGCATATCGCCGGTTATTCGCTCCAGGGCAAGGCCATGGGCACGGCGCTGTCGGTGCGGGCAGTGGCCTCGTTTTTGCGGCTGCCGATCCCGCAGGACTGGTATCCGGACCATGTCCTCCGACAGCATCCGCGCATCGGGTTGTCGTGGGACGCGATCCGGACAGAGATGCCTCGATATTACAATATATTGTCGGACGATGCGGCGTTGAGGAGTGCGCCCGAGCGGTTCGAGGAACTGCGCGGCGATTACCGCTTCCGGGAAGAGTTCTTTTAGGAGCATCATCCCCGGCTCCGCCCCGCGGGCAGCTTCAGGCACCCGGACAAAAACCTGAATTTTATAGTACCTTTGCGCCAGATTTACGATTATCTCATGTATAAACTTTTCAGACCCCTTCTGTTCAAGCTCCAGCCCGAGACCATACACCGCCTGACCGTGCGGCTGCTTCGCGTGCTGCATTACGTGCCGTTTGCGCGGAGCATCATGCGGGCGGTTTTCGTGCACCGTTCGCCGGAACTGGAGCGGGAAGTTTTGGGATTGAAATTCCCGAACCCGGTGGGGCTGGCAGCCGGTTTCGACAAGGACGCCGAGGTGTACGATATGCTGGGCGCGCTGGGATTCGGGTTCGTCGAGATCGGTACGGTGACGCCGAAAGCCCAGAACGGGAACCCGAAGCCCCGCTGTTTCCGGCTGCCGAAAGACCGGGCGATCGTCAACCGCATGGGGTTCAACAACCGCGGAGTACAGAATGCGGTGAAAAGCCTCCGGCGCCGCAAGCCGGGGCTGATCGTCGGGGGAAATATCGGCAAAAACACCCTGACCCCGAACGAACAGGCGCCGAGCGACTATCTCAAGGCTTTCCGGGCGCTGTACGACTATGTGGACTATTTCGTGGTGAACGTCAGCTGTCCGAACGTGGCGTGCCTGACGGCTTTGCAGAGCAAGGAGTCTACCGTTGCCATTCTCGAACCTTTGAAAGAGTTCAGGCAGGGGCAGAGCGATTACCGGCCGATCCTGCTGAAAATCTCGCCCGATCTGACAGACGAGCAGGTCGACCAGATGATCGAGGTGGCCCGGGAGTCGAAGATCGACGGTATCGTAGCGACCAACACCACCACCTCGCGCGAAGGGCTGGAAACCGATCCGGCGCGGGTTATGGCCATCGGCAAAGGAGGATTGAGCGGAGGACCGCTGACCCGGCGGTCGAGGGAAATGGTGCGCTATATCTGCGAAAAGACCGAAGGGAAGCTGCCCGTTATCGGAGTGGGCGGAATCATGTCGGTAGAGGATGCCGAGGCGATGCTGGAGGCGGGAGCCTCGCTGGTGCAAGTCTATTCGGGTTTTATCTATGAAGGGCCCGGCTTCGTGAAACGGATTTGCAAACGATTGGCGGGCCGGTCCAAATCGTAACGGATATGGTTAGCGTTGAATTGATTACGGTGGGTGACGAGCTGCTGATCGGGCAGGTGGTCGACACCAATTCGGCCTGGCTCGGTCGGGAGTTGGGCCATGTTGGGGCCCAGGTGGATCGAATCGTCTCGGTGCACGATGCGGCCTCGGACATTCGGGAAGCCGTGGAGACCGCGCTGTCGAGGGCCGACGCGGTCATCATGACAGGCGGCCTGGGGCCTACTCAGGATGATATTACGAAGAAAACGTTGGCAGACCTTTTTTCCGGCGGCGTCATGCGGCGCGACCAGAGCGTCTTTGAACATGTGCGGCGAATGACAGCGGAGCGGGGACTGGCGTTCAACGACCTGAATCAGGCGCAGGCGCTGGTGCCGGACGGCGCCACCGTGTTGCCGAACCGGGTGGGGACAGCTCCGGGGATGATGTTCGTCAGACCGGGTTCGGCTCCGGGGCGGGAGAAATTGCTTTTTTCTCTGCCGGGCGTGCCGTTCGAGATGAAACAGCTTGTCACAGAGCAGGTTATCCCTCTTGTCAAGTCGCATTTCGCTTTGCGGTCGGTGGTTCACCGGACGATGATTACGTTCGGATTGGCCGAGTCGGCTTTGGCTTTGGCTATCGCCCCGTGGGAGGAGGCGCTGCCGGAGTGGCTGCATCTGGCCTACCTGCCTAACGCGCGGGGGATCAGGCTGCGGCTGTCGGCTTATGACGTGGAGGCGGATTCCGCCGCAAAAGAGATCGAAAGCCGGTTCGCCGGACTGAGGGAATATATTGCGCCTTATATGCTGGGTTTCGAGCCGGCGAGCGTAGAGGCTGCGGTGGCGTCGATCCTTTTGGAACGCGGCCAGACTTTGGCCGTGGCGGAATCGTGCACCGGCGGTTCGATTTCGGCCCGTATTACGGCGATGGCGGGGGCATCGCAGTACTATCTCGGCGGAGTGACTTCTTACAGCAACGAGGCGAAAGCACAGGTGCTGGGGGTATCTATGCCGGATATCGAGCAGTTCGGGGCGGTGAGCGAGCCGGTGGCGCGACAGATGGCGGCGGGGGCTTTGACCCGTTTCGGGGCGGACTATGCCGTTTCGACGACGGGAGTGGCCGGGCCGGGCGGCGGCACGCCGGAAAAACCGGTGGGGACGGTATGGATGGCCATCGCGTGGCGGACTTCCGATAACGGAACGGAGACTTTTGCCCGGCAGATGCGGTTCAGCGAACTGCGGGAGCAGAATATCGAGCGGGCGGCGACCCATGCCTTGAATATGCTCAGGTTGCATCTTCTGGGGCTGTCCGATGCGTTCCAACAGACGGGGATGCTATAATCTTTACGACACCTGATGAAACGGCTTTATATCGTCCGCCACGGGGCGGCTCAATCTTCCTATGAAGCGGGGAGCGATTTTGCACGGAGGCTCACGGCGGAGGGTGCATCGCGGGTGCGGGCCGTTTCGCAGAGGCTGGCATCCCGGCCGGAAGGAACAGTGCCGCAGCGGATCGTTGCCAGTGCAGCGCCCCGGGCGTGGGAGACGGCCTCTATCCATGCGGAGACTTTTGCTTTGCCTGAAAGCGCGCTCTCCCGGGTGGAGGAGTTATATCGCGGCGGTCCGAACGATTATCTCCATATCCTGATCCGTTCTTTACCGGACGATATTTCTTGTGCAATGGTTGTCGGCCATAATCCGGCGGTATCGGAGTTGCTGGCCGTACTGACGGGGTCGATGGCGGGGGAGTATTGCATGCGCAAAGGGGATGCGGCGTGCGTGGCTTTCGATTTGCCGGACGGCGCTTCGTGGGAGGAGATATACGTTTCGGACGGGAAATTGGAAAAATATATCATCGCCTCGGCGGTTTAAAGATTTTGCCTGCCGATCGGCCCCGGGTCTCCGCTGCGGGAGGTTGCGGCCCGTGTGGCCAAAGGTCGCAGAAAACAGAAGTGCCAGACATCGTCCGAGAGTTTCCGGAACAGGCAGGAACCGCCGTAATCGTTGCGGCAGCTCCGATCAGCCAGAATTTAATTATCCGCATGTTCGGAAGTTCGGGTTGACGTGTGCGGTATGATCCAGGCCTTGGGAACGAGCCGCACGCCATTGTCCTGCAAGTTATCGGCCAACTGCCCGGCAAAGCCGATGAAGTTTTCCCCCCACAGGGCCACCCAGACGATCAGCAGCACCGAAGCGAAAGCCGTAGCGAGAGTCGGAATCCGGTACAAGTTCCGCGACGGCGGAACCGGCTCGATACGCCCCACGACCCGCTCCGTAAATCCCCCGTCCGACACATGCTGCTCCCGCGCTGCGGCAAACAGCCGTTCCAGCGGATCATTCTGTATCAGGTTTCGTTTCATAGCTCTTCATTTTTCAGGTACTTCCTCAGTTTGGCCTTCGCCCGCGCCACCACGCTCTTGACCGTCCCTATCGGCATGTCCGCCACCTGCGCGATCTGGCTGTGCGAGAGACGCTCAACCGCCGACAGCAGAATCACGTTGCGCTCCGTATCGTCTAAACAGGCCAAAGCGTTCTGCAAGATCGTATTTTCGACCGACATTTCGCACCCTGCGGTGACTTTGTCCAACTCCTGCGCCGGTCTGAGGCTGCGGCAGCTGTCGAGGAAAGTGCGGTAAGCGATGCGGAACAGCCACGCGCGGAACGATCCCAAGCCCGAGAATTGGCGGATCGAGGTGAACGCTTTGATAAACGTCTCCTGCGCCAAATCGTCGGCCCGGAACCGGTCGCCCGCCGTCAGGTGGAGCAGATAGCGCCTCAGGGGAGACTGATACCGTTCGACTAACCTCCCGAAAGCAGCGCGGTCGCCCGAGCGTTTGACCCGCTGCACCAACAGCAGCTCCCCGACGGAACCGTATTTATCGGTTGTCGTCACGACGCTGCACGTACTGGCGGAACAAATAGACCACCGCGTACCCAACGCCGGCGATCAATGCCCACAACAGGATGGCCGAGAAAAACCGCATATAGCTCAGGTTGACAACCCCCACCCAGGCCAGAAAGGTGAATCCGACGATGGCGAAGATCAGCAAACGGCGGATAAACGTGGTCACCGGAAGTTCCTCTTTTGCGGCTGTCAAAACCGGCTGTTCGCCGCGTTCGATGCGCATCCGCTCCAGTTCGTATTTTTTTTCGTGTCTGCGGAAACGGTATTTCAGCGAGAAAAAGACCGTCAGCACTACCACCGCCGCGATCACTGCCATGACCAGCACAACCTGGATATTGTCGCCGTCCAGCCCGGAGCGGGAATAGGATATATTGCGCATTTGGCCGACCGCCTGTTCCACCCCGGCGAGGCGTTCGCCGAGCGCCTGCAACAGGCTGTCGGCTGCGGCCACGGTCGGCGCCGGCACGGCAAGTACCGTCAGCGTGTCGGCCGGCGCCTCCACAGCAGCCGTATCGCCCGGTTCAGAAGCCGGAACCGCATCGGCAGGGTTCCCCGCCAGCAAGGCGGAAGTGCTTCCGAGCGTCAGGCCCAGAGCGAGCAGGGCGCCAAGCAGAATTCTTTTCATGTGCATATTTTTATGTGTTTTTTGTTTTTCTGTCTATAAGACGCAGCGAGGGGGACTTTCGGATGTCGTTTCGATATTTTTTGCATCGTTTTTTACGAGGACATCGGGACGAAGCCTGCGCGAAATGCCATAACGGGGCGCAGGCAACTTCGGCGGAGCTCGTTGCTCTTTCCGCTGGCGGCGACCCGATACTATCCAGAATCATTCTTTGCCCACGCGCCGGGATGAACATGCTTTGTCCGCGCGCTGGCGGAAATCCTGTTCAAAAGCGCAAGCTGCTTTTGAACGATTTCTTTCTCTATCCGTCGCGCGTGGGTGTCGGTGCCGCTGGGCACACGATCCGCACCCTTCGGGTGTTTTATTGGCCTGCCGGCAGCAAGATAAACTACCCTAAAGTACGGAATCGCTCTCGGGCCGGGCAGGCCCCGTCTAAATAAGTCCTCTCAAACTCCAACAAAAGCCCCACTGGGGCCCCGCGGTGGGCTTGCAAAACTTCGTTTTGCTTGGATCTGAACTACCTCAAACAACTTCCGCGCGCCGGGAAAATCGTTCGGTTTCAACGCGAGTTGAAACCGTCGATTTTCCTTTTTCAGCGTGGCGCGGTGCCGCTAGGCACTCCAGCCAGGGTTTGTATTACTTCAACCGGAGGAAACTGTCTTCAGGCCAGACAAAGGGCTGTAACTACCTTAACTAAAGCAACGCAAGCCCCAATAAAAGCGCAGGCAAGGAACCGTAATTACCTTAACTAAAGCCGCGCAAACCCACTCCACCCCCAACGGCCCCGGCCAGGCAGGTAGACCTAAATTCTTCAGAACACCTGCTCGATCGGAAGACCCGTCAGACGTTCCACCGCCCTGCGCCCCTCGGCGCCCAAAGAGAGAGAATAATCATTCACGAAATAAGAGATATGCTTGCGCCGCACCACCGGATCGAGCTCCTGCGCATGAGCCTGCACATACGCCGCCGAAGCCTCCGGATACCCCTGCGCATACTCGATGCTCCGCCGGATAATGCGCCCCACCCGGTCCGCCGTTTCCGATGAATATTTCCGATTCAGCAAAATACCGCCCAGCGGGATCGGCAATCCCGTAAGCATTTCCCACTCCCGCCCCAGGTCGGCGACCAGCTTCAACCCCCGCGAAGCATAAGTGAAACGTCCCTCATGGATCAGCACCCCGGCATCCAGTTCCCCATCCGCCACCGCCCCCGCAATCTCCGAAAAAAGATAGACCCTCTTCCGCTTTGCCCCCGGAAAAACGATCGAGAGCAGCCGATTGGCAGTGGTCAGCTCGCCCGGAATGCCGATCAGCACATCGTACAGTTCGTCAGGATATATCTTATGCCGGCTCACTAACAGCGGCCCATTGCCATGCCCCAAAGCGCTGCCGCTCTCCAGCAGCCGGAAATGACCGGCCGCCTCCGGCAACGCCGCATAACTGATCTTAATGACCTCCTCGTCCTGCGGACGACGGACAGCGGCCCCGTTCAGCACGTCGATATCGTCGAACACCGGCTCGAAAACCAGACCCTCCGTGTCCACCAGCGCATGTATCATGGCATGGAAAGTGAACGTATCGTTCGGACAAGGCGAAATATGCAGTTTCATGAATCGTATGCGATATAAAAATCCGGCTTTGGGCCGTCCCCTCAAAGCCGTACAGAATCACGCCGTCCCGGGCGCTTTCGCTCGGCAAACTGAACGGCGAATCCCAAAGCCCTCCGAGAATCAAGCCGTTCGCCGAAACAATCGAACGAGGCGATCAGTCGAGCTGTTTCACCCCCTTGCCCGTCACTAACCCGGCCCCTTTGTACCGGAACGAGCCCATCGTACTCACTTCCGCCGTGCCGCCGCCGATCACATGGGCCTTGACCTTGCCCATGCCCGAGACCTTGGCATTCACCGTACCGATGTTGAAATTCTCCAGATCGGCCGATGACGTGCCGCTGACGTCCAGCACCGCCTCCCCCGCACTTCCGGAAAGGGTAAGCCCCGCCAGACCCGACACCGTGCACACCGCCGTCCCGGCTTTTAATTCGCCGCCCGCTTTGGAAGTCCCGCTCAGAACGACCTCCGCCTTCTCCTGCACCGTCAGTTTGGCATCGTTCAACGCCGACGTCCCCGACAGATCGACATGAAGCGTCTGTGCCGAAACCTCTAACAGATTGACCGATGCGCTCCCCGAAGTGAGAATGCGCAGGTCGCCTTTCGCGGAGCACACGCCTGTGCAAACCACATGGCTCGCCCCGGTCACGTTCAGATATTTCAAGTCGCTGACTGTCACCCATGCCTGCGGCTTTTTCTTGCTCCGGGTAAAATATTTGCCCATATCGTTCTTGAATGTGAGCCGGACGTAGCCTTCGTCGGTCAGCTCGAAAACCAGCTTGTCTGCCAGTTCTTTTTCGATTTCGACTTTGGCTCCGACGGTGCGCGAGGCGCCGTCGGCCTGCGCGAGCTGCACGTCGAACGCCCCGGCGACGATCACGCCGTTAATGGTTTTATCCGCATATTTTTCGATCACCGCAGTTTCCTGCGCCGCTGCCAACACTGGCAGTACTGCCGCGCACAGCGCGAGCAAAAACATCTTTTTCATCTTCGGTTCCCCGATTTTATTTAACTTTGTCCAAAGGTAATAAATGTCGCCGGATATTTATCCCCTCGTTTATTTGTATGTACCCGCATGGAACCGTTCTTTCTTTGAAAAGAAAGAACCAAAGAAACTTCCGAAGGCTCTGCCGACGAACCTCAGTCTGCCGAACGCCTCTGTCTCGGAAGTTGCTTTTGGGTCGGGGCAAGGGCGCGCTAAACCGAGTTTTGTTTTACTGCGCGCCCTTGCTCCCGGCCCAAAGTAAAGGTTTCGATGCAAAAGGACTGCGGAGCCTAAGGAGTAGCGCAGCTTCAGAAAGTTTTTCTGGTTCTCTTTGTTCACAAAGAGAACAGTACCCTCCGGCACAATGCAAAATAAACGAGAGATTAAAAAACAGAGAGATTCAATAGATATGGAAAAGATAAAAGTGGGGATCACCCACGGAGATTTCAACGGAATCAGCTACGAAATCATCATCAAATCGCTGCTGGATCCGCGGATTTTCGACCTCTGCACACCGGTAGTGTACGGATCGGCCAAAGTGGCCGGATACTACAAAGGGATGATATCGGACGCCGAGAATTTCAGTTTCAACATCATTACCGACCCGGCGCAGGCCAACCCCAAACGAGCCAACATGATCGTCTGCGTCGACGAAAACGTCAAGATCGACCCCGGCCAGCCGACGGTCATCAGCGGGCAATACGCCATCGCCTCGCTGAATGCCGCAGTGCGGGACCTCAAGGCAGGGAAGATCGACGTGCTGGTGACCTGTCCGATCAACAAGAAAAATACCACCGGCGACGATTTCGGATTCATCGGGCATACGGAATACTTAGCCGCAGAATTCGGAGATGCCGAGCCGCTGATGTTCATGATCAGCGACGTGCTCAAGGTCGGGTTAGTGACCATGCACATCCCGCTCGCGAAAGTGCCCGGCGCTGTTACCACAGAAGCCGTCTTGAACCATATCCGGGCGATCAGGCGGTCGCTGGAGCGAGATTTCGGCATCGTCGGGCCGAAAATCGCCGTGCTGGGGCTCAATCCGCACGCCGGAGACGACGGACTGCTGGGGCCGGAAGAGCAGGAGATCATCATTCCCGCTATCCAGTCCGCCAAATACGAAAATATACTGGCCTTCGGGCCGTTCGCGGCAGACGGATTCTTCGGCAGCGGGGCATACCGGAAATTCGACGCCGTGCTCGCGATGTACCACGACCAGGGGCTCGCGCCGTTCAAGGCACTGACTTTTGCAGACGGGGTCAATTTTACGGCGGGGTTGTCCGTGGTGCGGACTTCGCCGGCACACGGGGTCGGGTTCGATATTGCCGGGAAAATGGTGGCCGACCCTTCGCCGATGCGGGCAGCCATTTACCAGGCGATCGACATTTTCCGCAACCGGCAGGTATTCGACGAGGCAGCAGCCGACCCGTTGCAGCATTTCTCGAAAAACGAGCGCAGTCATGCCGAGGGAGGAGGACGCGGCGGCAACCGGCGGGGCGGGGCAGATCGGGATGCAGACGTGGCCGATTTGCTGAAAGACACCCCGGATATGACGGTGGCGGCGGATACGGATGCAGCTGCTGCGGCCTTAGCGGCGGAACGGCAGAACGGCGAAGCCGCTTCGGCCGAACAGTAAAAACGGGAGTACGGATTTTGCCTGTACATTTTCGACCGACACGATGAAAATCACGGACAAACTCAACCGGGGCAAGACCCTGTTCGCTTTCGAACTGCTGCCGCCGCTCAAGGGAGACAATATCGACACCGTTTTCGACACGATCGGGCGGCTGGCCCCTTACGATCCTTCGTACATCAACGTCACCTACCACCGCGAGGAAATCAAGCTCATCGAACGGGCGGACGGCCTGTTGGAGCGGCGCGTGGTGCGCAAGAGGCCGGGGACGGTGGGAATCGCGGCGGCCATTATGGCACGCTATGGTATTGATGTGGTGCCTCATCTGATCTGCGGCGGGTTCTCGAAATTCGACGTCGAGGATGCGTTGATCGACCTCAGTTTTCTGGGGATCGACAACGTGCTGGCCTTGCGGGGGGATCATATCCGGGGGGAGCGCACTTTTCGGCCGGCCCGGGGCGGACACCTGCATGCAGTGGAGCTCGTGCGGCAGATCATGGCCATGAATCGGGGCGAATACCTCGACTCGGAGTTGGAACATGCCAAGCCGACTTCGTTCTGCGTGGGCGTGGCAGGCTATCCGGAGAAACACGCCGAGGCGCCGAACTTAGCGGCCGACATCGCGCATCTCAAGGCCAAGATCGACGCGGGGGCGGAGTATGTGGTGACGCAGATGTTTTTCGACAACTCGAAATATTTCGCCTACGTCGAGGCATGCCGGGCGGCGGGGATCACGGTGCCGATCGTGGCGGGGATCAAGCCTTTCACCACCCGGACGCAGTTGTCGCTGCTGCCGCAGACTTTCGGGGTGGACTTGCCGGACGAGTTGGTGCGGGCGGTGGAGGCTTGCAAGGACAATGCGGCTGTGCGCGAGGTGGGGATCGAGTGGGCGATTGCCCAGGGGCGGGAATTGATAGCGGCGGGGGTGCCGGCGCTGCATTTTTACACGATGGGCAAGGCGGACAATGTGGAACGGATTGCAAAAGCGTTGTTCGGATAGCCGGATCGAACGATCGTTGTCTTTCCCCCCCGTTTTGCAAAAAACCGTTTGCAGAAAACACGAAACGGCTTCTTCGTACGAAGAAGCCGTTAAATTATTTGTAGTCCCTAGGAGAATCGAACTCCTCTTCCAAGAATGAAAATCTTGTGTCCTAACCGATAGACGAAGGGACCTTTTTCAAATGCACTGCAAAGGTAATGCTAAATCCGAAAATTCCAAACGCTCTCCGAAAGTTTAATGTGGAAAATAAAAATCAGGGTGCCGGTAAATGCTTGGAGGCACCGCACCTGGATACCGTGGGCACGATACTCTGTGTAGCTGGCATTAAAGCCCGTAGCCTCGAAAAGCAAGTACACACTATTGGCGCCACGGATTGACGAAGACCAATGGTACCCGCCGCTGCCAACGTGCCACAAGTCGCCTCCCGACCGCGCACCGGCATCGCGGAAGCCCGGGGCAGGAACCGCGCGCAGCCGAAAAACAGCAGCGGCCGCTCATTGGGGCTGAAGCAACGTCATGGCGTGGCTCCAGTCGCTTTTTATAACTAATCCCGGCCGATCGGCGCGGGATCAGTGGGCCGCTGAATTTACCGTTCACTCTGCCGGCAGTTTCGTTTGAACCCGACGGCACTCCGGAGGATAACACCCTGAAATTTAAAATCCGATACAAAACACGGCATAATACCGCCATAGTCGTCAAGATACCAGATACACCGACTTGTCCCCTCGCGGCACGACCTCGCCGACAACTGCCGCCCGGGGATGCACGCCCGAAGCCTTCAGTTCGGCCAAAGCACTCTCCGCCTTGTCCGCATCCACCGCCATCAGCAGTCCGCCCGACGTCTGCGCATCGAGAGCCAGCATCCGGCTGTCCGTATCGCATTCGAGTTCCACCCGCTCACGCACATACTCTCGGTTGCGGAACACCGCACCCGGGAGGCACCCCTCCGCGATCAGCTCCCGTACTCCCGCCAAAGCCGGCAGCATCGCCGCCCGCAACCGGAAAGTAGTCCCGCTCGCGTCCGCCATCGACACCGCATGACCCAGCAAACCGAACCCCGTGATGTCCGTCGCACCCGTCACCCCGTACTTGCGCATCACCTCCGCCCCTACCCGGTTCAGCAGCTTCATCTGCTCCAAAGCTCCGCGATAGACCGTGTCCGAGGCCAGCCCCAAGCGCCGCGCAGCCACGATCACCCCCGTTCCCAGCGGTTTGGTCAGAATCAGCCGCTGCCCCGCCTTCGCCCCGCGGTTGGTCACCAACCGCGACGGCTCGACCGTCCCGACTACGGCCAGTCCGTACTTCGGCGGAAAATCATCGATCGTGTGGCCCCCCATCGTCAGCGCCCCCGCCTCGTCGATTTTGCTCTGGCCGCCCAGCAGTATCTCCCGCAGCACCCGCAGCGGAATCTTCTCCGCCGGAAACATGTTCAGGTTCAGCGCCAACAGCGGCCGTCCCCCCATCGCATACACGTCGCTCAGCGAATTGGCCGCCGCGATCTGGCCGAACTCGAACGGATCGGAGCATACCGGCGGGAAGAAATCGGTCGTCACGATCAGCGCCGTGTCGTCATTCAGGCGATAGACCCCCGCATCGTCGTGGGTCGAAATGTCGACCATCACATTCGGATCGCCCGGTATCGGGATGCCGCCCAGCAGTTCGGCCAGTCTCGACGCCGGAAGTTTGGCCGAGCATCCCCCGTATTCCACCGTGGAAAGCAGGTCGAAAGGCTCGCCGCTCTCCGGAACTGAATTTTCATTTTTCTTCATGGTAAGTCGCTTCGATGCCGTTCGCCGACATCAATTCTTTAAAAGGTTCCGCCTGCGTATCGTTCACATAAAGACACATGCCGCACTCGGTGGAATACTCTTCCGGCACGGGTTTCACCCGGTGTTCCAATCCGGCCCGGGAGGCAGCCGCATCGGCCCGGATCACCTCGCGGGCATTTCTGAAAAGCACGATCATCGTTTTTGCGATATTTCCGTCAACGCCCTCAGCAACCGGTCGAAATCCCCGGATGTATGGTACGGCCCCGCGGCGATCCGCACCGTCCCGTAAGGAAAGGTACCGATCGTCCGGTGGGCGGCCGGCGCGCAATGAAGACCCGTCCGCACCTCTATCCCATACTCTTCCCACAGCAAAGCCCCCAGCCCGGACGGGGCCAGCCGCTCGTGCGTCAGCGAGAACAGCTCGCCTTGTGCCGACGCAGACAAGGCTCCGTAGACCCTGAATCCCGGCAACTTCCTCACGGCGGCCGCCAAGTCCGTAAATTCCGCCCGTGAATGAGCCGCCTGCGGTCTGTTTTCCAACGCCGCCCCCAAGCCCGCCAGCCCCACTAAGTTCGGCGTTCCCGCCTCGAAACGATCCGGCCACTGGCCGGGCATCCGGAAACTGTCGGAATGGCTTCCCGTGCCGCCGTAAATCAACGGTGCGACGCCTGCCGGTTCGCGGGCGTAGAATCCGCCCGTTCCGGCAGGCCCCAACAGCCCTTTATGCCCGGTGAAAACCGCGAAGTCCAGCCCCCATTCATCCGCCGCCACCGTTGCGCCGGGCAGCGACTGGGCGCAATCGGCCATCACTTTCAGATTTCGTTCATGCGCCCAGCGGCAGATCGCCTCCATCGGCTGAATCACGCCGTTGACATTGCTTTGGTGATCGACGATCACCAACCCGGCGCCTTTCGTATCGACCAGCGGCAATTTTTCGACGTCGATACAGCCGTCGCACGAAGCGGGCAGCGTACTGACCGAAGCCCCCAATGCGACTAAAGGGCGCATCACGGCATTGTGTTCCAGCGGCGAGACCAGCACACGGCCGTTCTCGACATCCGGCAGCCCCCGCAGGATCGTATTCACGGCCATCGTCGCCCCGGTGGTAAAAGCGATTTTGGAAGCATCGCCCACTCCCATGACGGCGGCTATGGCATCGCGGCACTCTTCGACGATCCGCGTGGCGTCCACTACCCGCGGATAGGCCGCCCGGCCGTATGTCCCGCCTATCTCCGTCAGGAAATGCGCCATCGCCGCCGCGACCTGCGGCGGCTTGGGAAAACTGGTACTGGCATTGTCGAAATACAGATTCATTCCCCGTTCCTCAGCATAACCTTACGGATAGACCACATGCCCGGCCTGGGAGAGCACTTCCGTAATGCGGAACATATTGCTTACCCGTCCCACCGCTAACCGCTCTTTCATTCCGTAAAAATCCAGGCAGGTGCCGCATACCAGGATTTCCACCCCGCGTTTTTCCAATTCCTGCAAAGCGGGGATCGTGTCGCTCCCCTCGAGGGCGGCATGTATGCCGCTGTTGTAAAACACCATATGGCTCGGCAACCGTTCCGCTTCGCCTAACGAATTGATAAATGCCCGCAGCAGGATCTTTCCCAGGTCGTCATTTCCCCGCCCCATGCGGTCTGCTGTCACCGCCACGCAATAGTCTCCCCGTTCGGCGTGCGAACCGGCGACAGGTTCCCGGGCTGTCCCGCATACCGGCTCCGGAGCCGACGGCCCGGCTCCTGCCGGCACTTCGGACAGAGTAAAGCGGATCGTATCGCCTTCGGTACGGTATTCGATTCCCAATTCGGCGAGGTAGCTCCGCAGGTTTGAAAAGGCGGTCTCGTTGTCTGTCAGCACTTCAAATTCGTCGCCCGGCACGGCCTGAGCGATCGCCCGCCGGGTCATAATCAACGGTTGGGGGCAGAGTTGGCCCCGTGTGTCGATGGGTTTCATTTTATTTTTCTGAATTTTTCGATCAACAGTTCCGCTGCTCGCTCCGGATCGTCTTCCGGCATAAAAAACTCGCGGAACGAGTGGTTTTCTTTCCCGATGGAGCGGGTATAGCACTTGTCGTAGTAGTGCATGGCGATTCGCGCCGCGCCTGCCGTATCCCCTGCTTCGAGGCTCTGCAAGGCCCGCGGATAGCCGTCGCCCAGCCGTTTGGCGATCTTGGCGAAGGCTGCTGCCAGCTCTTCGGTGCTGAAAGCGCCGTATTCTCTCACCAACCGCTGCAACCGGGCTTCCGGATCGAGCGAAAAGAGCACCAGCGGCGCCGACTGCATCATCCGGTACAGTTCGACCGGCACGACCACATGACCGATGGTCTGGCTTTCGCCTTCGATCCAAACGGGCTGCGCGGGGTCGAATCGGCGCAAACTGGCGTGTATCCGGTTGATGAATTCTTCGGTGGTGGGTTGCTCTTCCTGTCCCAGGGCGCCGAAAACGGAGCCTTTGTGGTTGGCTAAGGCCTCCAAATCGAGCACTTGCTCTCCTTTGCGGGCCATCGCCCGGAGCACGTCGCTTTTCCCGCAGCCGGTAAATCCGCCGAGGATGAAAAATTGCCAGGGCTTGGCTGCCAGCAGGGGGGCAAACAACCGCCGGTATGCCCGGTAGCCGCCTTCCAACACTACGGCGGACATGCCTGCGGTGCGGAATAACCAGGCCATGCTCCCGCTGCGCATTCCTCCGCGCCAACAGTAAACGTAGAGTGTCTTCCCGGCAGCTTGTTTCCGGGCTGTCTGGACGAACCGGGCCATTTTCGGGCCGACGATGGCCAACCCGCGCTCGATGGCTTCGTTCTTCCCGACGCGTGTGTACAATGTCCCTACCTCGGCGCGCTCGGCGTCTGTGAATAGGGGCAGGCTGTGGGCGCCGGGAATATGCCCGGCTTGGTATTCGGAGGGGCTGCGAACGTCGATCATTATGCCTCGAATGCTTTCGCTGAGAAAAGCTTCGGCCGAAAGGGTCTCTCTCATCCGTCTGTCATAAAATGATTCGTTCATTTCGCTACCCTATGTTTGAGGGTACTGTTCTCTTTAACTGCGCTTTGCTTGTTTTGCCTCCGGCTTCCTCGCGCTACCTCGGCATAGTCCGCCAGCGGCCTCTGCCCTCGGAACGCTGCTCGGTTCCTCCTCGCCGCTCGGCAAAGCGTGCAAGCCCGCTCTGCTCTCGCTGGCAGCGTCGGTTGTGAACAAAGAGAACCAGAAAACCGACGCAACAGCCGAGAGCCATCGAGCTTGCTCGAATGGCCGAGGCGTCAGGAGGAAGGCGAAGCCAAACTTTTTGAGATGCTTGCGCATCTCTTGAGCCTGCCGGGTACCCTTGTCTTCGATTCTCTTGGGCCGGGA
>NZ_CANQYJ010000006.1 GCF_947628055.1 uncultured Rikenella sp.
AAATTTAAATTTAATAAAAATGTTAACGTTGGTATTTATAAATTGTAAAAAACTAATTGAAAATATTAAGAAAGAAGATGATTAAAATAGAAAATATTAAAAGGAGGTGAATAATAATGAAGAATAAAACTTACGATGTCTTAAAATACATTGCACAAGTTTTTTTACCAGCATTAACCGTATTTGTTGGCGTAGTGCTAAAATGTTTTAATTGTAGTTTTACTGATATTGTAATTACAATTATGACAGCTTTCGACGCATTTTTAGGCTCAGCATTGATGATATCAAATGCTAATTATAATAAGAAAGAAGGTAATTAATAATGGAAGAAATTAAAAATATAGAAACAGAAGAAATTGAACTTACAGAAGAACAAGAAAAAGAATTTTCAAATGGTAAAGGTGATGAAACAGAAGTTTTGGAGGTGGAATCTAATGAGTAATTCAAGTTTAGCAACAGTAAAAGTTCCAGCAAGCACTTCTAATTATACAAAAGGAAGAAGCGGAAGAAAGATAGAAATGATTGCTATTCATCATATGGCTGGTGTTTTAACCGCTCAACAATGCGGTAATATTTTTAAACAAGTTAATAGAGGAGCTTCTACCCATTATGGAGTTGGGAAAAATGGTGAAATAGGTCAATACGTAGATGAAAGTGATACAGCATGGGCAAATTCAAACTGGGATAGTAATTGTAAATCAGTAACAATTGAAACATCAAATTCTCAAACTGGTGGTAATTGGCCTGTATCAGATGTAACATTAAAATCATTAATTAAATTAGTGGCTGATATTGCTAAAAGAAATAATATTACTTTAGTTAAAGGAAAGACTTTAGTATGGCATAGAATGTATGCAGCAACTACTTGTCCAGGAGACTACTTATTATCTAAAATAGATTATATTATTTCTGAAGCAAATAAAATTAATAATGGTGGAAGTGTTCCACAACCTACACCAACTCCAACACCACAACCAAGTAGTCAAACTGTAAATGTTACATATCGAGTAAAAACTAAAAAACACGGTTGGTTACCAGAAGTTAAAAACTTAACTGACTATGCTGGATATGAAAATAGCCCTGTTACTGATGTTGCTATTAAAGTAGATAAAGGCTCTATTAAATATAGAGTTCATGTTAGAGGTGGTAATTGGTTACCATATGTAACAGGATACAATATAAACGATATTCAAAATGGTTATGCTGGAAATGGACGTGAAATAGACGCAATTCAAGTTTACTATTACACACCAGATGATATAAGACCATTCAAGAAAGCAAAATACAAAGTCAACAATTATTCATTTCAAAAAGATACTGAAACAACTAATGGACAAGATGGTTACGCAGGCGTTTATGGTGTAAATGTTACTAAATTCCAAATAGTAATAGAATAAGACTTTTTTATAAAGTCTTTTTTTTTATTCTTAAAAAGTATAAAAAATATATAAAAAAAGTATTTACAAAATATAAAAAAAGTAGTATAATCTTATAAACGGAGGTGATTAAAATGAATGATAAGAAATTGAGAATAGTCAGTCGAAAAATTGAAAAACTTAATTTTAAAATCAAGTTATACAAAAACAAAATTGACTATTTAAAATTCAAGAAATATCAAATACAAAGTGAAATTGACATTGAAAAAATGCAAAAAAACAAAAAGTAAAGGAGGAAGAAATGATACATATTAAATTGCCTGATGAATTAATTTTAGAATTAAGAAAAGAAGCAAATGAAAAAGGTTTATCATTAAACGCTTATGTAAGAATGCTATTAATTGAAAGACCGAAAAAATGACAAAAGAAGAATATTTAAAAAAACTAGAGGTATTTAATTATACTGTCTATATGCACAAAAACAAAATAAATGGTAAAGTTTATATTGGTATTACAAAAAGAAATCCTAAATACAGATGGAATAATGGTAAAGGGTATTACAATCAAGTATTTAAAAAAGCAATTGATATTTATGGATGGGATAATTTTGAACATATTATATTATTTACTAATTTATCTAAAGAAGAAGCAGAACAAAAAGAAATTGAATTAATAAAAAAATATAATTCTTCAAATAGCAAATATGGTTATAATATTTCAAAAGGTGGATTAGTTAATAATGGTGTTCCTTGTAAAGAAGAAACAAAAAGAAAAATAAGTGTTTCTAATAAAGGAGAAAAAAATGGTATGTATCATAAAAAACATACTGAAAACTCTTTGATAAAAATATCAAATGCTAGTAAAAAGCTATGGCAAAATGAAGAACATAAAAAGAAAATGTCTGAAAAAATGAAAGGAAATGCTTATAGATTTAAAAAAGGAAATATTCCATGGAACAAAGGAAAAAAATGTAAACCAGCAATAAATAGAAAAAAAGTTCAATGTATTGAAACAGGAGAAATATTTAATTCTATTGCAGAAGCAGAAAAAATAAAAAATACAAATAATATAAGTTGTTGTTGTAGTGGAAAAAGAAAATCAACAAAAGGTTATCATTGGAGATATTATGAAGAATAAGATAATAGAACAATTAAAATATTTCAATGGTGTTAGTTTTAATGAAAAAAATCATACTTATAAATTAAAAGATTATCAATTTGGAATATCAGTAACTCAACTTATAGAAAGTTATGCAAACGAATTTAACGTAGAAGAAGTTGCTTCTAGAATTGCTATAAGAGATAATACGACTACATTTGAAATTTTAAAAAAATGGAAAATTGAAAATCAAGAAGCGTGTCTAAAGGGTTCTAAAATACACGTAGAGGCTCAAAATATATGGAAAGGTATAAATATACCTTTAAATATAAAAAAATGCCATACGGGGCTTAAAAATGCTATTAATAGTGGTGTTAAACAAGCAAAACAATTTTATCAAGATTATAAAAATGTTTATGATATGTTATATGATGAATTTATAGTGTGGTCTAAAGAATATGATATAGCAGGTTCAATTGATGGAATTATGTATAATAAATTAACACAACAATGTTGCATTTTGGATTTTAAAACTAATAAAAAATTAGAATTTATTTCAAAATATAAAAAAAAGATGAAAATACCATTACAAAAATTAGATGATTGCAATGGACAACATTATTTTATACAATTAAGTATTTATAAATTTTTGATTGAAAAATATACCAACATAAAAGTTGATGAATTATTTATTGTTTATTTTGATACAAATATTGATAATTATCAAATTATCGAAGTACCTTATTTAAAAAAAGAGGTAGAAAAAATATTAAATTTAAGGAGGGCTAACAAAATGGCAAAAATGATTTTGGTTATGGGAGAACCAGCAAGTGGTAAAACTGTATCACTTAGAAATATCCCAAAAAATGAACTTTATTACATTGACTGTGATAAAAAAGGATTAAACTACAAAGGTTGGAGAAATGACTTTAATGAAGAAAAGAAAAACTTTTGTAGAACTAATAATGGAGAAGATGTAAAAAAAATATTAGAGGGCATATCAAATTCAAGAGATGATATTAAATATATTGCTGTTGATACTATTAATTCTATAATGATTGCCGATGAAATGGTTAGAATGAAAGGCAAAAATTATAACGAATGGCAAGATTTAGCAAAATGTATTTTTGAATTAATTGATGTAGTTCCAGGATTAAGAGATGACTTAACCGTTATATTTTTAGGACACACGCAAACTGATGATGAGGGCTTTACTAGATTATTGACTAATGGACGTAAACTTAACAAAATAGGACTTGAAAAATATTTTGACACAGTTTTAATTGCTAAAAATATTGATGGAAAATATCAATTTGAAACTACTTCATCAACATCTACTGCTAGAGTACCAATGGGAAGTTTTGAAGGACAACAATATGTTGATAATGATTTATATGAAGTTATTAAAGAATTAAAAGAATTTTAGAAAGTGAGGAAAAAGAAAATGGAAAGAATTAATAATTGGGAAGAAATTGAAGAAAAGGGAACAAGTGATTTTATAAGACTAAGTGCAGGAGGATATATTGGCATTATTAAAAGTGCTGAAGAACATACAAGTGAAAGTGGAAATAAATCTTTGAAAATTGAATGTGATATTGCCGAGGGAAATTTTAAAGACTATTTTCAAAAAAGTTATGATAACAACCCTAATGCTGATAAAAAATGGGATAATAATAGCACTAGATATTTAGGATTAGGTGAAAGTTCATTACCATTTTTAAAAGGTTTTATTACAAGTGTTGAAAAGTCTAATACAGGCTATACTTGGAATTGGGATGAAAAAAGTTTAGTTGGCAAAAAAGTTGGAATTGTTTATCAATACGAAGAATATGAAAAACAAGATGGTTCAACAGCTATTAAAACAAAATTAAATCAATTTAGAAGTCTTGATAAACTTGATGAAGTAAATAAAAATGAAAGAATTACTAAAAATGTTAAATTACTAAATGGAAATTATATTCCTATTGATAATTATAATGGAAATCAAAGTCAAGCAAGTCAAGAAAATTCCGAATTAAGAATTGCTGATGATGAATTACCTTTTTAAATTAGAATATTTTTAATATTCTTTTTTAAAAACTATTTACAATGAGGTACAATTATGGTACACTGATATTACAGTAGATAGGAGGTGAACAATGAAAAACAAGCAACATTTGATATTTCAAAAAAATGCTGATAAAACAAGAAATCGTGTTATTATTCCACAATTCTTTATTAATAAATATGGTAGAAGATTTTATATGGAAATTAACGAAGACGAAATTATTTTAAGACCAGTTGGAAAGAAAGAAGGGAAATAATGACAGAGAAACAATTATTTGCTAAAGAAACATTTGTTGACCTTTTTTCTAAAAGTGGTGTTGACCGAATATCAAGAGAAGATGAATTATTTATTGAAGCAAAAAAACTTGGCATTGAAAAAAGATTTAAGGAAAGCTTAAAAAAATATGAGACATTGCTTAAAGATAAGATATCTTTAGACGACAATATAAAACTTCCAAAATGCAAATATGATATTGAAAGTTACAATATGTTAAATTACACTTGCAACATTCATGGCATAACAGATGGAAGCAATTATAAATTCTCATATATTCCAGTTTTACCAGTTGAAAGGTATATCAATAAAGAAACTGAAAAGGAAAAAGTTAAAATAATATTTTACAAAGAAAATGAATGGAAAGAACTTATCGTTGACCGAAGTCAACTTGCAATTAGTCAAAAAATACTTTTATTAAGTGATTATGGGCTTGATGTTAATAGTGAAAATGTAAAATATTATATACGTTATTTCAATGATATACTTAATACTAACGACATAAAAAAAATGGATAGTGTATCTCATATTGGTTGGAAAGAAAGCTTATTTATTCCTTACGACAGTTATGGAATATTTGACGGAGTTGAAGATTTTAAAAAAATCTATCAAGCAATATCAACTAAAGGAAACTATGAAAAATGGAAAGATGTTATAAAAGACTTAAGGAAAAACAAAATAATAAAATTGCTTATGGCTGTAACACTTGCAAGCCCTTTACTTGAAAAATTAAGCTTGCAACCATATATAGTCAACTTGTGGAGTTCTTTAAGTGGAAATGGTAAGACTTTATCTTGCATGGTAGCAATGAGTATTTGGGGAAACCCAGAAATAGGAGCTTTAAGAATGTCAAGCAATAACACACAAAATTATTATATAACCATAGCTTCATTTATGAGAAATATGACTTGTTATTTTGATGAATTACAAATAGTTAAAAATTCAAAATATCTTGATATGGAAAGCCTAGTCATGGACTTATGCAACGGAACTGAAAAAGGTCGATTAAATAAGAATAGTCAAGTAAAAGAAGTTAAGACGTGGTTTAATAATTTCTTATTTACTAGCAACAACCGTATTGTAGATGAAAACGCAGGAGAACAATTATATAACAGAGTTATTGATTTAGAAATTGGAGAAAAAATAATCGAAAATGGGCAAGAAATAGCTAGAATTATAAAAAATAATTATGGTTTTGCTGGTAAGGAATATATTAAATATATTCAAACAACAGGATTTGATGAAATATCAAAAAGATTTAACGAGATATATAGTGAAATAATGGAAAATACTAATTCAACAAGTAAGCAAGCTAGTTCACTAGCAAGCATATTACTAGCTAATGAATTAGGGAATAAATGTATATTCCAAGATGATTACATTTTACAACCAAAAGACATATATGAATATATCAATGATGAAAAAGAAATTAAAACTTCTATTAAGGCAAGAAATTATATTGTTAACGTAATAAATGCTAACGAAAAAAGATTTGCCGACCAAAATTATGGCGAGTCTTGGGGAATTATTACTGAAACTAATATATGTTGTATTAATTCTGAAATTCTATTTAGGGAATTAAAAAAAGGTGGATTTGAATTTAATACGGTAAAAAAAGAATGGGCTGAAATGGGTTTTTTAGAAAGGAATTCACAAGGAAGATATATTCATAATACACAAGTTAGAAGCAGAAAAGGTACATTTGTTCGATTAAATTTATAAAAAAACTAACGATGTTAGGGGAAAAATAACGTAAAAATAGGGCTTAAACCCAGTGTTTTAGGGAAAAACTAACAAACTAACAAAAAAATGGGGTATACACTATATATATAAAATAAAAAAATGCGTATTCTATATAATAGTGTATATGTTAAAAAGTGTTAGAGGCGTTAGAGTATTAGTATTTAAGGGAAAAATATGTTAGTTCTATGTTAGTTATATGTTAGTTATTAATAAAAAATGTTAGTTTTTTATATAATATATACTATTTACTATATATTTATATTAATAAAAAGGAGGATAAATGAAAGTAAAATTAACTAATAAACTAAATAATAATATTATTTATTGTGAATTAACTAATAATAATATTTCAATTTTAAATTCATATAAAATAAAAAGTAAAAAAGAAATGAAAATATTTTTAGAAGTTTTACCATTATATACAATAAAAAGAAATATTAATTCTTGCTTAAATGAATGGGTGGCTCATAATAGATTATATAAATTAGGTTTATTTAAAGAACATACTATAAATACTGATTTATCTAAAAATGAAAGTATTTTAAGAAGAATTGGATATTATTTATTAAGTAGAGGAGGCAAAAAATGATAACTTATTTTTTAATAAAATATTTATTAATTGACAATATAATACTTGAAATTAAAAAGGGAAATTATTTTAATAAAATATTTAGTATAATTTGCTTTCCAATAACATTAATTTTAATTGTATTAGGAATTGTGGCAGATTTAATTATACTTCCGTTTTATTTAATAATGATGTTTATAATTATTATTTTAAATGTGAAAGGAAATGATGAAGATGGAAAATAAAATAATAACAATTTATGAATTAATGGGGCTTATTAAAGATGGTAAAGCACCTAAAAAAAGTTTTTTACAATGGTTCTGAATATAAATTTTGCAAAGATATTGGAGATTATAGAAGATTAGGTTGGGAACATTGTTTAATTATTAAAGATATTTTTAAATATGATAGTCATTTTCATAATTCTTTATACAATATTATAAATGATACAGTTGAAATTCTACCAGAAGAAAATGATGAGTGGGAAGATATAGAAGAATTAGCGGAATATACTTACACAGAAAACTATACTAAAGAATCAATAGAATACAATAGAAAAGTAATTAATCAACTTATCAAAAATCAAAAATACTTAAAAGAAAGACTTGATAATGTAAAAGATGATGTTGTGTTTGATTATTGGAAAGATAAGGTAGTTGGTAAAGATGAATAATGATGGTATAAATATTTATGAAGATAAATGGGTGAATAGTGAAATAACTTGGCTGAAAATAGATAGACCTGAAAGTCCCAAAGATATTAAAGCATTTTTAAAACTAGCAAATATTACAATAGGAATCACTAAAAAAATTAATTGGTTTCAAAGGTTAATGTATAAATTATTCTTTGGAATTGAAGCAGAAAAGTTGGAGAGTAAAGATGAAAAATGATTTTATTCAATGGTTTGATGATAGCTATAAAGATTATTTACAATCTTATGAAGATGATGATATAAAACAAGCATATTCTAAAGAAGATTATAGATTTATATTTTTAAGTAGTTATATTTTTAATGTTATTACTTATGATGATGAATTAGATTTACAATTTGGTAAAAAAATATATGAAGTAATGAAGGCAATACAAGATAGAACTACATTTGAATATATAACAGAACCTGATAATTATAGAAATTATATATTAGTTTGCAATTTATTAAATAGATTTGAACTGATTGATTGGGGAACTAGCATAAGAGGTGCTTGGTTTAGTAAAAATGAGATAGAAAAAGTTGCAGGTTGTTGGGAATTAGATGGTAAAGTTGTTTATAAAAATCCTGTTATCTCTATAAAAGAACTTATTAAATGGTTAGAAATAGAAAAGTTGGAGGAAAAATAAAATGAAATTAGCAATAATTATATTTGCAATTAGTGCATTAATATTTTTTAGAAAAATTAATCTTGATTTATCAGATGTGTTTAATGGTGTATACAAATTTTGGAGAATAGCAAAAATGATTTCACTTTTTGCAATGATAGGCAGTTTTATTGCTATTGTAGTTATGTGGTAGAAAGGAAAAAATAAAATGGAAAATAATGATTATTATGAACCTACAATTAAAACATCAAGAGTTGACGAAATAACAAAAGAACAAGCATTAAAATTATTAGATACAATAACTAAAGATAGAAATAATTTAAAAAATGAAAAACAACAACTTATTTCTTTTTTGAAGAGTGAAATAGCCACTAAAAATGAAATACTAGATAAAAAGCAAAAGTATGATAATAATTATTATATTATTTGTGGCGAAAGAAGTGAATGTCATAGAATATTAGATTTTGTTAATAAAGGTGGTAAAGATGAGTGAAATAAGATTAATAAATAAAGAATTAGGAGAAATAAAAATAGATGATAAAGGTTATTTTGCTATTCCTGATGATATTTATAATGCTATTGAACAATTACAACAAGAAAATGAAGAATTAAAAATGAATTTATTTAGTCCTGACCAAGTTGAATTTAATTGTCCTAAATGCGGTGAAAAATTTACTACCAATTATTCTAGGGAAGTATATGACTTAAAATATATTTTAACTGAATTTGAAAAGTGGCTTGAAGAAAATTATTGTTTGTATATTCCTGAAATTAAGCAAAATTCGGCAATAGGAAAAGTTTATGACAAATTACAAGAATTAAAAAATAAAAAAATTGATTAATTTTAAAAAATATGTTATAATTAATATGTCGAGATAGATTAAAAGCATTTAATGATGTCTAGGACTATCTCGACAATAAACCCTAGATGTCATTAAGTGCTTTTATTTTATCTCTAGGAAAAGGAGATATGTATATGCAAGAAATATGGAAAGATGTAAAAGGATTTGAAGGACTTTATCAAGTTAGTAATATGGGAAATGTTAAATCTTTAGGTAGAAAAGTTTATAATTATTTTCAAAAAGAAAGAATTTTACAACCTGCTAAAATAAATGGGTATTTACGAGTTGCTCTATTTAAAGATAGCCATTGTAAAAATTATTTAGTTCATAGGTTAGTAGCAGAACATTTTATTACTAATCCTGATAATAAGCCACAAATTAATCATAAAGACGGAAACAAAGAAAATAATGTGTGGACTAATTTAGAGTGGACAACGGCTAGTGAAAATCAAAAACACGCATTTAAAAATGGCTTAGGAAAACCATTATGGACAAATAAATTTGGTGGTAATCACCCAACATCTAAAAAAGTAATACAATATTCAAAAGATATGAAATTTATTAAATTATGGAATTCTGTAATAGAAGCAGAAAAAGAATTAAAAATCGGCAGTTCTTCTATATCAAATTGTTGTAGTGGAAGATATAAAACTGCTGGTGGATATATATGGAAATATGAAATATTAGAAAGAGGTAAAAATTAATATGGTAGAAAAATTAGAAAAATTAACAGATAAGTATCCAATTTTAAATTATATATTAGATTTATTTACAATAATACTAATTGCTATTATTATTGGTATTTTATTTATTATTCCATTTTTTATAGAGTACATACTAAAAGCAGGTAAATATGAATATGTAGATATAAATAATAATAGAGGTTATGCTGAAATATGTTATTACGGTAATGCACAGTTAACTTGCCGTACAAATGACGGTAAAATTATCACAGTTTTAGAATTTAAAAAAATATATTAGAAAGAGGTAAAAATGGAAATGCTTAAAGTTTTAGAATTATTTGGAGGAATTGGTGCTTGTAGTAATGCTTTAAAAAGACTTAATATACCATTTGAAATAGTTGATTATGTAGAAATAGATAAATATACAGTTAAATCATTTAATGCTATATATGGTACTAATTTTGAACCACAAGACATAACTACTTGGGATAAAGATATTGAAGTTGATTTAATTATGCACGGAAGCCCTTGTCAAGATTTCTCATTAGCAGGTAAACAAGCAGGTGGAGATGAAGGAAGTGGGACAAGAAGTTCTTTGATGTATGAAACATTAAGAATAGTTGAAAAGTTAAGACCAAAATACGTTGTTTGGGAAAACGTAAAGAATGTTTTAAGTGAAAAACATAGACACAATTTTGATAATTATTTAGCAAAAATGGAATGCTTAGGATATACAAATTATTATCAAGTGCTTAATGCTAAAGACTATGGTATTCCGCAAAATCGTGAAAGAGTATTTACAGTTAGTATTTTAGGTAATGAAAGTTTTGAATTTCCACCAAAGCAAGAACTTAAATTAAAACTTAAAGATATGCTTGAAGATGAAGTTGATGAAAAATATTACTTAAGTGATGAAATAACTAATAGAATTAAATATAAATTTAATAATGAGAATGATATTTTAGGCGGTATGCAAGAACACCAAAGTATTAAAAAAGATGGAATATGTACTACTCTAACAAGTTCTATGGGTACAGGTGGGGGATATGTTCCGATGGTATCAAGAAAGTATGGCATATTCGATACTGAAAAATCAACTCATCAAGCAGGAAGCGTATATGATGATAACGGCTTAAGTCCTACGCTTGATACTATGCAAGGTGGTTGGAGGCAACCATGTATTGAAAATAATTTAAAAATTAGGAAATTAACACCTAAGGAATGTTGGAGATTAATGGGTTTTGATGATGAAGATTTTGAAAAAGCAGAACAAGTCAATAGTGACACTCAATTATATAAGCAGGCTGGAAATAGTATTGTTGTAAATGTACTTGTAGAAATATTTAAAAATTTATTTGATAAGGAAGGTGAAATAAAATGAAAGATAATAAAATAAGATTTTGGTTAGACGGATGTGATATATCATTTATTGCAGAAGCTCCTAAAGATATTACTTTAGAACAATTATTAAAACAATGTGATAGGATAAAGCCAAATTGGTGTGCTTGTGGAATTAGAAGTATTGATGATGATGAAATCAAATTAGATACGGAAATTATTATTGATTATAATAATATTTATAAAGTAAATGATGATGTTAGTTGTGAAATAAAGGAAGTGAAAGATAATGAAATATGATGAAAAAGATATTGAAGAGCTTTTAAATACTGAGGAAAATAAATTGCAAATAGAAACACAGTCAAATCTTGCAACAATAATTCAATTATTGTGTCAAAAGAAAATTATTGCTGAAGAAGAATTTATCGAAACGAACAATAAAATGAAAGAAATTATAAAGACAAATATAAAAGAAAAAATAAAACAAATATTGGAAAAAATGGAGGAATAGTATGGTTAAAAAACAAAAATGTTATATTGTAATTGATGAAAATGATGAAGTAAAAGGCGTTTTAAGTACATTTGAAAAAGCAAAAATGTGTGCTGGTACTTACGGGTTAAATGAGCATTATATTAAAATTGGTTATTTTTTAGGGTGAAATATGCAATACTATTACGATTTAGAAATTAATTTACTTGCTTGCTTATTACTTAAACCAGAACTAATGGATAAAATAAGAGTTGAAGATAAGCATTTTATAAAACATCAAAGACTTTGGAAATTTATGAAAGCATTTTATGAAAAATACAAAACTTTCAATACTGTACTAATGCATCAAGTTTGCAAAGATAAATATCAAATAATGAAATATATTGAATGGCTTCTTGACGTGCCTGTAATGTCATTTGACTTTGAAAAATATCAAGATGAATTAATTCGACAATATAACCAAAATAAAAAAGATAAATGGCTAATTGATAAAATATATGATTTAGCAAATAATTTATATGTTGGAAATATTTCTATTGAAGAATTCAAAAATGAGGTGCAAAAAGCCGAAGAAAATGCTATAATAATATTTAAAGAGGAGGAATGAAAAATGTATTTAAAATTAGACTTTGAACAATTAAAACAAATTGAAAAAGCAACTGAGATAACATGCACTGATTATGATTTATATGGCAACTTTTTGCCAGTAGAAAGTGTCATGTCAATTGTGGAAGATTTACTTTGGGAAATTGACCGCTTGCAAGAAGAATACGACGATTTACAAGAAGACATGAAAAATAATTATAGACCACTTGAGACATTAAGCCTTGATGACGTTTATGAATGAAGATATTTTGATATATCTTTTTTTTATGCTATAATTTATCTAGGTGATAAAAATGGAAATAACCAGAGGGGATACTAAATATTTTAAGTTTCAACGCAAAAGAAAACATGATAGCGAAGTAATAGAAGATTTACCCAATAAATTATATTTTACAATTAAATATAGTAACACTGATGAAAATATATTAATTCAAAAAACACTTAAAAATGGAATAAAATATAACACAAATGATAAATATTATTATATAACTATAAATCCAGAAGATACAAATAACTTGCCGTATGGCAAATACTACTATGACATTGAAGTTATTAAAGACAACAACTACAAACAAACAATTGCAATTGGTGAAATAAATATCACAAGTGAAGTTACTTTTTATGGAAATGAGGGTTGAAAATGGAAGACAAATGTATTGAAGAAATAACTACTCTTGAAGAAGTTGAAGTTATTGACAACACGGTCGATACAAGTCAATTTATTACAAAAGACGTTGATAATTTAACACACTATACCACTACAACTGATTTGGAAAATAATTACGTAAAAAATGAGAATATTGAGGACTTCATTAAAAAAGATGTCAATGACTTGCAAAATTACACTAAAACTACTGACTTAAAACAGGAATATGCTAAAAAGAGTGAAATACCTAGTTTAGAAAACTACTATAAAAAAACAGAAACTTATTCTAATACAGAAATTGATGAAAAAATAAGTGATGAAACAAGTGATTTATTGCAAGGACTATCAAGAGAATTAAAACCTGACGAAGAAAATGGTGGCTTTAGTTCTCAAACAACTGTTAGTATTAAAAATAAAAGTGGTGCTACTGAATTAATTATGGAGATTGATAACTTAGACATCACAACTGATGTTGCTACTAACTCTGTATTGGGAACATTAAAAGGGCAAGATTTGGAAGATAGAGTTAAAAAATTAGAAGAAAAACCAATTAAAGTAATAGAAATTAGTTCGAAAATGACAAAAGATAATAAAGAAAATCATGTTTATCCTGATTTAGAATTAAACGAAGACCAATTTCAAATTGTTTTAAACAACAATATTTCAATTCTAAAAGTAAATTACAACATAACTAACCCAAGCAATGGAACTGAAACCGATACATTAGTTTTTTATACAACAATAGATGATGAAAAGGTGGTTAGTGGAAGAAATACCGTTGACACAATTAAAATAAATGCTATTAGAAGAAATAACGAAGGCATTTTGGTATATCATGGTGAAATGATTGGAGATGGCATTAATTATTATAAAAAAGTGACGTTACAAGCAACATATATTCCAAATACGCCAGTTGCGTCAGCCTCTAATTTATGGGGCTAATGAATGAATAACATATTAATACTGGCAGATAGCCGACAACAAAAGGATAAATATATAACAGATCATTTCAATAAAAATTTAATTATGTGGGTTCGCGCGGGTTTACCAAGTGGCGATTATATGGCCGTGAGATATAATGATGGGTTTGTAAAAGATTACTCGATAATAATAGACACAAAAAAAGACGTTGAAGAAATGGCACATAATTTATGCAATACAACAGAACACGAAAGAATTAAAAGAGAAATATCTAAGGCTAGAGAATTAGGCTGTGAAAGATTTATATTTCTTATATGTGACAATAAAATAAAAGGCATTAATGATTTAATTAATTGGCAAAGCAATAAAACTAAAGTAAAAGGCATAACACTTGCTAAAATAATGCAAACAATGGCTAAAAAATACAAAATTGAATTTATTTTTACTTCTAAAGAAATGGCTGGCTCTAGGATATTTGAAATTTTAAACAAAAAGTGATATAATTTAATTGACATAAGTAATAAAAAGGGAAAAACCATGTTTCTAACAATTTTTTTCATTCACCTTAACTTTACTTACCTTATGTCAGCTCCCTTTTTAGATAGGCTTTTATACCCTATCTTTTTTATTGAAAAAATATTAAAAAAATGGTAATATATTTAAAAAGTTGAAAAAGGGTGATACAAATGAAACAAAATATTTTAACAACTTCTAGGCTAACCGATTTATAGGACGGTTTGCCTTTTTTTACTTTTTTGAACGGAGGTGAAAAATGGAAACTGATTTTAGTGAATGCTCATTTATAGAAAACGAAATGAAGTATTACACATACGAGGATTTTTGCAAATACAGATATGCTATAAAAAGACTTTTTAATTTATTATCTAAAAATGGAAAGATTTTCTATAAATATTATGTATATGCTAATATTCATATGAATACAACTTGCAAGGATAGAATTTGGGATTTTCTTAATGGATATGATGAAACTGGGTATGAATTAATGCGTATTGCAAGATTTTATAAATCTATGTGATTTTATTAAAAACAAAAAATATGCTATAATTTAAATAGTCTTAAAAAAAGTAGGTGATTAAATGGCAAAAAGCAAGGCTAATGAATGGCTTGAGCAAGACAAACTGACCTTGCTTGAAGCATGGGCTAGAGACGGGCTTACTAACGAACAAATTGCAAATAATATGGGAATAAACGCTTCTACATTGTATGATTATATAAACAAATACGACAAGATTTCCAATGCCTTAAAAAAAGGTAAAGAAGTTGTAGACATTGAAGTTGAAAATGCTTTATATAAAAATGCAACTGGTTTTTGGTATGATGATGTTGTTGTATCAACAAAAAAAGAAGTATTATACGAAAATGGCAAGAGAATAAAAGAAATAAGTGAACCAGTTAGCGTTACTATTAGAAAGTTTAAACCAGCGGAAACTACTGCACAAATATTTTGGCTAAAGAATAGAAAGCCTAAAGAATGGCGAGACAAGGTTGTTTATGAAGGAGAAACAAAAACTGATGGTGTTATAAAAGATTTAGTGGAGGCTTTAAACAATGTCAAAAACTCTAAATGAGATGTTAAATCCAAAACAAATAGATTTTATGTTAGCAGATGATAAAGTTATCAATTTGTTAACTGGCTCAGTTCGTAGTGGCAAAACTTATGTTTCTTTATTAAAATGGGCAATATTCGTTGCTAGTATGCCAATAAATAGCGAGTTTCTTATGACTGGTAAGACTATCACTTCATTAAAGCGTAATTGTCTTGGTTTGTTACAAGATTTAGTAGGTAAGAATTTTACTTATTCTACTTCACAAAAAATGGGTGTATTATTTGGACGTAAAGTATGGCTAGAGGGTGCTAATGATGAAAGAGCCGAAAGCAAAATACGTGGTATGACATTGGCAGGTGCTTATGTTGACGAATTGACGCAAATACCTTTTGAATTTTATTCTATGTTACTTTCTCGTTTGTCTGTTAAGGGTGCGAAGTTATATGCAACGACTAACCCTGATAGTCCAACGCACTGGGTTAAGGAACTTATCATTGATAATGACGAAATAGAAAAGGCTATTTGGAATTTTAGTTTTGATGATAATGAGATACTTAAAAGAGAAAATGAGGATTATTTTAATAACTTAAAACAACAATACCAATCAATGGGTGGTGTGTTTTATGAACGATTTATTCTTGGCTTATGGGTTATGGCTGAAGGTATTATATATAAGCAATTTGCCAATAATCCTGAAATGTTTATAAGAGATGAGGCTGTAGATAAAAATGGAAATAAACTTAATTTCTTAATTGTGTCAATAGGTATAGACTATGGGGCAACAAGAGGACAAACTACATTTAAAGCAACAGGAATAACACCATATTTCAAAGAGGTGTGGTGTTTAGATGAAGTAAATCTTGAAGGACTTTATACACCCGAAGAAATATATGAAGAATTTGATAAATTTTATTATAAAATTGTAAAAGAATATGGAAAATGTACGCACGCATGGGGTGATTGGGGCTCGTTGGGCGAAGTGCTTTCTTTTGGCTTAAATAGGCATTTACAACAGAAAGGAATACCATTAAAAATAGAAAATTGTATTAAATTACAAATTAACGATAGAATATATTTAGACTGTTATTTATTTGCGAATTCTCGTATGTTTATATTAAGAAAATGCGAATATTTAATTAATTCATATAAACAAGCGGTTTGGGACGAAAAACATGAAGATTGTCGGCTCGACGATGGTAGTTTTGATGTGGACTCGCTTGATGCTCATGAGTATAGTATATCGGCTTGGTATGATAAGTTAATGACTAATATTAACCCATTTTGATAGATTTTAATTTTAATGCTATAATTTAATAAAAGGAGAATTGCTATGAAAGATAAAAAAGTTTTAGATTGGCTTGAAAAAAATATGAATAAGCAACATTTATTTTATTTTAGAGATAATGATAACGATGAAAATATTATCGATTGTTATTTTAAAAAAAATAATAAACATTTTTGTATTTTTTATCGTCAAGTAATTTTAAAATGTATTGACGAAAATATAGAAATTTCTAATTAGGAGGCTAAAATATGAAATTAGAAATAAAAATAGATAGATATGGAACTTGCGAATATTTTAAAATAGATGGCAAAAAATATGGAAAAGGTATAATTGGTTATCAAGTGTTTCATAATGCTGGAGAAAAACCACTTGTTATTATTCAAGCAAGAGTTGATGAATGCATTATAGATAGTGAAGATAATAGACTTTATTTAGATAATTTAAACAAAAAAGGCTTGTTTAAAAAATTAATTGATAAGATAAGAGGTGTAAAATGAAATTAGAAAAGTTTTTACAAGATAATTATAATTACAATCCTGAAATAAAAGACCAAGTACAAAGTTATTATGAAACATGGAAATCGTGGTATCAAGGCGATACGAAGTTTCATCATTATTTTATTTATAATGGTAAAAATAAAATACCACAAACACGATATACAATGAACATGGCTAAGCAAATAAGTGAAGATTGGTCAGATATTTTATGGAGTGAAAAATGTAAAATATCAATGACAAATGATAATTCGCAAGACCAATTTGATGACTTAACTAATAAATTAGATTTATATACAGTTATTAATCAAGCTTTAGAAAAATCAGGAGCTTTAGGCACAGTTGCTACAGTTACAAGCGTTTATGATATCATTCAAAATGAAGACGCCATGACTTTAGACGTTAGTGAGGCCAAGACTAGAGTTGATATAGTAGATTTTGACTGGATTTTTCCACTTACTTGGAATAATAAAGAAGTAACAGAATGCGCTTTCGGTAGTGTGGAATATATTAAAGGACAAAAATATGTTGTATTATCAGTTCATAAATTAAATGACCAAGGAAATTATGTTATTTACAATCATTTATTTAGAGATAATAACCAAACATTGACGGAAGTTGAAATGGACGATACAGCTAAAGAGTTTGATACAATGAGCAATGTTAAATGGTTTAGTATATTTAAACCTTTACTTACTAACAATTTATTCAGCAATTCACCTTTTGGAATACCTCATTTTGCAAATGCTATTGATAATTTAAAAGCAGTTGACCTTTGTTTTGATGCTATTAAAAATGAAATTAATGATGGACGTAAAAGAATATTTGCACGTGCCGATATGTTTAATTATGATGATGGCAAGCAAAAATTAGTATTTGACCCTAACGATACAAGTATTTATCAATTACCTAATGGAGCAAGTAAAGATGATTTAATACAATCAGACAGTGATACATTAAGAACTGATAGTCAAATAGGAGCATTAAATACTGAATTGAATTTATTAGGAAATCAGGTTGGGTTTGGAGAAAATCATTACCATTTTGATGGAACTAATTTAAGTACAGCAACAGCAGTTATTAGTAGTAATTCTAAATTATTTAGAAGAAAGAAAAAACTTGAAATTGGTTATGAAAGTTCTATTTATGATTTGGTAAATGCTATTTGTTATGCTTCTAGTAAATTTGGACAATATAATATTGATACTGCTGATATGGTTATTCAATTTGACGATAGCATTATTGAAGATAAAGAAGCAGAAAGCGCAAGAGCCAAAGGGGAAGTTACTCTTGGTTTAATTTCTAAAGTAGAATATCGTATGCGTATCTTTGGGGAAACCGAGGAGATTGCAAAACAAAAAATTGCTGATATTCAAGAAGAAACTTTAGACATACAAGATATGCTTGGATTAAATGAAGAAGAAGAAAATCAAGATAATCAGCAAAATGATAATAAAAATGGTGGTGAGCAATAATGGGTAGATGGGTTACAATAAATGGTGCTCACGTTTGGCTTGAAGAAGGTCAAAGTCCTATGGACGCTTTTATTAGGCAAAAAGGTGGAATAAACCCTCAAAGAAAAAAAATGGACGAAGAGTTAGAATTATTAGAAGCATATTATCAAGACGCTGAAACAGAAGAAGAAAGACAAAAATATAAAGAAAAAATTGATAAGTTAAAAGATAAAATGTACGAAGAAGATATGAAAAACTGGGACAAAAATTTGGGGAATGAAATTGTTAGTAATGTAACTTCTAATATTGGGCAAGATAATCCTAATATAAGAACTTTTAGTGATAAAATTGCAAATCAAAGCAAAGAAAGTGCTATTGTATTTGATGATAATGGTAAAGAGATTATGTTTAAAGATGGAGAACAATACAAAGTACAATTTAGAGGGCAAGAATTAAATCAATTAAAAGATATGAATTTTACGCATAATCATCCTACAACTCATATGTACGATACAATGTTTTCTAAACAAGATTTAATTTTTATGTATGATAATGATTTAAAATCAATGTCAGCAATAAATAAAAATGGTACAATAATTACTTTAACAAGAGATAAAAGTATTATAACTGATGACCAACATAAACCAGGATTTTTGGCAGGAGATTTTCAAAGGCAAAAAGAAAGTTTGGGAAGACAAGCAGGAGGAAGTTTAGAAAAATTAGATGAAGCAGGTGAACAAATGAGTAATTGGCTTGAACAAAATGCTGAAAAATATGGTTTTAGATATAAAAGGCAAAACCGATAGGAGGTGTTCCTATTGATAGATGAACAACAAATAGAGCAATTAATTGAAAGATTAGTTGATAGAATAGAACAAGCCAATCTTGCCTTTTTAGAAGAAATTGGAAAATCAATAAAACAACTAGGTAAGTTAATGCCTAGTAAAGCTCAACAGTTAATAAATATTTTGAAATATGGTTCAAATTATAATGATATTGTTTATAAAATATCACAAATAACTAATTTAAATATAAAAGATATTGATGAGATATTTCATGCTTTTGCAGAAAAAGATAGATTATTTTATAAACAATTTTATGAATACAGAAATTTATCGTTTACCACTTATAGGGAAAACCGTGCTTTAGTAACACAAGTTCAAGCATTGGCTAATATAACTAAAAACGAGTTAGCAAACTTTATGAATACTCGGGCATTGGGCTATTCTGTAAGAGATTTAAATGGTAATGTCGTTTTTAAAGGTTTAAGAGAAGTCTATACGCAAGTTTTAGATGAAGCAATATTGAATGTTGGACAGGGAAAAAGCACCTTTGATACTGCTATGCGAAATACTTTAAAGCAACTTGGAGGTAGTGGACTTAAAACAGTTGATTACAAAGGACGTTCAATGCGATTAGACAGTGCAATTCGTATGAATATGCAAGGTGCATTAAGAAATTTACATAATGAGACGCAAAAAATATATGGTGCTGAATTTGACTCTGATGGTATAGAAATTAGTGTACACTTAAATCCAGCACCAGACCATGCTGAAGTACAAGGACGGCAATTTAGTAATGAAGAATTTAATAAATTTCAAAATGATATTGATGCTGTTGATTATAAAGGGAAATTATTTACTTCTGAATTTGAAGGCAAAGACAGGCGTGCTATTAGTGAATATAATTGTTACCATTATATATTTAGTATTATACTAGGTGTATCACAGCCACAATATAGTAACGAACAATTGCAAAATATTATTAATGAGAATAACAAAACTATTAATATTGATGGAAAAGAATACACCAAATATGAATGTACACAACTTCAAAGAAAATATGAAACAGCCATTCGTAAGCAAAAAGATATACAAATACTAGCCAAAGCAAGTGGTAATGATAATTTAGTTTTAGAAAGCCAACAAAATATTACGCAATTAACTAATAAATATCGTGAAATAAGCAAAAAGGCTAATTTACCTACTAAAGTAGATAGACTGAGAGTCAGTGGATATAAAAGAGTTGCAATTAAAAAATAAATATTATATAATTTATATAGCCTTTTGGCAATGATATTATTTCTTTAGGAAATAATTAAAAGAACTATTTAATTTAGTTCTTTTTTTAATTTAAAAAAATATAAAAAAAATATAAAAAAAATATAAAAAAAGTATTTACATTATATTTTTTTTGTGTTATTATTAATACATAGAAAGAGAGAGATGAAAAAATGAAAAATGAAAGAATTTGCGCATTAGTTAAAAATGTAATTGGGGGTAAAATAATAAGCTATAGCTTATGTAATACTATTTATGATAATGAAGAAGATTTTCTATATTATGGAAGAGAAACTTATGAAACAGTGAATAAATTTGATGCTGAAGAGTTTGAAGAATTGCTAAAAAATAATGATTATGATTATTTAAAAACTGTTAATGATTTGCATTATGAAAAAGTTGATAAATTATTAAAAGGCTTTTAGAAAGGAGTAAAATTATGTACGAAGTTGAATGCTTAGATTTAGAAACTAAGAAAGAATTTAAAAAGACTTTTTGGAATTATCATTTATTTAATAAATTTATAAATAAATGTAAACGTTCTAAAAAGATTAAAATTATAAGTATAATTAATAATGAAAAAATGTATGATTAATAGGAGGAAAAAATGAAAAAGTTAAGATTAAAAAGTTGGGTTAAAAATTTATTAATAATGGTATTATTTTATTCTACAATTATTTTAGGGGTTTTATCTATTAGTTGGCGAGCTAATCAAATAGATAATATTAATAATATTCAAGAGGTAAGATAACATGGCAAAAGAATTTGAAGAAATGATAAAGTGTCCACATTGTGGATATAACAATAAAAAATACAATGCTTATAAATACGGCACTTGTACTGGTTGTAAAAAAACCTTTAGATAATAGAGTTAGATTTCATTACGAAATGTATAAAAAATTGATGATGTGGAGGAAGAAATGAAAAAGAAAAAGTTAAGATTAAAAGATGATATTAAAATTTATATTATAGAATTTATAATGATATTTAGCTTGGCAACATTAATTTACATAACAGTAATTGCAAAAACAATTGAATGTGATACTAGTTGTTATAGTGAGGAGGCTTTAAGATGAAAATATACATAATTAAAGGCAATAATAATGAAGTTTATGAAGATTATTATGAATGGATACAAAGTGTTTATTTGAATAAAGAAAATGCTGAAAAGGAAATTGAAGTATTAAAAAAGAAATATGAAGAAAATAATTATTATATAGAAGAATACGAAATTAAAGATAGAATGGAGAATATAAATGAAAATAACAAACAAAAATAAATTATTAAAAGAATGCTGTAATTTTTTTGAAAAAGGCAATGGGCAAGATGCTGGTATATTTTTAAGTAAACTATGTTTTGCATATTTAACTTTATATAAAGTTACTAAAGAAGAATTTTTAAAATCTTTAAGTAATTCGATTGATATTATTAATAAGGAGATACAAGATGGTAATAACAATAATAATTAGTTTACTAATCGGTTACTTTATAGGAATGATTAGTTGCATAATGCAAGTTATGTATATGGAAAAGAGAGAAAATAAAAATATAAAGGAGATATTAGATAATGAGTGATGAAGAAATAAAGAAATTTTTTAATAAAATGGAAGATAAAATAATACTTTTAGCAACACCAGATTATGATTACAAAGAAGATTGGGCTTATTTTAAAATAGGGGATATTGAAAAATTAGTTGATATATGTAGAAATTTGTTATTTAAAATAGAAGATCTGAATGCAAACAAAAACAGCTAATTTTGAAAAATTTAAAATCTATGCTATAATTTCTTTAGATAGGAAAGAGGTTATAATATGGACTGGAATAGCATATTGACAATTGGTTTGGCAGTTATAACCATACTGAATTTCGCTTTTGGAAGAGGGGACAAATCGAAAAGTGATACAGCCGATAGAAACTATAGGCAAGGAATACTAGACCAACAGCTTAAAGACATAAAGGAAGATTTGGAAGACATTAAAAGCACGCTCGGAAAGTTAGATGACCAGATAAGTAATAAGATTAAAGAAGCTATTTCCAACCACATAAAAGAGTATCACAAGGGAGGTAGAAGAAATGAATCTTGAAAAAAAAGTAAATAAGATAGAGAAGAGAGTCGAAAATGAAGTTAGCGTTGCCATGGATATATTAAATGATTATAAAAAGCAGAATAAAAGATTGTTTATTATAATCTTAGTGTTATGTGCAATGTTAACGGCGGTTACTTGTTATACAATTTATTTATTAAATGATATTGAAGTTGTTGAGACAACTGAAACAATAGAAGATTATGATGTTAGTCAAAATAGTGGCGATGGTGGTAACAATAATTTTATAAATGGTAATGAAAACGAGGTTAATAATTAATGGCAAGACAACGTATAAAATATACAAAAACTACAAAAACCACTAAAAGAAAAACAAGAAAATCAAAACAAAAGAGATGTAAATCTTGTGGTCGCTACATGTGAGGTGCTTTATGTTTGATTTTACAAAAGAAGAATATGAACGTATTAAAGAAAAAGCAATGCTTAACGATGAGTTATCTAAAATCTTAGAAATGAAAATAAAAAAATGTTCTAATGTTGAAATAGCACTAGCAATTCCAATGAGTGAACGAACATTAAGTAGAAGAATAAAATTATTAATAAAAAAAATAAAAAAAGTCTTATGACTTCTTTTTTTGGCAAAAAAGTGGCAAAAAAGTGGCAAAAAAGTGGCAAAAAAGCGGCAATTTATTATTGAAAAAATATAATAAAATTTAATCATGAAAGGAGATAAAAGGCATTTATTAAAACATTTGTCATTTATCTTCTTTTATTATTTTGGAGATGATAAAAATGTATAATAATCAGTTTGGTTATAACCCTTATATGCAACCATTTAATAACAACTTTAATCAACCTCTGCAAAATTCTGCAGTGAATACACAGAGTTCTGCAGTCAATTCTGCAGTGTCTAGCAGACAAGTACTAAATGGAAAATTAGTTGACAGTATAGACGTTGTCAAAGCTATTGATATTCCTTTAGATGGCTCAGTAAGTTATTTTCCATTAACAAATAACAGTGCTATTGTTACTAAGCAATTATTAACTGACGGTACAAGTAAGACAACTATTTATAAACCTATTGAAGAAAAAGAAACACCAAAAGTTCAATATGTTACTATGGACGATTTAAAGAAATCTATTAAAGAGATTGATTTAAGTGAAATAGACGATTTAAAAGATGAAATAAAAGACTTAAAAGCAGAAATAAAAAAGATAAAAAAAGGTGATTAATATGAACAACCCATTACAAATATTAAAAGCAATTAAAAATCCTAAACAATTTGCTATGAATATGATAAAAAAAAGTGGAAACCCTATTTTTAACAATTTAACCGATATGGCTGAAAAAGGAGATACACAAGGTTTACAAAACTTTGCTAGAAATATCTTTAAAGAACATGGAGCTGATTTTGACAAAGAGTTCCAAGAATTTATGAGTACTTTTAAAAATTAGTTTTTATGGTTTTATAAATAATTTGCAACCCCATAATCTAATTTAAGAAAGGAGAAATAAATTATGCGTGGAGAAGGTTATTCTTTAGCTGATATTGCAGCTGCTACTGGAAACAGTGGAAACAATGGTGGCAATAATGGTTTTGGCAATGGTGAAGGAGCATGGTAGAAATCTGCCATGGGTAAATCGAGGTATTAAACGGGAAGGCTGAAATGCTAATCCGAACCGAAGGCTATACAAAGTATAGTCAGGGGCAGAGCATAGGTAGTGAAAAGATATAATCTACCCACGAGACCTCGACAAGTGTTGATTATTATCCCCTAATATGTTACAATATTGTTAGGTGATAATATGAAAAAAGGAAAGTTTTATACATTAGAAGATTATGAAATAACAAAAGATGGACAAATTATAAATAAACATAATAATCATATACTTAAACCTCAACCAAATGGGAAAGGATATTTAAGAGTTATTATAGGACACAAAAGATATTTTGTTCATAGACTTGTTGCTGAAAAATATTTAGAAAATAAAGACAATAAACCACAAATAAACCATAAAGATGGTAATAAATTAAATAATTCTATTTATAATCTTGAATTTGTAACAAATCAAGAAAATAGAAATCATGCAATAAAAAATGGATTGCATTTATGTGGTGAAAAATGTTCTTATTCTAAGTTAAAAGAAAAAGAAGTTATTTATATTTTAAATAATTTACAAAAAACAAATAGTGAATTATCTAAAATGTTTAATGTATCAAGAGCAACAATAAACGATATAAGAAAAGGTAAAACTTGGAAACATTTGAAAAGATATGCCGAACTATAACGAATAAGTAAGTTATAGAAGTATGAGATAAAAAACTTATACGATAACATAATGGGATTATTATTTTCTTAATCTTTGCGTTTCTTGGCTGGGGTCGTAACGGCTTTGGTGGAAACAACGGAAGTGGAACAGATGGGAGTGGTGCTGCTATGAATTATGTTTTATCTAGCGACTTCGCAACACTTCAAAGACTACTATCTGATGGATTTAATACTGTAAATAGCGGTATAAACCAAGTAAATCAAGGTATTTGTAACTTAGGTTATAGTACACTTGAAAACTTTAATACTACAAACATGGGTGTTGCTACTGGCTTTGCTAATCTAAACAATGCTTTATGTAACCAGTCATTCCAAATTGAAAGAGGAATTACTGGACTTGGAACGCAATTACAAGGTTGTTGCTGTGATTTAAGACAACAAATTGCTGATACATCTTGCGCTACTTTAGGAGCAATTAAAGATGTAAATTATGGTATTGCAATGCAAACAAACGCATTACAACAAACATTATGCAATAGTACACGTGATATAATTGATAATCAAAATGCTAATTATCGTGCTTTACATGACGAAATTACTGCAAATAGAATCGAAGATAAGAACGCTCAAATCACTGCTCAACAAAATGAGATTAATGCTCTTAGATTATCTGCAAGCCAAGCACAACAAAATGAATACTTATTAAATCAATTGCGTACTGGATGCCCAGTAAATGCACAATTGGTTTGTGGAAACACACCTATTCCAGTTCAATATATTGGTGCTGGTTGTGGCTGTAACAACGGTTGTGGTTCATATTATTAGACCATATTGCTGAAATTAGCAAAATGGTAGTAAGACCTATTTTATAGGAACTCATAACGAGAACTTGCAAAAATGTGAGAAATCACGTAAAAAATCATGCAAAAGTGTGATTTTAGGGTATAGCAAGTCTATACCCTTTTTATTTAGACAAAAAATGCAAAAATTGTCTTAATAATTTAAAAACATGACAAAATGTCTAATAAAAAAGTAAAAAATACATAAAAAATGTTAAAATTGACTATTTTATGTGAAAAAATCACATTAAATGGTTAAAAAAAGAAAGGAATGATAAAAAAATGATACAAAGTTATATTAATACTTTAACAACTTTACCTACAAATTCATCTTCTGTTACATTTCAAACTGACTGTATAAGAACAAATAGTTGTGGTTGTAATAATTGTCGTAGTTGGCTATGTCATAATTCAGGTAGTGCTGGATATAATATTGTTGAAGGTGGGCTTTATGAAATTGATTTCAATGCAACTGTTTCGAGTGCTACTGCTGGCGTTGTTGCTTTTGGATTATTTAATAACGGTGAATTAATACCAGGCACGTTGATGGCAGAGACTCTAGGAGCAGCTAACGATTATGTTAATATTGGAATTGATAAAAAAATTCGTGTATGTTGCAAAGGCAATGCTAATATAACTGTTCAAGCTATTCCAACTGTTCCAACTGCTGATACACCAACTACACCAATAACTACTCAAGTTCCTATTATCTTATCAGCTAATTTTAGCTTAACAAGATTAAATGGATAATGATTATAAATACAATAATTTTATCATTGATTTAATAAATGTTTTATCGTTTGCTGTTGGGTTACAAAACATTGAACTTAATAATAAGCAAATACAAGATTTACAAGAACATTTAAATAATCAAGATAAACAGTATGAAAAAATTATTGCACTTTTAGAAGAAAATAAAACGACCGAAAGGAGTTAGTTATGGAAGATAAAAATAGTGAAAAAGATTTAATTTGTAAAGTAAATGAACAAGTTGAAAAATCAATTGAAGAAATAATTGACAGTGGAGTTACACCAACTAATTTAGATAATTTAGGTAAATTGGTTGATATCCACAAAGACTTAAAAAATGAAGAATATTGGAAAGCAAAGGAGGAAAATTTTATGAGATATGGAAATTATGGTAGAGATAGCTATGGAGAATATGGTGAAGATAGCTATGGAAGAAGAAGTCGTGACAGTAGAGGAAGATATATGGACAGCTATGGACGCAGAGGTGTAAAAGGCACTGGTAGAGGACGTTATCGTGGTGAAGAATTAATGGACGAAATGTATGACGCTTATAATGACTATATGGACAGCAATGAATATGGAAACTATGGAACTAGTGAAAATATGCAAAAAATAGAAATTATGGCGGATAGTTTAATGGACTTCATTCATCACATTAAAAAAGAAGCTAAGACACCTGAAGAAAAACAACTTATTGATGAAAAATTAAAAGAAATTGGTAGAATGTAATGGCTTATAGATATTATAATGCCAATGCTGTTGGAAATATAGCAATGGACTGTACTATAAGAGCGATTTCATGTGCCACTGGAAAATCATGGGATTATGTTTACGAACATCTTAGTGATTTAGCCCAAGAACGTGGAACAATGATGGATAATTCCGAGTTTATAATTAATTATTTAGATAGAAGGTACGAAAAAATACCTGTCTATGGTGAAACGGTTGGAGAATTATCCGAAATGTATCCTAACAATATTTTACTTATCACAATGGAAGGACATATCACCTGTTCAAAATATGGGACGATATATGATATTTGGGATTGCAGACGTAGACAAGCAGAGTATGCTTGGCTTATAAATTAGAAAAATGCACAATTAAAATGAAAAATTTGCATAAAAATTGCAAAAATGCACAATAAATTGTAAAAAATTGTGTATTTTTTATGTTTTTGACATTTTTTAAATTTTACAATATAATTTACTTAAGGTTTAAAAAACCATATATCAATTCACACGGCGTTCGTGACGTCGATATATAATAACGATAGGAGGAGATATTTATATGCGTGAATTTTTAAAGGATTTAAATTTAGACCAAGAAGTAATTGATAAAATTATGAAAGAAATGGGAACTAAAATTGAAGATAGTAAAGGAAAAGATGAAAAAATTACGGATTTAGAAGCCGAAATTATTCAATTAAAAAAAGATAAAAAAGCTTTGAAAACTGAAAATGATAAACTTAACTTAACTATTGAAGAAAATAATAAATCTTTGGAAAATTTACAAACAATAACAAATGAAAATAAAAACCTTAAAGCAGAAATTCAAATGAGTGGAAGCGAAGTTAAAAAGGAATTTAGCAAATTTGTTATGAGTGAAGTTATGTCTAAAGTTGATGATAAGACAGACTTTGAAACTGCACTTGAAAATTACAAAAAAGAATGTCCGCAATACTTCGGAGAGACTGTAGTTAAAAAAGTGCAAAGTTCACCTAGTGTAGGTACTGGTGAAAATCATCAAACTACTACAAATGATATTATGAATAATATCTTGCGTGGTAAATAATAATTAGAAAAGGAGATAAGATTAAAAATGGCTGTAAAAGGAATTGAAAGAGCAGACGTTGAAAAATTAATTGAACCTCAAGTAGCAAATGAAATCTTTGAAGGTACAATTAGAGACAGTAAACTATTACCCCTTATGACTAAGTTGCCAAACATGACTAGTGATAAGACAAAATTACGTATTTTAGACACTCTTCCTATTGTTTCATTTGTTGACGAAACAAATAAAAATGGTCGTAAAAGTGTTACTAAAATGGCTTGGAAAGATAAATATATTAATGCTGCCGAATTAGCAGTTATCGTTCCAATTAAAGAAAACTTATTAAATGATGCCTCAGTTGATATTTGGGCACAAGTTAGACCTAGAATTACTGAAGCATTTGCAAGCAAAATTGATAATGCAATTTTAAATGGTACTAACAAACCAACCGATTGGGAACAAGGTATTGCACAACAAATAGAAACTGCTAATGCTTATGCTGAAGAAACTGACAATTTCTATAAAGATATTGATGGCGCTATGACCAAGGTTGAAACAAGTGGTTATAATGTTACTGGTATTTTAGGAGGCCTTGAATTAAAGAGCAAATTTAGAAATATGCTTGATAATACTGGACAACCTATTCAAAATACTGAAATTGGTGCTTTACCAAGAAATTATGTAGATAATGGTGCTTGGGATAAAAAAAATCTTGATTTAATCTTAGGTGATTTCAAACAAGCAGTATATTCTATTAGACAAGATGTTACATTTAAAGTATTAGATCAAGCAGTTATTCAAGATCCAGATACTGATGCAATTGTTTACAATTTAGCACAAGATGATATGGTAGCATTACGTGTTACAATGAGATTAGGTTGGGCATTACCTAACCCTGTAAACATTGAAAACACTACTGAAACACGTTTCCCATTTGCAAGTGTTAAAAAAAAAGTAGATTAGACATTAGCACTATTGTAAAAGTTATTGATGGCGACACTAATTTGTTAAATAAAGATGTAAAAGATTTACAAGAAAATGTTGCTATTGATAGTGAAGGAAATGTTACAGGAACATTAAAATATGTTGATAGTTACCCTAATTTTTCAAGTGTTGAAAGTGAACAAAAAGGGAACTACTTAGCAATAAAATTTGAAGAAGCAACGCAAGGCAAGACAGTTAAAGTTAAATTAACTAAAGAAAGTACTTTAGATAGTGATGGACAATTAGTTTTATTGGTTACTGATACAAGTAAAAATAAGCCATTAGTTGTTACTGTTGATAATGAAGAAAGTTATCAACTTAACTTAAGTAAATTAACTTTAAGCCCTGCACCTATTGTTTATTCAAGTAGAAAAACTAAAATAAAATCATTTAATGAATAGATAGGAGGGCATTTATGAAATTTGAAAACCAATATCTAACTTACAACGAGTATAGATTACTAGGTGGGAAAATGGAACAAATGCCTTTTAATCTATTAGAATTTGAAGCTAGAAAAATAATTGATGGAAGAACTCAAAAAAGATTAATTGGTGTCGAAGAGATACCACAAGAAGTTAAATTGTGTGTGAATAAAATGGTTAATACTATCGAAAGTTACATTAGTGCCACTAACATAGATACTTCCGACGGTATTAATAAATGCAATATTGCAAGTGAAAATATTGATGGTTATAGTGTTAGTTATGTTACTGCAGACCAAGTATTAGCAAATACACAAACAATAATTAAATCTAAACAAGTTGAACTAGAAGATATTATGATGAATTATTTAATAGGGTGCGTTGTAAATAACGAACATATTATGTATAATGGGGTATCTTAATGCTAGTTAATAGTGGTTTAACGGTTTATCATAAATATTATGATGAAACTGAAAAATTAGAAAAATGGGAAAGATTTAATTATGATAATGTTTGGTGGTTTGGTGGTAAGGGTGCTGGTATTAATAAAGGATACGAAAATGCTAACGACGTTCAAATTAGGATATTTTATGAAACTAATAAAAATCTTGATATTGAAAACTTTAGTATTGGTGATATATTGATACAAGGCTTAATATTTAAAGACATAAACACTCAACAAGAATTAGACCAAGAAAACATTTACAATATTACTTCTTTAAACAATAATACGTTTGGCAACAACCCACATATACACATCGGTGGCAAATAATGGGTTATGTAAAACTTAATTCTATTGATAAAATAAAAAAAAGATTAGGATTAGAAATAAATGGGCCAGTACAAGCATTCTTTACAGAAACTTGTTATAATCATATGGATAAATATGTTCCAATGGATAAAGGTAATTTAAGAACTATTGTTGATTTAGAAGATAGTAGTATTACTTATGAAAGCCCTTATGCACGTTATCAATATTATGGAGAACGTGAAGATGGAAGCCATAAAGTAAGGAATTATACTACACCAGGAACAGGTCCTTATTGGGATAGACGTATGGTAAGTGCTGAAATAGGTCAAGTTGTTAAAGAAGTACAAGATTATGTTAATCAAGGAGGCAAATAATGGATATTGATTATAAAGAAACTAGAATATCAAAATTAAGAGATTATTTATTTCAAGTTATTGATAATATAGCTAAAGATAAAAAATATCAAATAAATGCTGATATGCTTGGAAAAGATGTTGAAAGTTATTCTTTAGATAAAATACCAAATGCTAGTACAGTCGAGAGATGGATAACAGGGCTTGAGATACACAGAGATGTATTTTCATTTAGAAGTCGTAAGGCTTATTCACAAGACACAATTAATAATCTTACTAACATAGGTTTTTTTGAAATATTTGAAGCTTCAATTAAAAAAAATAATGATAATAAAATTCTACCAGATATAAAAGGTATAGAAAGTGTTAGTTGTTTAAATTGTGGAACAATGAACAATGCAAATACTAACACAGCTGAATTTGATATACAAATTCAAATAACATATAGAGAGGAGAAATAATTATGAATGATACTGGTTATATTAAAATGAACCGTGATGAGTGGGTCACTTATCTTGATACTACTCCATATAAAACTGAAACTTGGGAAAAACTTGGAGTTGGAATCACCGAACTAGCCATCGAACAAAATCCAAGTATAGAGTCTGAAAAATGGATAATCGAGCGTACGTCTCGCCACATTCACGAAAGTAATGAAAAAACTAGTAGTGTATCGCAAAGTATTTACACTAACGACCCTTGTTATAAATTTATCGAGGCTGGTCGTGATAAATTAAATTATCGTACACACATTCTTGACATTGATATGACAAGAAAAAGTGAAAGTGGTGATAAATTCTATGCAGAGAAAAGTGATGGGTTAATTGCTGTTACATCATGGATGGGTGAAAACGCCACTGTGGAATTTGACCTTTATTGGGAAGGAGATAAAGAAGTCGGCTATGTAACATTAGAAGCTGGAAAACCAACATTTACAAAAGGTGATTACAGCGCCCCCTAGTAGAGCCGTAATTGCTTCAAATGTTTCTAGAAAAAGTGTTACTAAAAAATGGGATACACAAGAAACAGAAACCGAAGAAAATAACGACGGCTTAGATAATAAAGAAAACGAGATGTAAAACCTTAAAGGGTGGGTAGGATAAACCCACTCTTTTATTATTAAATAGAAAGAAGGAGGATTAAACACTATGGCAGATGTTAATCAAAAAGAAGAAAATTTTATTCAATTAAAGAAAGATAATATTTTAAAAATAAGAATTAAAGATAGTGAGGGAAATGACACAGGAGAACATTTAGAGTTTGATTTAGAAGACATTGAACTTCCTTTAAAATTAAATCAATGTGACGCTAAACATAAAAAAAATTTAGTTGACTTACAAAATAGATATAAAATAATTGATAATCAAGAAGATAAAAAAGGCAAATTTATTTTATCTTGGAAAGAAGAAGAAAAAATAAAGGCATTAAAAGAGTTTTATGAAAAAGAAATGGAAGCCCTTGATTTGTTTTTAGGAAAAGGTGGAACTAAAAAATTATTAAACGGTAGAAATCCGTACATTTCAATGTATAATGATATTGCTGAAATAATTGAACCTATTTTACCTAAATTAAAAGTAAGAAGTGAGGATATTAAAAATAAAATAGTAAGTAAATATGGAAAAGCTCAAGAAGAAAATAATGTATTGAAATAATGAACTATCCTGAATATGTAGAAATTGATGGGCAACGTTTTAAAATTAATACTGATTTTAGAGTTGCCTTAAAATGCAATAAAATTGCACAAGATGACACAATTCAAGATTATGAAAGAGCCTTAGCTATTATTTATTTATTATTTGGTGAAGTTGTTTTTGAAAAAACAGAATACCAAGAAAAATTTTTAGAACTTGCTCAAAAATATTTATCTTGTGGAAAAGAAATAAAGCCAACAAATGAAGAACCTGATTTTGATTTTGAACAAGATATGGAACTTGTTAGAATTAGCTTTATAAGTGATTACGGTGGTTTAGATATAAAAAATACAACTATGCACTTTTGGGAATTTATGGACAGAATAAATGGACTCTCTAATAGTGAAATGGGCAATTGTTGTATTTTAAATAGAGTAAGAAATTTAAGAAATTTTAATACTAAAAATATCAAAGACCCTAAAGAAAAGAAAAAAATTATTGAAGCTAAAAAACAAGTTGCATTAAAGAAAAAAGAAAAGAAAAGAATTTTAACTGAAGAAGAAAAAAATAATATCAATGACTTTATGAAAATGGCTGGCATAGAGAGGGAGTGATAATTTGAATACAGATGGAAAAATTGTAATAGGAACTGGATTAGATAATAAACAATTTGAAAAAGACGTACAAAATTTAGAAAAAAAGTTAAATGAAACAGAGAAAAAAAATAAACCAACAATAGATTTAAAATTATCTACTGAAACATTCAAAAAAAATTTAAAAAATATTAAAGATAAAATAAAAACTGAATTTGAAAAAATAAATCCAGAAATTAAACCAGAAGTAAAAGAACCTAAAGAAAAAAATATATGGGCTGATTATGAACCTCCAGAATTTACAGATGAAATAAGTTTTGATGAACAAATTGAACATTTAAAAGGAAAAATTGAAGAAATAAGAGTTATGCTTCAAAAACCTACTAATTTTAACCTAACCATGGAAGATGTTGAAAAATTAGGTGTAGAAGAAGAAAAACTAACAAATCAACTTATTCAATTAGAAAAAAAACAACAAAAATTTAATCAAGAAATAAATAACGGTAAAAAAAATACTGATAGTTTATCAAATTCAATGGGTGGAGTATTAAAAAAAGTTGCAAAATGGACTTTAGCAATTTTTAGTGTTAGAAGTGCTTATATGTTTGTTAGACAGGCTGTTAGTACAATTTCACAATATAACGAAGATTTGGCTAATGATTTAGAATATATAAGATATGCACTTGCTAGCGTTTTAGAACCAGTAATTAGGGCTATTGTAAATCTGGTAGCAAGACTATTGCAATATGTTAATTATTTGTGGAAATCATGGTTTGGTAAAGATTTATTTAAAAGTGCAAAAGACTTTGAAAGCATGAAAAATTCATCATCGGCTGTTGCTAAAAATACAAAAGAAATAAAGAAAAATTTAGCTGGATTTGATGAAATGAATATATTGGAAGATACAAGCACAACAGATAATAATGCAGCAAGTAATGTTGCTAGTCCAACTTTTGATTTAACATCTATGGAAAATTTTGAACCTCCAGCATGGTTAGAAACAATAAAAAATTGGGGTCAATGGATAATTGACCATTGGAAATTAGTATTAGGAATTATAGCTGGAACTGGTGCTGTTTTCTTAGGTATAAAACTTGCTAAATTTTTAAGTCAAGCAAAAGGAGTTAATAAAGAGGTTGGAGGTTGGAGTTCAACGTTTAAAGGCTTTTTTGATGGCTTAGGCAAAGCTGCTGAGTCAATAGCAATTTTAGGTGGCTTAACATTAGTAATTGACTCTATAACAAAATTAATTGATACTTTTAGCCAAAGTGGTTTAACTTTAGGAGAAGTTGCTGGTTTATTAGGTATTGTTCTAGGTGAATTAACTGTAACTTTTGGTTTATTACTAGGTGCTATGACATTAATGACACCTAGTTGGCAAAGCATTGCGGCAGCAGCAGTTATTTTTGGAGGTTTTGCTTTAGTAATAAATCAAGTTACTCATTTACTTGAAGTATTTTCAAAAAGTGGTTTAGAGTTGGGTGACGTAATAGATTTATTATCAGGTATAATGCTAACCATTATTGGTTTAATGGGTTCAATTGTTTTACTAGGGCCAGCAATGACTGCAGGGTTAGTTCCATTTTTAGGTGTTGTTGGAGGAATATCAGCTATTTTATTAGTTATGGCTGCTACATTGCCAATAATATTGGAAGCATGTGCTAAATTTATTAATGATATAGGGCCATTTGTTATAAAACTTATAAAAACAATAAATCAATCTATAAATGCAACTATTGAAGTTTTAGGAAAAGTTTTGCCACCTATTATTCAATCTGTTGGAAATTTATTTACTACAATATTTAGTGGAGTGTCAAAAGTAATAGAAACTATTGGTGGAATGATAATTGGAATATTATCATCAGCACAACAACTTGTTGTTACAGTTTTATCTTCAATTCTGTATTTCATAAATGAATTAGGTCCAGCAACTAATAATTTTGTAGATAACATAATAACTGCTACAACTAAATTAATTAATTTTATAATTAGTGGTATTGAATATTTAGTAAATACTGTTGTTATAGGAGGTATTAATAAAATAATACAAGGTGTAAATGCACTTTCTGGAATTATAGGAATTTCAATACCTTTAGTTCCTGAACTTCAAATACCTAGATTTGTTCCTAGATTGGCAAAAGGTGGAGTCATTTCACAACCTGGCAGAGGTGTACCAGTAGGTTATGGACAGGCAATAGCTGGAGAAGGTGGAACAAGTGGTTCCCGTGAAGGTGTCATACCATTAACAGACGCACAACAAATGGCTTTACTTGGTGAGTCAATAGGCAAATATGTTAATATTAATTTAACTAATATAACTAAATTAGATAATAGACAAATTGCAAAAGAACAAAAAAGAATTAGTGTGCAAAATGATTTTGCTTTTAATAGATAGGAGATGATGAAATGCTCATAAATAAAGATAGCCTTAAAGTTAGAGGTATAGATAATTTTACAAGTTATATAACCGAAGTTGAATATGGCTATAATAAACTATGGGGTTCCGATAGTGGACGTAATTTAGCTGGAACAAATTCTGGTACTCTTGTCGGAATATTTCCTAAAATTAAAGTTAGTTTTAGAAAATTATCACAACAAGAATTAGAAGCTATTGCTCCTATTTTGGATAATGCTACACAATGGGTTACTTATTATGACCCTGTATTAAAAAGACTTTATGAAATGGATACATATACAGGAGACTGGGCTACTGCTAATAGAAATACATTTTCAAATGTTGCACACGCAAACGAAAGCTTTGATATAAGTTTTATAGCTAATAGAAAGAGGCCAAGTAGATGAGAAAACATAGTGAAGAATTTAAAAATAAAATTAATTTAATAGGTAGAGAATTAGATAGCAAATTAACTTTTGGTGAAACAGAATTAGGTAACGAGCAATTAAATGCCGTTACCCCTGTTTTACAAAGTTCATTATTAAAATCAGTAATGAAAGAACTTGATATTGATAGTAATATAGATATACCTGTAGGAACTATTGTTAATTATAAATTTGGCGTTTTATTGGACAGTGGAGATTATGAATATCTTGACTATGGAAATTATCAAATTTATTCTAGTGAAAAGCAAGAAGATAATAACGCATATAACATTGTGGCTTATGATAAAATGCTAAATTCTATGGTTGAATACACTAAGTTAAAAAAAGAAAATGTTAAATTTCCCATTTCTATACGTGATTATATAACATATCTTTGTGAAGATATAGGTTTAGAATTTAAAAATAAAGAAGATGAGTTTGCAAATTATAATAGAATGATAGAAAGTGACTTATATGCTGGCTTAGGTTATACATATAGAGACATATTTGATGAATTGGCACAAGTTACGGCTAGTAATATTATCATTAATGAAAATGACGAAGTTGAAATAAAATATATAACTAGTACGGGTGAAATTGAAACTACTAGTTCAAATAATAACAATATTATTGAAGTTGATAACATACCAAAGCAAAATGCTAGAAGTCTAATTGTGTATGGCAACAGTTTCCAAGAAACAGGAAATTTGAAAAATTTATTTAATTATAGAGATACTAATTATGTTGAAGAAGGATATACTATAAATTCTAATGGTTGGATTACAATAAAAAAATTTAATCCTATTCTTGAATATTATGATTTTTCTACGCATGATTTAAATATAAAACAAGACACTGATTATTTAATTGTATTAGAAGTAAAATCAGTTTCTGGTACAGGACGAATTTATCCTGTTAGTACTAATATTAATGCACAATTTGATACAGAAGTATATTATGATTTTAGTGAATTAAAAGAAGGCGACGTTAAAGTTAATCTTATACATAGTAACAAAGATTATAAACCTGGAGATTTAGATCATCAATACGGTTTAAGAACTCATACTGATTTTAATGAAGAACAAGATGGAGAATTGATATTTAGACTATCTGTATTAGAAGATACTTCAATAACACCAGAGCAATTTATGTATGAACCATATGGAGCAATGCCAAGTCCTGAATTTCCAAGTGAAATAAAATGCGTTCAAGGTAATTTACAATTAGTAGACATTGGTAAGAATATATTTAATGATAAACAAGCAACAGTTGTTCTATCAAGTGGTGCTGATGCTTCGACTTTACCTACAGGAGTAAAATTAACAGCAAATAAGACAAATTTAGAAATTTCATGTATTGCATATAAATTAGATGATTTAACCAATTTTGTTGGAAAAACTGTAAGAATGAAAGCAAATTTTTCTTATACAAAAAATATTCATCCAAGATATAATCTAGGATTATGTGATGCAACAGGCAATATCAGACAATCTATTGTATATTCAGATAATAGTGGTGAAACAATTTCTCTTGTTGTCCCAGATGATTTAGGTGAAACAAAATATTTATGTGTATGGCTATATCTTAATTTTAATAGGGATAGAGAATATGATATTGGTGATACATGTGAATTTAATGAATTAATTGTTACAATAGATAATGAAGATATGACTTATGAACCATACCAAAAAACCGAAACATATATAGATATTGGTAACAATAAATTAAATTCAATAAATGATGTTGCTGATGAACATGATTTAATTAGCGGTAAAGGTATTAAAAGAATAGGCGAATGTGTTCTTACTGGTGATGAAAGTATAATTTTTGAAAAAGATGGCTATATTAGAGCAAGAATTAAAATAGATAATTCTAGCAAAGAGGGCTCAAGAAAACCAATAATATCTAATTATTTTAAATATGCTTTAGCGGTTAATGATGAGGGAACTGGATTTATGGCTAGTGGATGTTTTTACTTTTATTTGCCAAAGGAATATACAACTAAAGCACAATATAAGCAATGGTTAAAAGATAGATACAACGAAGGCAATCCAGTTATATTTAAATGGATATTAGAAACTCCACAAGAATTTACAACAGAACCAGTTAATATCCAATTAAGAAAAGGCTATAATAAAATTGAAATTAATGATAAAAACGAGTTGATAAACAAATTAGATTTAACTTACCGATTAGAAGACGACACTATAGACGAAGAATACCTAAAAGATGTAAATGTTAAATTTGGTGAAAAATATGGTCCAATTAATAGCATTGTTTTAAGCCGAAGTGCTGGAGCTGACAATATTTATTTACAAGACGAACAAAGTGTTGCCGACAATGGTTTGTGTGAATTAAAAATAAGCGATAATCAAATAATGAATTTTAACGACCGAAGTGATTATTTACCTGATATATTAAATAAATTAAATGGCTTAGAATATTACATAAATGACTTTTCTAGCACTGGAATTTGTTATTATGAAATTGCTGATAGATATAATGTTAGCATTGGTGAAAATACCTATCAATGTATTATATTTAATGATGAAATAAATATAACACAAGGCTTAGAAGAAACGATTTATACAGAATTGCCAGAACAGGCAGAAACCGATTATACAAAAGCTGATAAGACCGATAGGAAAATAAACCAAACTTATATAATTGTGGATAAACAAAATCAAACAATAGAAAGTGTTGTATCACAAACTGACACATTTAACGAAAGAATAACTAAAACTGAACAAGATGTCGAAGGTATACGTCAATTAGTTGAAGGAGTTTATGATTATACACGCGAAACAAGTGGGAACAATAAATTAACTGTAGAGCAAGCACAGGAAGGTAATTTATTAGAACTTCATATAACAGGTGAAGTAGAATTATTATATCCACAAGATGATTTATACCCAGAAGATACATTATATCCTTTAGATAGCTATTTAATAGTTGAAAATGATAAAGAAGAAAAAAGAAAATTCCATTTGCCTAATAATGATAGTTATTTATATTTATATACTTATAATGACATAAGTGATGAGTTTGTAATTGAAAATATATACAATGAAAATTCAAAACAATATGAAAGAAAAGCTAAGATAATTAGACGAGTTAAAGTGGAAGATGACGGAACTAGAAGTCGTTTAATAGAACCTGTTGAAGAAGATTATGGTATTGTAAATATAACTTTATTTAAAGGAAAAAATACAATCTATTTAGAAAGTTTTGAAGGACTAAATTATTTTGTTAAATATGCTATTATAAATGAAATTGTTGACGAATACGCAACAAAGATTGAACTTAGTACTGAAATAACACAAACTGAAGAACAAATTCAATCAGTTGCTAGTCTTAAAGTAGATAATTCAATATTTGAAAGTTACAGAACCCAAACAGCAAAATTAATTGAAGATAAAGTTAGCAATGCTGATTTTACAACATATAGGACACAAACGGATACTGAATTATCTAATAAAGTTCAAAAAGGCAATGTTGTATCTGAAGTTAATCAGTCGGCTGATTTAGTGTCAATTAAAGCTAATCGATTTGAACTACAATCAACAAATACTCAAATTACTAAAGAAGGTAGTTTTACAACTAAAAATGGTACTTTCACTAACTGTACCATTGATGGTGGTAGTTTAAAATTATCAAATGGAGCAACAGTTGTTGGAGATAATGGCTTAGCAACAAATTTAATATATCCTGGTTATGTTAGAGGTAGATATACAACTGGTGGTGGCGATTTTGTTCCACTTGGTCATGTTGGTGGTGGAGACGACGCAAATTCACAAAGAAATGCTATGATGTTTACATTTAGACTTCCAGATAACTTTACAATAAAAAGTGCTAAAATTTTACTTTTACATGCACCTATAAGTTGGGTTAATTTTGAAAGTAATCCAATAACGGGATATTCAAGAAATTTGAAATTATATAAATTATCTAGTTTTAATTTAACTTACAATCAAGGAACAGGTGGAATATATTCTAATTCGGTGGGAACTGAAATACCAAATGCGTTTGGTGCAAATGGTTTTACTGGAAGTTCTAGTACTGCAACTTATGCAACTAGTATTGATATAACATCACAAATATCTAAAACAGGATTAAATCAATTATTTATAAGAACTTCTGATGGCATGCAAACATCAAACGCAACAATATTTGGTAGAACTGGTGGTGTAACTGGATATTTAGAAATTATAGGTTTTATGAACTTTTAGGCGAATTTTTATTTATATGTTATAATTAAATTAGAAAGGAAAGTGATAAAAATGAATTTTAAAAATATCAATTGGGGGGGGGGCAATAGTTATAATTTAATTATTTGTTGCCCTATGGTAACATTATGAGTTTTGTAAAAAAAGAATGGCATAATAAAGGCGAAAGTGTAAAAACACCGATAAGTGCTGATGGTTTGAATGATTTAGAAAATAGAATTAACAACGGTTTTAATAGTTCAGAAACAAGCGTTTTAAAAAAGACTGTTAAATGCCAAACCTGGGGTTGGATAAACGAAATTACTGTTGATATGAGTGACACATATCTTGGAATTATGCAA
>NZ_CANQYJ010000007.1 GCF_947628055.1 uncultured Rikenella sp.
CCAAGAGGGTACTGCCCTGTGCGGGCAGGCCCCGGGTGACCCCGGCGGGACGGGCGAAACTGCGTTTCGCTTGGGCCGGAACTACCCCAAACAAAAGCCGCGCGCCAGGGATAAACAGGTTTTGTCCGCACGCCGGGAAAATCATTCGGTTTCAACTCAAGTTGAAACCGTCGATTTTCCTCTTTCGCCGTGGCGCGGTGCCGCTCGGCACTCGAACCTGGGATTTTGCTCCGTCTTACTCCAGAGGAAACAGCCCTCGGGCCGGAACTCCTCCGCATTCGGTTCACACAGATCATACACTTTTCCCTATCTTTGTTCTCCGGACTGCGGTTCCCCCTCAGTCAGGCCCCGTATGGACATCCTCCATGATTCCGGAGACGGAACGCCCTATCGATCGCCCGCTCACGGTATCGTCCGGGAATAGAACGCAGTCGGCGGAACCGGAATCAACAGCATTGAAAATGAAAAACATTATCGCCTGCATGAGAGCCCAGTATCCGGTATCCGACGAATCGATCCGGCAGCTGGAATCGCAGCTGACCGCCTGTCGTTTTCCCAAGAGATACCGGCTGATTCGGGAACACGCCTATTCCAAATGCGCCTATTTCATCGAAAAAGGGATGACCCGTTCCTTCTGGCCCGTGAACGGCGACGAGATCACCACCTCGTTTTCGACCGAAGGCGGCCTCGTGTTCAGTATGGACGAGCTGTATTACGGCAAAGCGAGCGAAGAAGTCGTGGAAACAATCGAAGAAACAGAGGCATACCGCATCGCACTGACCGACCTGACCCGTTTGTGGGAGACCGACCTCGGCCTGTGCAACTGGGGCCGGATCATCCACCAGAACGAATACCGGCGATTGCACCGCAGCCATCAGGAAAGGCTGACCCTGCCTGCCAAAGAGCGGTACGAAGCCTTCCGGCAGCAGTTTCCCGACGTCTGTCGGCGGGCGAATCTGAGTTATATCGCATCTTATCTGGGGATTACGCTCTCCACCCTCAGTCGGCTGCGGGCTGCGGAATGACGTCCGGGGAGGGGGAAACCGGCCGGCCGATTTTGACTTAGGACAAATTTTCGCATCCCCGGCCGGCCTATCTTTGCAGCAACACCAACCCATTAAACCCTTTCCGAACGAACCATGCAAACGAGTTCTTCTTTGCTCTTTCCGCAAAAACCGCATTACGAGATTCTGGACGGTCTGCGCGGGGTGGCGGCGCTGATCGTCGTCACGTTCCATCTCTTTGAAATTTATGCCGTCGAACCGTTCTACGTCGTGCCGGGGATCAACCACGGCTACCTGGCCGTCGATTTCTTCTTCGTCCTTTCGGGCTTCGTGATCGGCTACGCCTACGACGACCGATGGGGGCGGATGAACCTCCGGGACTTCGTCAAACGGCGCGTGATCCGGCTTCAGCCGATGGTGGTGCTGGGGGCGGTGATCGGGGGGCTGTGCTTTTACTTCGGCGCGGGCGAGATGTTCCCCCGTATCGGGGAGGTGCCGGTGTGGCAAATGCTGCTGGTGATGCTGGCCGGCTGTCTGCTGCTGCCGACGACCGCCGTCATACGCTATCCGTGGCACGAGATGTTCCCGCTGAATGGCCCGGCCTGGTCGCTTTTTTTTGAATATATCGCTAATCTGCTCTATGCGGTGGTTTTCCGGCGGTTGTCGAACGTGCTGCTGACCGTTTTGGTGGCCTGCTGCGGAGCGGCGCTCGTACGGCTGACGCTGTGCAGCGGGACAGGTAGCGTGCTCGGCGGGCACGAACTGACGGGGGAACATTTGCTGATCGGGCTGACGCGGGTGATGTATCCGTTTTTCTGCGGTTTGCTGCTTTTCCGGATGGGCAGACTGATTAAACTGCGGGGCGGTTTCTGGCTCTGCTCGTTCGTGCTGGCGGCGATTCTTTTCTTTCCGCGGCTCGGCGGCGAAGAACATATCTGGATGAACGGCATTTATGAATCGCTGAGCATTATCGTCCTGTTCCCGCTGATCGTGCTGGCGGGGGCGGGCAGCCCGATCCGGGGGAGGTTCTCGGAGGGGATTTGTCGTTTTTTAGGGAAAATTTCGTTCCCGCTCTACATCATCCACTATCCGTTCGTCTACCTCTTTATGGCTTATGTGACTGAACGGGGTTTGGGCTGGCGGCAGAGTTGGCCGTTGATGCTTGCGGTCGGGGTCGGCTGCGTGCTGCTGGCTTACGGGGCGATGAAACTATACGACGAACCGGTGCGAGAGTGGCTCCGGAACCGATTTCTCCGACACAAAAGCAAATAGCCGCCTTATTCCGTCGATCTATGGCAAGGGGGCTTTCCGATGAATCGGAAAGCCCCCTCCTTTTTGATCCGGGTGATGTCGGGGTAACCGGCCTCAACCGCTATTCCCGCTTCCAGACCTTGACCCAGTCGATCTCCATCTTCACCGGGAGCGTCGCCGGATCCACGCCGCCGACCCAGCCTCCCCCTAACTGCATGTCCAACAACAGATAGTAAGCCTGGTCGAACGGAAACTGACCTTCGAGCTCCGTTTCGATCTTCGGATAGGTCAGCGTCGGCTGACCGTTCAGCGTGAACACGATCTTGTCCGGATAAAATTCCACCCCGTAAGTATTATACCCCCCGCGGCCGATCGGCACCGTCGTATAGCGCTGCGGCGTATCCTGCTTCAGTTTCAGGGTGTAGTACGAGTGGATCGTCTGGTAAGCGATCGTGTCGTAATTCAGGTGCTCCATGATGTCGACCTCGCCGTTCCTCGGGTAGCGGCCGTATTTTTCGTCCTGCGACAGCATCCAGAACGCCGGCCAGGCTCCCCGAGCCTCGCCCAGCCGAGCCCGGATTTCGATCTTGCCGTATTTCACCGCGAACTTATTTTTCGTCCATACGCCTCCCGTGAGATACCGTGCCGTGTCCTGGTCGCGGCGGTCGTTGACGATCCCGTGCAGGATCAGGTTTCCGTCCTTGACCTCATACAGGTCGTCCCGCGAGGACATATAGTTGTTCCACTCCGCAGTCCCCCTCGGAATCTTCGACCATTTGGCCGGGTCTAAGAATCCGTCCTTGTTGAAATCGTCCTGCCACACGATTTTCCACTTCGGTGTCTTTTCCTGTTTCTGTTTCGCCGCCGCGCCGCAGGGCAGCAGGAATACGGCTGCGCCAAACAGAAGCGCCGCACCGGAAAGGGTTCTTTTCATTCGGTTATATTTGGTTTGGGTTAGTCTTCCTGCGTCTATTCTTCGGATTTGATCACTTGCTCGACCTGTTTCTGGGCCTTGAGGAGTTTTTCCTTGCAGAGGGTGATGAGTGTCGTGGCCCGCTCCACATAAGCGCCCAGCTGGTCGATGTCGAGTTCGTCGCCGTTCATTTTCGCCAGAATCTCCTCGATCTCCGCCACTGCCTCCGCATAGGTGATCTTTTCCGTCGGATTCGTCTTAGCCATTTTTCTTATGAATTGATTTCGATATAACGTCCGCCTCCAAAACGCCGTCCCGCAGTTCGATCTCCACCGACTGCCCGACCTCCGCTTCGGCGGCATTCCTAACCCCTTTGACGATGGCGTAGCCGCGGGACAAGATTCGCTGCGGGCTCGCCGCCTGTACCGATACTTCCAGCCAGTTCAGCCGGGCATCCTGGCGCTGCAAGGCCCCCCGGGTGGCCGCCGCCAGCCGCTCTGCGGCGTAGTCCGTCCAAGTCGTTCCGGCCGCCAGCCGCCGGGTCGAATGCTGGCCCAGCAAAGTGCCGAACGAGAAGCAGCGCCGTCTTTCGCCGGCCAAACGCTCAACCGCCGCCGAACGCAGTCCGTTTCTGAACCGGTCGAGCCGTGCCATGCCACCGTGCAGCAGCCCCATGCTTCGCGAAGCCAGCAGCAATCCCGCGTTCTCTATCCTGCCGGTCTCCATCATCAGCGTCCGCTGTGCGAGGCCCGTTGCTTCATCGTACAACTCTTCCAATCGGCTGTGCATCTCTGCGGCCCGTGACACCAGAAAAGCCGCCACCGCCGTCGGCGTCTTGAGCGAGGTGTGGGCCACCATATCCGCCACACTCACGTCTTTGTCGTGCCCGATCCCCGTAATAACCGGCAGCGGGAATTGGGCCACATAAGCGCACAGCCTGTAATTGTCGAAACATCCCAGATCGCTCGTCGAACCCCCTCCGCGGATCATGACCACCGCATCGAATCCGTCTCCCGCTTCCGCAATGGCGTCCAAAGCATCCACGATCGAGCTTTCCGCCGCATCGCCCTGCATCACCGAGGCGAACAGTTTGACCTCGAATCGGTACGGCGAAGCGTTCAGCTCCTGCATGAAATCGCGGTATCCCGCCGCTTTGGGCGACGAGATGACGGCGATCCGCTGCACGACCTCCGGCAGATCGAACTCTTTGTTCATCCCGAAGACTCCCTCTTCCTGCAACTTGGCGATGGTCTGCCGCCGCAGGCGTTCGGTCTCTCCGAGGGTATAGCCCGGGTCTATATCGCTGATTATGAGACTGAGCCCGTAGACCGGATGGTACGAGACGGTGCACTTGACGAGTACTTTCATCCCGGCCGAGAGGTCGGAACCGGTCTGGAACCGGAAATAGCCGGAGATCATCTTGTAGCTGCTGCTCCAGATCACGGCGCGGACCTGCGCCACGGGCGATTTGCCGTTGTCCGGCCGCTCGACGAGCTCCAGGTAGCAATGCCCTGCGTAATTGACTTTGCATTCGCTGATTTCGGCGACCACCCACTGCGCTCCGCCGGCGTGCTGTTCGATCACGGCACGCAGATGCCCTTGCAGGACGGACAGGGTGACGAAATTCTCCATACGGCAAATATAAGCCTCTTTTCTCTTTGTCGGGCAGCGAGCCTCCGTTTTCTTGCCTGAAAGCCTTCCCTGTGCGGATACGGGCCGTACCTGTCCGGCAATTTTTTGCGGCGGAACGCATGTGTGGAGACGACAACAACAAGGCCGTTCCCCGTTTCTCGGGGAACGGCCTTACCGCTGTACGACGCAGCCGGAAAAATTATTTCGGATCGAGCGTATCGCCGATCTTTTTCGCCAAATACTGGTAGTGCGCCTTGACCGCCGGGTCGGACGACCGAGCCCCTTTCAGACGGTTCTGGAGCGTGCGCAGTTCATAGGTCACCCGTGCCGGCACATCGTTTAAGGCAGTCGTCCCCGGCTTCGGCAGCAGCGAGAGCAGCCGATCCGTATAAAGGGTCTGCAACCCGCGGCGATAAACATCCGGCGCCGCACCGGTAGAAAGCTCGCGCCAAACGCTGCGATTCAGGTCGCCGAACAGGTCGGTCACCGTATAAGCCTCCCTGCCCTGTGCCGTTTCGGCTTTGATGAGGTTCTCGAGCACCCGGTTGCTGAGCAACGCCTTCAACCCGGCAGCCTGCACCGATGCGATCACCTCCGGCCCGTTCAGACCGATTTTGCCGTAAATATCCTCGTCGATCAGCCAAACCGGCGTGGTAAACAGATTCCGGTCGAGGAACGCCATCGCCTCCTTCTGTTTGGCCTTTTCCACATAGGCATACACCGGCCCCGCCTGCTCCACCGTCTTCGGCGTTTCGTAGATGCCGCCCACCCACTTGGCCACGTGGCCGTTGTAGCGCTTGAATTGCGAAACCACTTCCGTATACAGAGTCTCGAGGTTATCGTATCCCTCGTTCGGCGTGCGCGTCCACTCCGGAATCCCCGCCAAAACCACCTTCAGGTTCCTGATCCCCAGCTCGTTTGCCCGCATCTGGTTGTCCCCCAAGTCCTCGTTCTGTTCGCGCGGGTCGTCCGGATTGATCTCCGTCCCGAACCACAGGCGCGGATTCCCCTCCAAGCGGCCGATGATCCACCGGTTCAGCGTATCGGCCTCGGCTTCCGGAGAGGTGAGGTCCGGGAAGCGCCGATACCCCCACTCGATCGCCCATTTGTCGTAGTCGCCGATGCGCGGGTAAAGCAATTCCCGCCGAATCCCGTCCTCCGGCTGCGCCACGTAGTTGAAGCGCGCATAGTCCATGATCGAAGCCGTATGGCCGTTCTTCTCGAGGAACGACGCACTCCGCAGACTGTCCACGGGCGTCAGGGACGACGAGCCGAAGTTGTGCCTCAGCCCCAGCGTATGCCCCACCTCGTGCGACGACACGAAGCGGATCAGATCCCCCATCAAAGCGTCGTCGAAGACCATCCGCCGCGCCCCCGTGTCGCTCGGCGCCGCCTGAATCATATACCAGTTGCGCAGCAGGTTCATCACGTTGTGGTACCAATTGATGTGGCTTTCGAGAATCTCGCCCGTGCGCGGGTCGCTCACATGCGGGCCGCTGGCATTGGCCACGTTCGACGGTTTGTAGACGATCGCCGAATTGCGCGCATCTTCCAAACTCCACGTCGAGTCCTCTTCCGGCGTCGGCGCCACTTTCGCCACGATCGCATTCTTGAACCCCGCCTGCTCGAACGCCGCCTGCCAGTCATTGACCCCCGCAATCAGGTACGGCACCCACTTCTTCGGTGTCGCCGGGTCGATGTAGTAGACGATCGGCTTGGCCGGTTCGACCAGTTCGCCCCGCCGGTATGCCTCGACATCTTCCGGTTTCGGCTCTAACCGCCAGCGGGTGATCATCTGAATGTTCTTAATCCCTTGCGGATTCTTGTCGTAGTCGATATAGCGGTCGGTGAAGTACCCCACGCGCGGATCGAACCACCGCGGCTGCATCGGCACCTCGGGCAGCAGGATCAGCGAGCTGTTGATTTCGTAGGTCGCCGGCATCGGACTGGGTTTGTATCCGGGGAAATTGCTTTTGGGCGTGATGAGGTAGCTGCGCGTGCTCTTCATCTCGACATTCTCCGGAAAGGCCTTCACCCCCACGATATATGACTTGTCTTTCTGGAATCCGCCGATATTCATATTGGCTTTGAAGTAGTTGTCGAAACCAGTCAGTTCGACGTCTCCGCCGATGAAGTCGGTCGCATCCACTAATACGGAGTCTTTCGCTTTGCTGGCGGCTTTGATCTCGAACGAGGCGACGATCGGCTGCATGTTGGAACGAATCACCGCCCGGTACATATCTCCGGTCGTGTCGCGCGGCAATTCGCGCGTGGAGATGTTTTCGACAAAGAGCCGTTTCTTGTCCGGTGACTGCCGGAAGCGGATCATGTTTTCGCCGACCGGGTCGCCGGCGTAGCCGAAGAAACCGTTCCGCATATCCGCCGCGGCTTTCGAGATCCGGTTCACGACCAGCATGTCCCGCCCCATCAACGAATTGGGAATCAAAAAGTAATACCGTCCTTCCTGTTCAAAGACGGTGAACAGGCCGTCCGTCCGCTTAGCTCCCGGCTTGATCACAGCAGCGATGCTCCCTTTCGGCGCTGCAGGTTTCACGGCTGTCGTATCGATGCCTTTCCTTCTCTTTTTCACCGGGGCAGTCTTTTTCCCCGTGTTCTGTTCGGTCTTCGCTTTCGCAGCCGGCTCGGTACCTTGCGCCTTTTCCGGCATTCCGATGCCGATCCAGGCGGCTAATGCAACAATCCAAACTCTATTCATAGGTGTATTTATTATGGTTCGTCAAAAAATCCGGGGATACTGCGTTGCAGAAATTCGGTCGCCCGAGTTGTTCGCAGCAGATTCCGGATCATTCCCGGGTGTGTCCCCGCACGACCGCCAGCGTCGCCACGCTGATCACGGCTTCCGGCAGCGCGGTGCGGATCGCTGCCGCGCAGGCTGTGACTGTGGCTCCCGTGGTGAGCACGTCGTCCACCAACAGGATGTGCCGGCCTCGCAGCCGATCCGGGCAGCGGAGGCGAAATGCTCCTTCCACATTCCTGCGCCGTGCATCCGAATCCCGGTGCAGAGCCTGCGTCCGGGTCCGGCGAATGCGTTTCAAGGCGCGGAAATCGCACGGGATGCCCATACTGCTGCTGAGCCCTGCGCATATCTCTTCGGCCTGGTTATATCCCCGCTGCATCCGTTTGCTCCAATGCAGCGGAACGGGCACCAGCACATCCGCACGGTCGAAGAAAGGCGAGTCGCGCAATTCGCTGCCGAACATCTCGCCCAACGCGATCGCTATGTCCCGGCGTCCGCCGTATTTGAGCGAATGGATCATGGCCCGGTATCCGCTTTCGTGCCGGAAGTAAAGCAAGGCCGAAGCCTGGTGCAAATCCGGGATCCGTTTCCGCAGCATCGCTGCCGCCGGGTTGTCGCTGCCCGTCCAATAGTCCGTGAGCGGCATATCCCAACGGCAGCGCAGGCAAATCGTGCGTTCGCCCGGAGCGAGCGCCTCGCCGCAGACCGGACAGATCGCCGGAAACAGCTGATCGCCGATCCATCGTAAAGGGGAAAGAAACCGGTCTTTCAATTCGGCAGCGGTTTAGTATTCCGTCCCGGACACCGATGCCGCTTTGAAGAGGCTGTCTGCCGGCGAGTCGGCGATCGGGCTTCGGATCAGGTTCGAGATAGGCATATGTTCCTCGCGTACCACCACGGCTTTCGGAAAGACCTCGCGCACCCGGCCCAGCAGCATGGAGGCCTCGGTCATGTCCAAACAATACCCGACCATCGTCTTGAATGTCGGGTTGGCGTAAACCACTTCGCCCGGAATGCCCGGGAACCGGCTGCGGAACGTGCTCAGCGCACCGTTAGCCAAACTCCGCCCATTCTGGGTGTTGTCGAAAAAGATGCAAATCCGGTAACCCACACCGATGTCGTTTTTCGGCGATGTGCGAAGCCCTGCTGCAACGTCGCTGTCGTTGCTCACGGAAACCCGCGCTCCCGTCGAAGCATCCGGCACGCGCAACCGCGCCGTATAGGTGCTCACCCGATCCTGGGCGCCGGCGGAAAGAGTGACTGCCGCCAAAGTGAAAAGCCATGCGAGTCGTTTCATCGTGATAGTCTGAATTCGATCGGATGAGTAAAAAGTCTGTCCGACAGTCCCAGCATTTTTTCGCTGGCCCGGCGGTTGAAACGGACGGTCTGCATACGGCCGCCGCAGTCGATGCCCAGCACTCCGGCAATCCGCAGCGGCGGTCGCCGGCCGGGAGCCTCTCCTTTGCGCAGAAGCATCTTCATAACGGTTTTCAGCCCGTCCTGCGGAACCCGGATACGTACCGGCAGTTCCACCCGATTATAACCCGGAGGCACCGTGACAGGCTGCAAAAGCGTCACCACTCCCAAAACCCGTTTCCCCCGCCGCACTTCAAACCGGGCGCTGCCAAAGGTAACGTTTTTTTTGTTCCCGTTGTACAGCGGCACGACGGCCGTTCCCTCCGCCGAACCGAAGCCCAAGGTCTCGGTTCGGAAAGCCTCGACCGGGCCGCAGTCGATCTTCGCTAATTTTCCTGTCGCGCAGGCATTCAGCAACAGGACTAAGAGGAGCGGGGTCAGTATCTTGATTGTCTTCATCGTTTTCCTGGTTTTCCGGCTGTGTATATCGTAGCGATCCCCCCCATGAGCACTTTCATCTGCGGATCGGCGAACCCGGCCTCCGCCAGCATGCCGCAGAATCGCTCCCCGTATGGAAATTCGCCCACGGACTCCGGCAAATAAGTGTAGGCCCGCGCATCTTTTGAAACCAAACGTCCGATTTCCGGCAGGATCCGCCGGAAATAGAACCGGTAAAGCCGGCCCGGAACATTGTGTTCGGATGGCATCGAAAATTCCAGAATATAAGCCCGCCCGCCCACGGCCAGCACGCGGTACATTTCGCGCAGCCCTTTCGGCAAGTCCTCGAAATTCCGCACCCCAAAGCCGCAGGTCACCGCCTCGAACGCCCCGTCCGCGAAGGGCAACGCCTCCGCATCGCCTTCGATCATCGGGAACTCCCGCCCGGGAAAACGAGCCGCCACTTTTTCGCGCCCGATGCGCAGCATGCCGGGCGAAAGATCCATGCCGGTCACGGCGGCCGCCGGCAAAGCATGCCCCACGGCAATAGCCAGGTCGCCCGTCCCCGTGGCCATGTCCAGCACGCTCTGCGGGGCCTGCCGGCGGATCATCCGGACGACCTGGGCCCGCCACCGCCGGTCGATATTCATCGACAGCAAGTGGTTCAGCAGGTCGTAACGCCGCGCTATGGAGTCGAACATTTCGCGAACCTGCTCTTTTTTGCCGGCCGGGTTTTCGTCGTGCGGTTTTATCATTGGAATCGGATCGATTTGTCGGGCGCGATGCGCGCGATAATGGCCGCAGGCAATGCCATAGCGAGTGTAATGACCGCCAGCGTTCCCAAGTTGAGCAGGACGACCTGCGCCCACTCCACCCGCACCGGCACGGCCGCCATCATATAGTTTTCCGGGTCGAGGGTCACCCATCCCGTATGCTGTTGTACGAGGCACAAGACCAGCCCCGCGAGGTTCCCCCACAGAAGCCCCCGCAGGGTGATGCGCACCGAGCGCAGGATGAAAATGCGCTGCAAAACCGCATTGCGCATCCCCAGGGCTTTCAGTATGCCGATCGTCCGGGTCTGCTCTATCGCCACGATCAGGACGCCGGAGGCCATATTGACCACCGCGACCACCAGCATGATGACGATCACGATAGCGGTATTCAGCTCCAGCATCTCCAGCCAGTCGAATATCTGCGGATAACGCTCTTCGACCGTCGCCACCTCGAGGCTTTGCGCAGCCTCGTCCGATGCGGGAGCGCCCCAGCCCTCCAACACCAGCGCCGGATGCAGCGTTTCCGCCAACGACAAAGCGACTTGTTCGCGGTCGGCGCCGGGTGCCACGGCAATCTCGTATCCGCCGATCTGCTCCCGGCTCCAACCGTTCAGCCGCTGCACCACGCTCAGGTCGCCGATGACCGTCATCCGGTCGAACTCTTCCATGCCGCTGTCGTATATTCCCGCTACCCGCAGCCGGTCGCGCCGGGGGGCGTCGCCGCCCACGAACAGCACTTCAAACCGGTCGCCTAAGCCCAAACGCATGGAGCGGCTCAAGGTCTGCGAGATCACCGCATCGCGGTTCCGCCGGGTGTCCGTGTACGCCGGAATGTGTCCGGCGACCATCTGTTTATGGAGGAAAGAGGTGTCGCTTTCCGGGGCGAACCCTTTGAGCACGATGCCTGCCAGGAGACTGTCGCCGCGAATGATGCCTGCTTTGGCCGCGAACCGCTGGACGTGGGCCACGCCGTCCGCCGCAGCGATCCCGGCGACCGACAAAGAGTCGCAAGTCACCGGAAGCGCTTCATAGGAGTTGCCGCTGCCCCCCGCTGTCACCTGAATATCGGAGGCGAAGCCGGAAAGTTTCGCCGTAATCGTGCTGCTGAATCCGTTCGCCACCCCCAGTGCGACCAGCATCACGGCTGCGCTGACCGCCACGCAAAGTGTGGCGACCCGCAGCATGATGCCGGCTTTGCGTCCCCCGCCGCTCAGTCGCCGGGCTATGAAGGTTTCGAGTATCAAACGGCCTGTGGTTTATTCCCTGCAAAAGTAGCTGAAATTTTTGGGAAGTTCGGAAAAGTGTTGTACTTTTGCCCCCGGTGGATGTAGTTCAGTTGGTCAGAACGCTTGATTGTGGTTCAAGAGGTCGTCGGTTCGAGCCCGATCTTCCACCCTTTAGGATGCAAAAAGGCTTGCGCAATATTATCATGCGCAAGCCTTTTTCGCGTTTCCGGCAAGACCGGTCGGGCCGGACTATTTGATCTCGATTTCCTTGGATGCCGGAGCCATTTCCTCTTCTTTCTTCTTGGGAATGTCGATGGTCAGCACGCCGTTCTCGACGCGGGCTTCGATCTTCTCCTTGTAGATATTCTCCGGCAGGATCATGCTCTGCTGGAAGTGCGAGTAGTAGAATTCGCGCCGCAGGTAGCGGCCTTCCTCGTTCTGCTCGTTGTTTTCGGCGCTTTTGTCCATCGTAACGATCAGTTGGTTGTCGTCTTCGATCCGGATTTTGAAATCCTCTTTGGTCATTCCGGGAGCGGCCAGTTCGACTTCGTACCGGTTCTCGGTCTCGCGGATGTTGATGGCCGGCGAGTTGCTGTTGGTTTTGGCGAGCCATTCGTTGCCGAAGAAATCGTTGAATATCGACGGCAGCCAGTTCTGTGATCTTTTTGCAGGAATCATAATAGTTTATACATTAAAAGGTTAAACGTCTTGTTCGGCGGCTCCTGGGGAGCCGGTTGTCGAACGGAACAGCTGCAAAGGGTATGCCACGACCGTAAAAGGGACGATCTGACAGAAACTATATGTCAGATTGTCAGTGCGAACATTCCGGATTAATGCGTACCTTTGGAACATTTGAAAAAGGGTTTAATTTTTATTTCGCGATGTGCAGAAAATGGGCGTTTGCAGCGCTGGCCTGTCTGATGTGTTCGTTTGCGGCGGGAGCGCAGTCCGAGGCTGATACGGCGGGGGCCGTAAAGTTCGATTACGATGTGCGGCTGGGGGCTTTCCTCGACAACGGGGAGTACAGTTCGGATTACAAGGCTCCGCAGACTTTATCGGGGGCTTATGTCATCCCGACAGTGGGGCTGCGCTTCGGGGCCGGACACCGGATCATGACGGGGATCAGTTTCTTGCAGCAATTCGGACAGAAGCCGTTCGGCGAGGTGCCGGATTTTCTGGCGTACTATAATTATAAGGGACGGGTGTTCGACGGGTTCGGCGGGCTGCTGCCGCGGGATGAGATGAAGGGCTATTATTCGCGGGCGCTCTTTTCGGATTCGGTGGGCTATTTCAAACACACGCTGGCGGGTGCTTTGCTGCAATGGGAGGGCGAACGCGGACAGATCGAGGCTTTCTTCGACTGGAATGCGGAGGATACCGAGACGGGCAAGGAGTCGTTCATGGCGGGTTTGGCCGGGCGGCTGGATTTGGGACGGCGCAGGCTGTTCTGTGTGGGGCTGGCGGGCTATATGTACCATTATCGGCCGGGAACGAAAAGCGTGGAGGAGGGTCTTTCGCAGAATTTCCTGGTGGATAATGTCATGTACCATGTGTATGGCGGGGTGGATTTAGGGGCGGTTACGGCGCTGGATATTCTGTCGATAGATGCGGGGATCGTGGGCTCGATGTCGCGCGGACGAATCGAGGTGGGTAATGCGGGGGGCTGGACGGCGCGGGCCGGTTTCCATGCGCGGTTCAATATCGAGTGGCACGGCTGGGGATTGGAGGATACTTTCTTCGCGGGCAAGGGATTGATGCCGTTGTGGAATGCTTACGGAACGCTGGTTTACTGGGGCGATGCGTTTTACAATGCGTCGGTTTATAACCGGACGGACTTGTACTGGGCCAAGACTTTGGGCCGCCGGCTGTCGATTCGGGCTGCGCTGGTGTTCCACCAGACGGCGCAGGGGGTAGATTTCTGCCAGCAGGCGTCGGTGCGGGTGCATTTGTGGAAATAGGTCGAACGAACGGGTTATCGTGCCTCTGTCCGGCGATTTTTGCCGCGGGATGTTTTTTCTCCGCCGGATGGTTGTATGTTGTGTTGTCTGTCGGGTAATGACGGTCTGTGCTGCTACGCGAATGCACGGGCTTGTATTGAGTTTCCGCGCCAGCGGTGGCCGCGGTCGCAACGGCACCTGACTCGGGAGATTCTGCCTTAAAAGATGGGCGCGAGGCCGAATACGCAGAACTTTTTATCGTATAGTTATTTTAGACACCGGCAAGCTTTTGCAATGTCGTCGGTGATCTCCCTATGTCAGGCCGGAGCCATCCCGGGCGGAAGGTGCCGCTCGGCACTCGAGCCGGACCTGTAACTGCCTTAAACAGTCCCCGCTGGCTCCGGCCCGTGTGAAAAAAGTCGTTTTAAAAATTGTAGGGTTTATTTAGCATTGTGTCGTGCGGGACTGCCCTTTCAAGAAAGGACAGTCCCGCACGGCACAGTGCAATTAACCGATCGACCGGTTATTCCTCGTCCTGATCTTTCGTCCGCGACTGATACGGCTTGATGACCCCCCGTTTTGATCCGGCAAAGAAAGCCAGCATCTCCCGTTTGGCATCCGAGTCAGGCATCTGCTCCTGGAGTATCCCGCAAGCCTTGCCATAAGAGTAGCCGTTCTGGAACATGATCCGGCAAATATCCATGATCTCGTTGATCTGTTCCGAGGTAAACCCCCGCCGGCGCAGCCCGATCGAATTGACCCCCACGTACGACGCCGGATTGTGCGCCACCTTGATGAACGGTGGAATATCCTTTCCCACCATCGTCCCCCCGCTGGTCATAGCATGCTTTCCCACGCGGCAGAACTGGTGTATCGCCGTATGCCCCCCCAGAATCGCCCAATCGTCCAATTCGACCTCCCCCGCCAGCGACACATTGTTCGCCAAGATGCAGTGATCCCCCACCACGCAGTCATGCCCCACATGCGCATAGGCCATGATCAAAGTATCGCTCCCCACAATGGTCGTTCCTTTCGCTGCCGTGCCTCGATTGACCGTCGCACACTCCCGGATCATCGTTCTGTCGCCGATCACCGCCGTCGTCTCCTCGCCTCTGAACTTGAGGTCTTGCGGAATCCCGGCGACCGACGCCCCGCTGAATATGCGGCATTCGCGCCCGATCACCGCCCCGTCGTTGATCACGGCATTCGGGCCGATCCACGTTCCGTCGCCGACGGTCACCCGGCCGGCGATATATGCAAAAGGCTCTACCGTAACGTTTTCGCCCAGTTTAGCGTCCGGATGGACATAGGCCAAGGGATGTATCATGCTTTTTCTGAAAGTCTAAAAATACTCGTTCCGGAAACCGGATACTATTTGTTCTTGGTAATCAGCGCCATCAGTTTGGCTTCGGTCGCCAATGTATTTCCGATATAAGCCCGCGCATCCATCTTGACGATCCCGCGCCGGATCGGTTCCGAGAGCCGCAGCTCGAACTGGAGCGTATCCCCCGGCACCACCTTGTGCCGATACTTCACCCCGTCGATGGTCATGAAATAGGTGGAGTAATTCTCCGGATCCGGCACGGTGCTCAGTGCCAGAATCCCGCCACACTGCGCCATCGCCTCCACCTGCAAAACCCCCGGCATGACCGGTTCGTCAGGGAAGTGCCCCACGAAGAACGGCTCGTTCATAGTCACGTTCTTGATCCCCACCACCTCGGTGTCCGTGAGATGGATGATCTTGTCCACCAAGAGGAACGGCGGCCGGTGCGGCAAGGTCGCCTTGATCCGATTAATGTCGTAGATCGGCTCCGCATTCGGGTCGTATTTGAAAGTCGGCCTGTCCGCATCGCGCTTGATCTGTTTCCGCAGCAGCTTCGCAAATTCGGTATTGATTGCATGTCCCGGCCGGGTGGCGAGAATCCGCCCCTTGATCCGCATCCCCACCAACGCCAAATCCCCCAGCAGGTCCAACAGTTTGTGCCGCGCAATTTCGTTGTCGAAATGAAGTTCGAGGTTATTGAGATACCCCTGCCGATCCGCCGCCACCCCTTCGCGCCCGAAGAGTTTCCCGATCTGCGCCGCCTTGTCCGCCGAGACCGGCTGTTCGACGATGACGATCGCATTGTCCAAATCCCCTCCTCGGATCATGTTGTTCTGGATGAGCGGTTCGATTTCGTGCAGGAAGACAAAAGTCCGGCTCGGCGCCACCGCCGCCGCAAAATCGTCCCCGCCGTCCGTCCCGACCGAAAAAACGGCATACTGTTTTCCCACCACATGCGAATCGAAATCGACGTTCGCTGTCACGGAAAAAACGTCGTCCGGATAGGCGACGATCTCCCGTCCGTTATCCAACGCAAGGACGGTTTTTTCCGATATTTCGTAGTATTTCCGCGGAGCATCCTGCGGAACGATCCCCGCCTGCCGAATGAGCCTGACCCACGGCATCGCCGAACCGTCAGCGATCGGCACTTCGCCTCCGTCGACCTCGACGAGGGCATTGTCCACTCCGCATCCCCACAGCGCCGCCATCAGATGTTCGATGGTCGAAACGGTCGCCTCGCCCTTTTTCAAAAGCGTGCTGCGCGAGGTCTGGAACACATTGTCCGCCACGGCTTCGATCACCGGCCGCCCCTCGAGGTCGGTCCGGCAGAATTTGATCCCGTGTCCGGCCTCCGCCGGCTGTATCGTAAGGTTCACAGTCGCTCCCGTGTGCAGTCCCTTCCCGCTGAAGGTCGCGGCTGCGCCGAGCGTTTGCTGTTTTTCGGTCATAACTGGTCAGTTTTGGGGACAAAGGTATGAAAAAAATAACATTATGCCACTTTATCGGTTCCGACCCGTGCGATTCCCGGAGACCGGGCGGCGGAATGCGGTTCCGGCAGTATGTTTGCTGTGTATGGAGATCGGAAAAATGATTAACTTTGCCTCAAATGTCCGTATCAGAAAATAAACGCAAGCCCGGAACTGGTTCCGGCAACCGATTGTTTCACATGGGCGGCAAGCGTCCCGCCGCCCGTCCCGAACAGCAGGCGGACAAATCCGTTCGACCTCGAAAAGCGCCTTCTGCGGCGGGGGGGGCGGGTGCCGATCGGCCCCAGCGAATCATCCTGCCGTTCGAGAACCGCAGGCGGAGGGGCGATGCGGGCGACTGGGTGTACAGGCACCGGGTGGGGCTGCTGGTCACGGTGGTGCTCTATCTGATCGCTGCCATTCTTTTCGTCTCTTACAAGATTGTGGTGCTCGAGAATCCCACGACGACGATGTATGTGGATTTGGTGAATCCGGAAGAGCCGGAATTGCCGAAGCCGGAGGAGATCAAACCGAAACCGGTCGAGGAGATCGATCCGGGGCATTACGAACGGGTGATGAACCGGATGTCGGATCAGAATGCCAAGATGGATCCTTCGCTGAAGGATGACCGGGGTACGCAGGCGGACAAACTGCTGGCGGAGGCGGAACGGGTGCAGCGGGAGCTGGCGGAGGGCCGGCAGGCGTTCCGTTCGGGGATGGACGAGATCGCGGAGATGTCGAAACGCCACAAAATGCCGCAATCGACCTCTTCTCCTGCCAAGAGCAGTTCTTCGCAGCGGCAGACGGTGAAGGTGCAGGGGAATGTGACGGTGTCGTACGATCTGGCGGGGCGGCAGGCGACGTATCTGCATGTCCCGGCTTATCAGTGCCGCGAGGGGGGAACGGTGGTGGTGGGCATTCTGGTGGACCGGAATGGTGTGGTGAAGAGTGCGACGGTCGAAAAGGCTTCGCCGGGTGAGTGTATCGCGGATCGGGCGGTGAAGGCGGCGATGGCTTCTTCTTTCAATGCGGATGCGGGGGCGCCTGACCGACAGCGGGGTACAATCACTTATGTCTTCGTCGCTCAATAATGTCGTTCGTTTATTCTGTACCTTAATTGGAGGCAACCGTACCTTTTCTGAAGAAAAGGTACCCAAAAGACTTTCAGATAGCTACGCTACTCCTTAGGCTCCGCAGTCCTCTTGCATTGCATTTTCTTTGGGTCGAGGCAATAGACCGCTCTATTACTCCTCAGTTCGACCTCGCGCCCACCCCCCGAGCGGCTTCGCCGCTGGGCGCAGAGGTCGGCGGTTCTGCGAACCGCAATATTAAGAGCGGTCTATTGCTCCCGGCCCAAGAGAATCGAAGACAAGGGTACCCGGCAGGCTCAAGAGATGCGTTAGCATCTCAGAAAGTTTTTCTGGTTCTCTTTGTTCACAACCGACGCTGCCAGGTGCCGCTCGGCACTCGAACCGGGCCGCCTCTACCCTGAGAGCGGCGAGGAGGAACCGAGCAACGTTCCGAGGGCAGAGGCCGCTGGCGGACTATGCCGAGGTAGCGCGAGGAAGCCGGAGGCAAAACGAGCGTAGCGAAGTTAAAGAGAACAGTTCCCGCAAACATAGGGCAGAGAATAACCGAACGGTTAATTAAGAGATACTATGTATATAGTGAATACCTCTTTTATGGTTGAAGTTGCCGTGCACGCACAGTGGTACGATTTTTTCGTTCGTAAGTTCATTCCCTACCTGCGCGAAGCCGGTTTCGGAAGCAACGATACGGAAAGACAGAGGCGCATCATTTTCACCCGCGTGCTGACCGACAACGGCGACCCCCATTACACCTATTCCCTGCAAATCGAAGTGCCAGACACCGGCGAATACCAACGTTTCATGCAAGACATGATGAGCGAATACTCGACAATCGCCCGTCCCCTGTTCGGAGACCAAGTCCTGCACTTCACCTCATTGCTCAAGAAGATCGACATTTGAACCCTTTTACCCAGCTACCCCCCGATTTTATGAAAAAAAACGAACAGATCGCAATCACCTTACTGGCCGTCCTGCTGCAGACAACTACCGCCTTGGCACAGCATAAAAGCGAGATTCCGGTGCTGACCGGCGAAAAATGGTGGGGAGCATTCACCGCCTTAGGCAATATGATGCCCCTGTCCGAAAAAAACACGGGACCCTACTCGCTCGGCAGCAACAACGAACAGAACCAAGCTGTTCCGTTTCTGGTTTCCAACTACGGACGATACATCTGGAGCGAAACGCCATTCGACTTTACATTCGACGGAGCGAAAATCTCGATCGACTCGCCGACCGGCGGAGTTCAAGTCGTGAAAGCCGGGAAAAACCTGCGCGAAGCCTTTATCCTCGGCAAAAACGCCCATTTCAAAAGCGACGGCCAGCTTCCGCCGGCACTCTTCTTCAGCCGGCCGCAGTACAACACATGGATCGAGCTGCAATACGACCAAAACCAGGCCGACATCGAGAAATATGCCGCCGACCTGCTCGCCAACGGCTTTCCCGCCGGAATTCTGATGGTGGACGACAACTGGCAGCGCTACTACGGGAACTTCGACTTCAAAGCCGAACGTTTTCCCGATCCGAAAGGGATGATCGACCGGCTGCACGGCAAAGGATTCAAAGTGATGCTCTGGATCTCGCCTTTCGTCAGCCCCGACAGCCCGGAATTCCGCGAAGCGCAAGCCGCCGGGTACCTCATCCGGCAGAAAGGCTCGGATAAAGCCGCATTGATTCCGTGGTGGAACGGATTCAGCGCCTGCTACGACCTGACCAACCCGAAAGCCTTCGACCACCTGCGCCAGACCTTAAAACGATTGCAGGACGAATACGGTGTGGACGGATTCAAGTTCGACGCCGGAGACACCTACTTCTATAATCCTCAGACCCAGGACTATTACGACACGACAGCGCGGGCGGTGGATCACCTCCGGAAATGGGCCGAGCTGGGGACACATTTCCCGTACAACGAATACCGGGCTTGCTGGGGGATGCAAGGCTATCCGCTGGTGCAGCGGCTCTCGGACAAAAACAACTCGTGGGATGCCCTCCGAACGCTGATCCCGGAGATGCTCAATGCGGGGATCATGGGGTATCCGTACACCTGCCCGGATATGGTGGGGGGCGGACAAGTGGCCGATTTTTCGGCCGAAGCGCAGGAACAGTTGGATCAAGACCTGATCGTCCGGTCGGCACAGCTGCAGGCCATGATGCCGATGATGCAGTTCTCGGTGGCGCCGTGGCGGGTGCTGGACAAAGAACATCTGGGTTATTGCCTCGCAGCGGCCAGACTGCATGAGAAAATGGCACCATATATCCTCGAAACAGCACGACAGGCGGCCTTGACCGGCGAACCCATCGTGCGTTATATGGAATATATGTACCCGAAAAACGGTTTTTCGGACTGCCGCGATCAATATATGCTGGGGGCGAAATACCTGGTGGCTCCGATCCTGACGCCGGACGGAAAGCGGACGGTACGGCTGCCGCGCGGTGTGTGGGTGGACGACTTAGGACAGCGGTTCAAAGGGCCGTTGGTGATCGAAGTGTCGGCTCCGACAGGGCGCATTCCTTATTACGAACTGAAACGGTAGGCTTTTTCCCGAACCTGCCGGTATATGACAAAAAGGGGCGTGTGACAAAATGTCATACGCCCCTTTTTTGGCAAGGAGTTTGTACTGATCCGGAAACGTAAACCGAACCCGAAAATATAAAAATCATTCATATCATGACGACTAACAACTTGACGATTAAAGCCCAGGAGCTGCTCCAGCAGGCGGTGAACCTCGCCGTAGCCGGAGGGCAGCAGGCCGTCGAGCCGGCCCATATCCTGAGCGCTATACTGCGGGAAGAGGACTCCATCGGCGTCTACCTGCTGAACAAGGTGGGGGTCAACATGGCAGCCTTGCGGACATCGGTCGACCACAGCCTTTCCCGATTGCCGAAAGTGCAGGGCGGCGAACCCTACCTTTCGCCGGAGAGCAGCCAAGTGATGCAAAAGGCCATGCAGGCCACTGCCCAATTCGGGGACAAATACGTCACGCCGGAACATATCCTGTTGGGGTTGGTCGAAGTCGGCCGGCTGCTCAAAGACGCGGGCGTCACCGAAAAAGAGCTCGTGGCGGCGATCAAAGAGCTGCGCAAAGGGGCTGCGGTCGACAGCCAGACCAGCGAACAGCAGTTCGATTCGTTGGGGAAATACGCCATCAACCTGATCGAACAGGTGCGCAAGGGGCGGCTCGACCCGGTGATCGGGCGCGACGACGAGATCCGGCGCGTCCTCCAGATCCTGACCCGGCGCACCAAGAACAACCCGATCCTCGTCGGGGAGCCGGGGGTGGGGAAGACCGCCATTGCCGAGGGGCTGGCCCACCGGATCGTGGACGGCGACGTGCCGGAAAACCTGAAAGACAAACAGCTCTTTTCGCTCGACATGGGGGCCTTGATCGCCGGGGCGAAGTACAAAGGCGAGTTTGAAGAGCGGCTGAAAGGGGTGGTCAAGGAGGTGATCGACTCCGACGGGCAGATCATCCTCTTCATCGACGAGATTCACACGCTGGTCGGCGCCGGCGGAGGCGAGGGGGCGATGGATGCGGCCAATATCCTGAAGCCGGCATTGGCGCGGGGCGAGTTGCGGGCGATCGGGGCGACGACGCTGGACGAGTACCAGAAGTATTTTGAAAAGGATAAGGCCCTCGAACGGCGGTTCCAGAAAGTGATGGTGGATGAGCCGAGCGTGCCGGACGCGATTTCGATCCTGCGGGGGCTGAAAGAGCGGTACGAAAACCACCACAAAGTGCGGATCAAGGACGAGGCGATCATCGCTTCGGTCGAACTGTCGCACCGGTATATCACCTCGCGGTTCCTGCCCGACAAGGCGATCGACCTGATCGACGAAGCGGCGGCCAAGCTGCGTACCGAGATGAATTCGGTGCCGGAAGAGATCGACGAACTGGATCGCCGGGTGCGCCAGTTGGAGATCGAGCGGGAGGCGATCCGCCGCGAAAACGACGACAAGAAGGTCGAAGAACTGACCCGGCAGCTCGAGGAGCTCAATGCCCAGCGCAATGCGCTGCGGGCGAAATGGCAGGGCGAACGCGACATCATCGAGGGGATTCAGAAGGAGAAGGAGGCGATCGACCGGTTCAAGTCGGAGGCGGTCGATGCAGAGCGCCGGGGTGACTACGGTCGGGTGGCGGAGCTGCGCTACGGCAAGATTCAGGAGGCGGAGCGGGAGATCGAACGGTTGCAGGCGCAGTTGGGCGAGAACCAGAACGACAATCCGATGATCAAGGAGGAGGTCGATGCAGAGGATATTGCAGGGGTGGTTTCTCGGTGGACGGGGATTCCGGTGAGCCGGATGCTGGCCAGCGAACGCGAAAAACTGCTTTTCATGGAGGACGAGCTGCATAAGCGGGTGATCGGTCAGGACGAGGCGATCCGGGCGATTTCGGATGCGGTGCGGCGGTCGCGGGCGGGGCTGCAGGACCCGCACAAGCCGATCGGGTCGTTCATCTTCCTCGGTACCACGGGGGTGGGGAAAACCGAGTTGGCGAAGGCGTTGGCGGAGTTCCTGTTCAACGATGCGGCCCTGATGACGCGGATCGACATGAGCGAATACCAGGAGCGGCACAGTGTGTCGCGGCTGATCGGGGCGCCTCCGGGATACGTGGGTTACGACGAGGGGGGGCAGCTGACCGAGGCGGTGCGGCGGAAGCCTTATTCGGTGGTCTTGCTCGACGAGATCGAAAAGGCGCATCCGGATGTCTTCAACATCCTGCTGCAGGTGCTGGATGATGGCCGGCTGACGGACAACAAGGGGCGGACGGTCGATTTCCGCAACACGATCATCATCATGACGTCGAACATCGGTTCGCATTTGATCAACGAGCGGTTCGACGGCTTGAACGACAAGGAGATGGCGCAGGATAAGCGAGATGGAATTATCGAATCGACGAAGAATGAATTGATGGATTTGCTGAAGCAGACGATCCGTCCGGAGTTCCTGAACCGGATCGACGAGATCATCATGTTCCTGCCGCTGACGCTGGCCGATGTAAGGCAGATCGTGACTTTGCAGATCGATGCGCTGGCGCGGATGCTGGCGCAGAGCGGCATCGAGCTGTCGGTGAGCGACCGGGCGGTGGAATGGCTGGCGCAGGATGGGTTCGACCCGCAGTTCGGGGCGCGGCCGATCAAGCGGTCGCTGCAGCGGAATTTGGTGAACGAGTTGTCGAAACAGATCCTGAGTGGCCGGGTGAACAAGGAAAAACCGGTCGTGGTGGATGCTTCGGACCTGGGTCTGACGTTCTCCAACTGATCCCGCCTGAACCGTAGGTTTATTTAGCATTGCGCCGTGCGGGACTGTCGCTTTCTTGAAAGAAAGGCCCCATCGGGGCTTGCCGGGCTGTAATTACCCGACTCCGCAGTCCTCTTGCATTGCGTTTTCTTTGGGCCGGAGCAATAGACCGCTCTTTATATTGCGATCCTTTGGAATCGCCGACCTCCGCGGTGCCGCCGGGCACTCCGACCGGGAGTTTGCTCAGCCTTAGGGATGGGCGCGAGGTCGAACACGCAGAACTTTTACCCTACAATTTTTAAAATAACTTTCACACGGGCTTCCCCCGGGGTGGCTCTGGCCTGACAGAGAGAGTATGTGAAAAGCAAAGCCCTGTGTTGAGCCGAAATGGGGTCGCAAAGAACATTCTTTTTTGCGAAACATCAGATCAAGGGCTGATTAAAGAAGAGAGGGGTGTCGTAAAGACACCCCTCTCTTGTTGTGAAAATGAAATTGTGGCTATTCTGCTTTCGCTTTCTCGGTTACCGGTTTTGTAAACATGATTTCATAAGACCGCTGGTCGGGTTTCATCATGGCCCCGGTCGCAGCATCTATTCCCCATCCTAAAATCTCAAGCAGGTTGATTACGGAAACGGCGTTGAAATTTTTGTAAATGGTAAAACGTACGGGTTCATATCCCGGAGCTTCCGCCTTTACTTCCGTATCGGTGAATCCCCGTTTGATTTTTGTCGTGTACGGGAAAGAGGCGACCTCGTGCCTTTTACCGTCGATGGTCAGTGTCGCCGACTCCGTCGGGACGTTGGCGTCGAAAGTCACTTTTGCACGGGAACCGCAAAAGACCGTAGCACATGAAGTGAACGCCGTACCCGTTGCTGCGGCAAGCAGCATGATGCTGAATTTGTTCATGATTTTGTTCATGATCGTGTGGTGATTTAGTTAAACGTTTTATTATTGCATTGACAGGAATGCCATGTTGCCGGGGACAGCGCATCATCCAATAAAAAAAGACGTAGAGCTATCGCCATACGTCATCAAGGCTCACCACAAGCCCACCTGCCTAAACGGGATAACCCTACGTCAAAACGCAGTTGTCCCAATCAGGCAGGAATTTGCTCGCGTTCGTTCTTAGGTGGTGATTCTGATGACGATTGAGCAATTTATGTCCGGAATCCACAGCGGAAATCCGATGATCCAAAGGTAAGTTTTTTTCGATATTCCGGCAAAAGATAGGTTTTGAAAAAGGGAGGAACGCAATGAAATTTGCAGGTATGGTTTGCAGAACCCTATAATATTGCATATATTTGCAGCGTTGCGGATGTGTGTTCGTAGCCGGAGGGTTTTCGGAACGGGGGTGATTGACCTCCGTTTTCTGTTTTAAAGCGTATGGATTATACAGATTTGGTGCGGGATGCGGTTTATTCGGTCGTCGAAGGCATTTCGATGCAAGGGGATAGTGCCGCGCTTTCGCCTTGGGCGGAAAAAGGATTTTTTGTGGTGGAACTCTCTTGCAAAGGAAGTGCTGCGGGGGTCGATGAGATCGAAGTCTCGGTGGATTGCGACGGGATATTGGATGACGGACGGTTGCGGGGCGTGGGGATCGACGACTGCGCTTTGTTGAACCGGGAGATTGCCGAAAGGTTGCGGCGTGTATTGCCGAAGACAGAGGGGGAAGGGGGAGAAGAGGAGGCCGATTTTTCCCTGTCGGTGATGTCGGCGGGATTAGGACGGCCGATCAAAAAGGGGCGGCAGTACCGGAAACTCATGCAGAATGCCGGCTTGCACGGCGATGGGTTGCCGAGGGTGGACGTACTTTTCCGGGACGGGCGGAAATTGGCGGGAATTGTGCTTTGCGGGGTCGGCTATGACAATGCCGGGACGGAGGAAGATGCGCCGGCGGCCATCGAAGTGATGTACGAAGTCAAAGAATTGCTCCCGGGGAAGAAACGCAAAACACCCGTCGAACGGCGCGAACGGATCGCGCTGGCGGATACCAAGGCGGTGACCGAACATTTCGAGTTCAAGTAATCGGAATCTAAAACAAAACAACATACTAAATGCTCCCGACAGTCAAACGGGGGAGTTTGCAGAAAAGAGCGATGGAAACAATAAACCTGATCAACACTTTCGCCGAGTTCAAGGAACTGAAGAATATCGACCGCGCCACGATGGTGAGCGTGCTGGAGGACGTCTTCCGCAATATGCTGGTCAAGACCTACGGGTCGGACGAAAACTTCGATATTATCATCAACACCGAGAGCGGCGACTTCGAGATATGGCGGAACCGACTGGTGATGGAAGACGGCGATGTGCTGGACGAGAATACCCAGATCAGCTTGAGCGACGCCAAGAAGATAGACCCGACGTATGAAGTGGGGGAAGAGGTGGCCACGGAAGTCAAGTTTTCCGATTTCGGGCGGCGGAGCGTGCTGGCTATCCGACAGAATCTGGCCTCGCGGATTTCGGACCTCGAAAAAGCGAATCTCTTTCAGAAATACACCGAACGGGTGGGGGAAATCATTACCGGGGAGGTCTATCAGGTTTGGAAACGCGAGATTCTGGTGCTGGATGATGAAGACAACGAACTGCTGCTGCCGAAAGCGGAGCAGATTCCGAGCGACTTTTTCCGGAAAGGGGATACCATTCGCGCTATCGTGTCGAAAGTCGAGATGATCAATAACAGTCCGAAAATCATTCTGTCGCGGACGGCGCCGGAGTTCCTCGAACGGCTGTTCGAGCTGGAAGTGCCGGAGATTTTCGACGGGCTGATAACGATTAAGAAGATCGTGCGCATTCCGGGCGAGCGGGCGAAGGTGGCGGTGGAATCTTACGACGAACGGATCGACCCGGTGGGGGCATGCGTGGGGGTCAAGGGGTCGAGGATTTACGGGATCGTGAAAGAGCTGCGGAACGAGAATATCGACGTGGTGAACTATACCTCGAATCCGAGCTTGATGATCCAGCGGGCATTGAATCCGGCGAAAGTCCTGTCTATTGACATCAACGAGGAGACCAAGACGGCCGAAGTGCACCTCAAACCGAGCGAAATCTCGCTGGCCATCGGGAAGGGGGGGCTCAATATCCGGTTGGCCAGTATGCTGACGGGATACGACATCGACGTCTATCGCGAAACGGGCGAGGAAGACGAGGAAGACGTGGATCTGAGCGAATTTACGGACGAAATCGAACCGTGGATCATCGACCAGTTCAAGAAAATCGGACTGGATACGGCCAAACGGGTGCTGGCGCAGAGCGCGGACGACTTAGCCAAACGAACCGACCTGGAGATGGAGACCATCCAGGAAGTGCTTCGGATTCTGCGAAGCGAATTTGAATAGGACATACGCACGTCCTTTGCGGCGGAAACAATCGATCCTTAAGGCGGCCGGGCCGACAAGCCGGCGAAACGTAACAAAGAGGTAAGACAGACGATACATGGCAGAGAAACAGACAAAAGTCAGATTGAGCGGCGTTGCACGCGAGTACAACGTCGGTCAGGGAACCATTGTGGAGTTCCTGGAGAAGAAAGGCATCAAGGTGGAGCACGGGCCGAGCACGATCCTCGACCCGCGGGCGGTGGAACTCGTGCGGGCGGAGTTCGGGGGGAAAAGTGTGGAGAAAGTCAATATCCGGGAGAAGATCAAACCGGTGAAAGAAAGCGTTTCGCTGCATGATAACGGTACGGCCCAAGGGGCGGGCAAATCGTCGGGGAAAGCCGACGACGAGGTGATCCATGTCAAAACCAACGCAGTATTCTCCACTCCGGTCGAGACATTGAGCGGGCCGAAAGTGGTGGGGAAACTCGACCTGGACGGGGGGAAGAAGAAGGCGGTTGCTACTTCAGCTGCCTCTACTACTGTTGCCTCTGCTATCTCTACTGCTGCTGCCGCGGTTGCGGGGGCGGCGGATAAAACGGAGGCCGGAAAACCGGCGGGGCAACAGCCGCAGAAAACGGAGATCAAGAAACCGGCTGCGGGGCAAACCCATGCGGAAACTCAGCCGAAAAGCGAAGCGAAGACCGAAGCGAAACCGGAGGCGAAGAGTGAGCGGAAACCGGAACCGACATCGAAACCCGAACCGAATACGCATAAAGAACCGGAAGTATTTCGGGCCAATGACGACGCCAATCGGCTGGCCGGGCCGAAGATCGTGGGGAAGATCGAACTGCCGACATCCTATGAACGGGGTCGGGGAGGCGAACGCGGCAAACGCAACCGGATCAAGAAAGGGAAAGTCGATGTGGCCAATACGCCGGGAGCTTCGCGTCCGGCCGGCGGTCATGGCGGATCGGGCAATGGAGGCGGGAGCAGCCGCGGCGGGGCCAATAACAATGGCGGCCGTTTCGGCGGCAATAATGGCGGGCGCGGCGGAAACAATAACCGCGGCGGAAGTAACCGCGGGCCGAAGCCGGTCGTAAGGCAGGAGGTGAGCGAAGAAGATGTGCAGAAACAGATCAAAGAAACGCTGGCCCGGCTGACCTCGAAAGGGAAAGGAAGCAAGAGCGCGAAATACCGGCGGGACAAACGGGAGGCGATTCATGGGCGGATGGCCGAGGAGATGGAGCAGCAGGAACGCGAAAAGTCGATTCTCAAAGTGACGGAATTCGTGACGGTGAGCGAATTGGCCACGATGATGGACGTACCGGTGACGGAAGTCATTACCGCTTGCATGAACCTCGGGCTGATGGTGTCGATCAACCAGCGGCTGGATGCCGAGGCATTGGTGATTGTGGCCGAAGAGTTCGGGTACAAAGTGGAATTTGTGACCGTGGACATTCAGGAGGCGATCGAAGTCGAGGAGGATCGGCCGGAAGACTTGTTGCCGCGGCCGCCGATCGTGACGGTCATGGGACACGTCGACCACGGGAAGACATCGCTGCTCGACTTTATCCGGAACACCAACGTCATCGAGGGCGAAGCAGGGGGGATTACGCAGCATATCGGGGCGTACAGCGTGAAGATGGAGGACGGGCGGCGGATCACCTTCCTCGACACGCCGGGGCATGAAGCGTTCACCGCCATGCGTGCGCGGGGGGCGAAGATAACGGACGTGGCGATCATCATTATTGCCGCGGACGACAATGTCATGCCGCAGACGGTCGAAGCGATCAACCATGCGCAGGCGGCAGGGGTGCCGATCGTCTTCGCGATCAACAAGATCGACAAACCGGGGGCCAATCCGGAAAAAATCAAGGAAGAACTGGCCAACATGAACTACCTGGTCGAGGAGTGGGGCGGGAAATACCAGTCGCAGGATATTGCGGCCAAGAAAGGGATCAACGTCGACAAACTGCTCGAAAAGGTTCTGTTGGAGGCGGAAATATTGGACCTGAAAGCCAATCCGAACAAACATGCCTCGGGGACGGTGGTCGAATCGTCGCTCGACAAGGGGCGGGGATATGTGGCGACCGTTTTGGTAAGCGCCGGGACGCTTCGGGTGGGGGATGTGATGCTGTCGGGAACTTACTCGGGCAGGGTCAAGGCGATGTTCAACGAGCGGGGGCAGAAAGTGCAGGAGGCGGGGCCGTCGACACCGGTCTTGGTATTGGGGCTCAATGGGGCGCCGCAGGCAGGGGACAAATTCAACGTGATGGAAGACGACAAGTCGGCCCGCGAAATTGCCAACAAACGGGAACAGCTGCAACGGATGCAGGGCTTGAGGACGCAGAAACACATTACGCTCGACGAAATCGGACGGCGCATCGCGGTGGGGAACTTCAAGGAGCTGAATGTGATTATCAAAGGGGACGTGGACGGCTCGATCGAGGCGCTGACGGACTCCTTGGTGAAACTTTCGACGGAAGAGGTGCAGGTGAACGTGATTCACAAGGCGGTGGGGCCGATCTCGGAGAGCGACGTGCTGCTGGCGGCGGCATCCAATGCGGTGATTGTGGGGTTCCAGGTGCGGCCGTCGGCGTCGGCGCGGAAATTGGCCGAGAAGGAAGAGATCGAAATACGGCTCTACTCCATTATTTACGACGCCATCAACGAGATCAAGGATGCGATCGAAGGGATGCTGGCGCCGGAGACCAAAGAAGAGATCACCTGCTCGGTGGAAGTGATGGAAGTCTTCAAGATTACACGGGTGGGGACGGTGGCCGGATGCTTGGTGCGCGAGGGGAAAATCACGCGGAATACGCTCGTGCGGGTGATTCGGGACGGGATCGTGGTCTATACCGGGAAATTAGGATCGCTCAGGCGGTTTAAGGACGACGTCAAGGAGGTCGGGCCGAATATGGAATGCGGCTTGAATATCGAAAACTACAATGATATTAAGGTAGGGGATATTGTCGAGGGATACGAGCAGGTGGAAGTGGCGAGGAAATTGGGGTAGTCTCGGGTGAGGCTTGCCGGTCTTTTTCGGCATCTGTTCGATATACGACGGACTTGGGTGTTTCGAGGCGGGATTTCCGATGGGGAATCCCGCCTTTTTCATCACCTTTTTCAGGCCAGAGGACGCGATTCCTTGAGCGTTCGGCTCCGGGCCGGGGAGCTACGCGAACCGAGGCATGCAAACCGAAGCTGCGGGCCGACCGTTGAGGCGGCCCGATCGCCCAATCCGAAAAAGAGGCCGGGCCCGCCCTCGAATGATGATCCGGCCTGAGAACAAAGAACGGAATAAAGTTTGTATTTTCGCATATCGAAAAGATCATACCACATTATCGCATACCTACTATGGATAACAGACCTGTCAGAGTCCGATTCGCCCCCAGTCCGACGGGGCCGCTGCATATGGGCGGGGTACGTACCGCCTTGTACAACTACCTTTTCGCCCGCCAGCACGGCGGGACATTCCTGCTGCGCATCGAAGACACCGACTCGCACCGGTTCGTGCCGGGAGCCGAAGCGTACATCATCGAGTCGCTGAAATGGTGCGGCATCGAGATCGACGAAGGGGTGAGCGTCGGAGGGCCGCACGCTCCGTACCGGCAGAGCGAACGGCGCGAGATTTACCTCCGGTATGCCGAACAGCTCGTCGGCGAAGGGTGGGCGTACTATGCGTTCGACACGCCGCAGGAGTTGGACGCCATTCGGAAAGAGTACGAATCACGGGGCGAGACTTTTGCCTACAACTATGCCGTGCGGAACCGGTTGGCGACATCGCTCGCCTTGCCGGAGGCGGAAGTGCGGACGCGGATCGCGCGGGGCGACCAATGGACGATCCGGTTCCGGATGCCCGAAAACGAAACGATCGAGATGGACGACATGATCCGGGGACATGTCACGGTGAACAGCTCGACCTTAGACGACAAGGTGCTCTATAAATCGGCGGACGGGCTGCCGACTTATCACCTGGCGAACATTGTGGACGATTATCTGATGGAGATCACCCATGTGATCCGGGGGGAAGAGTGGCTGCCGTCGCTGCCGCTGCACGTGATGCTTTATCGGGCGTTCGGGTGGACGGATCGGATGCCGCGGTTCGCCCACCTGCCGCTGCTGCTCAAGCCGACGGGCGGAGGCAAACTCAGCAAGCGGGACGGGGACAAACTCGGGTTTCCGGTTTTCCCGTTGCAATGGAAACCGCAGGACGGCGGCGACGGAGCGAGGGGATACCGCGAGGACGGGTATTTCCCGGAAGCGTTCGTCAATCTGCTGGCCCTGTTGGGATGGAACCCGGGGAACGACCATTCGGAAATCCTGTCGATGACCGAACTCATCGACCTCTTCTCGCTCGAACGGGTGAGCAAGTCGGGGGCGCGGTTCGATCCGGAAAAGGCGCGGTGGTTCAACGCGCAGTACCTGCACCGGAAGTCGGATGCGGAGTTGGCGGCGCTGTTCCTGCCGGTGCTGGCGGAGCATGGATACGGGGATACCCCTGTGTCGAAAGTGGAGCGGATCATGGGGTTGGTGAAGGAGCGGGCGGTCTTTATCGGGGACTTGTGGCCGCTGGCCGCCTATTTCTTTGAAGCGCCGCAGAGCTACGATCCGAAAGCGATGGCCAAGTTCTGGAAAGACGACAATCCGGAACACCTGCAAAACCTGAGGCGGCAATTGGAGGTGGTCGAAGAGTTCACGGCGCCGGACTTGGAGGCCAAGGCACACGCGTGGATCGAGGAGCAAGGGCTGCCGATGGGCAAGATTATGAATACGCTGCGCCTGGCTTTGGTGGGAAGCAGTACGGGAGCCAACCTGTTCGACATTGCGGAGGTCATCGGACGCGAAGAATTTCTGCGGCGGATTGAACGGGCGCACGAAATATTGGGCTGATAGACAACGGTTCCGGCGGATAAAGGGAGGGTCGGGCATAAAAGTGCCCGACCCTCCCCACATAATCAATTTACAACCGGTTCAACACCTTTTCGCAAATATCCGCGCAACACTCCCGGATCTGTTCTTCCGTGATGGTCAGCGGCGGCGAGATGCGGAACGCCGTGTCGCAGAACAGGAACCAGTCCGACAGATAGCCCGCCTTGCCCAACAGCTCCATCGCTCGGAACAGCCGTTCCGACGCCCCCAATTCCACCGCCAACAGCAAGCCGCTCCGCCGGATTTCGACCACCGCCGGGTGATCTTTCAGCAACTCCTCGAACAGCCGTCCTTTCGCCTCCGCCTGCCGCGCGAGATCGTGCTCCCGAATATACTCCAACGCAGCCAGTCCCGCCGCACAGCAGACCGGATGGCCGCCGAACGTTGTGATATGCCCCAACGGAGGATCGCTCCGGAATCCGGCCATGATTTCGTTCGACGATACGAACGCCCCGAGCGGCATTCCCCCGCCCAACGCCTTCGCTAAGCAAAGAATGTCCGGTGTTACGCCGTATTTGAACAGCGCGAACATCTCGCCGCTGCGCCCGAAACCGGTCTGAATCTCGTCGAAAATCAACAGTGCCCCCACCGCCGAACATCGCGCCCGCAGCGCCTCCAAAAATCCCGCCGCCGGCGGCCGCACCCCACCCTCGCCCTGCACCGGTTCGACCAGCACGCACGCTGTCCGCTCCGTAATCTGTGCCAAATCCTCGAAACAGTTGTACCGCAGCTTCCGCGTATCCGGCAGCAGCGGCCGGTATGCCCCCACGAACGCCTCCCCGCCCATCACGCTCATCGCCCCGTGGGTCGAGCCGTGGTAAGCGTTGAGGAACGAGACGATCTCCGTCCGGTGGGTATACCGTTTCGCGAGCTTCAACGCCCCCTCGACCGCCTCCGCACCCGAATTGACGAAATAGACGCTTTCCAACGGTGCCGGCAGCAGTTCGGCAATGGTTGTCGCATATTTCACCTGCGGCCGTTCGACCATCTCGCCGTAGACCATGATGTGCATGTAGTCCCTCGCCTGCGCGCACACGGCCTCGACCACTGCCGGATTCCCGTGGCCGACGTTGCTCACCGATACGCCTGACACCAGATCGACATACTGCCGTCCCTCCGGTGTATAGAAATAGATTCCCTCGGCCCGTGCCACTTCGATCATCAACGGTGCGTCCGAAGTCTGTCCCACGTGGCGCAGAAATTGTTTGCGTAGTATTTCCATCCTGCAAAATTTAAACCTTCGCTTTTTTGTGAACTGTGTTTGGCTACTGGATGGAACCGTACCTTTTCTGAAGAAAAGGTACCCAAAAGACTTTCAGATAGCTGCGCTACTCCTTAGGCTCCGCAGTCCTCTTTCTTTGCATTGGGTTCGGGGCGCGGGAATTGGGCCGTATATTGAGGCTCACCTAATCGGCCCGATTCCCCGCACCCCGACAAATCGAGAACAAGGGTATCCGGCAGGCTTAAGAGATGCGAAGCATCTCAGAAAGTTTTTCTGGTTCTCTTTGTTCACAAAGAGAACAGTTCACTCCTGTTGCTAAAACACAGTTACAAAAAAGCGAACGATTAATACAGTAAAATAAACAGGCCTTTGCCCCCCTCGACCGTCAGCGATTGGGAGAGGTCGAGCGGCGCCGCCGATTGCAAAGTCTCCACCTCCGGCAGCGCCGCCTGCACCGGCACGAATCCCAGCCGATCCGCATCGATCGTCAGGCGGAACGATTGCGGTTCGTTCGTCCAGTTCGCCACCGCCAGCAGCGCCTTTTCCCCCGGCAGTTTGTAGGTCGTGGCCAGCACATTCGCATTGTCGGTCGTCGCCGGCGCGGCCGGATCCCACCATCCGGACATCACGGCCCGCTGCATCCCCACCGCGTCCCACAACTTCCACAACGGCACCGGATTCCCGCTCCACGGCAGCCGCGGCGCCATGCCGTAGACCATTCCCCGCCAGACATTCTGCGCATCCAGCGTCTCGCTCATCAGACCGAACGGAATCCCCGACATCTCGACTAACCAGAAATCCGGCGTGTTGTCCGCCCCGAACCCCTCGCCGAGCCACGTCCGATCCACATACGGCAGCAAGTCGAGGTACATGTGCAGCGAATTGGCATACCCCGCCCACTCGTTCATGTGGTTCCACGAGTGAATGTCGATCTGCCGCCGCACCCCGTCCCCGTCCAGCAGCCGCCGCGCCCGCTTGAGCGTCTCGCGGTCCAGCGCACTGTCGTCGATGTAGATACCCCGCAGTCCGTAATTCCGAATCATCCACTGCAGCCCCTCGAGGTAGTAGTTGTTCCACCGCGAGTCGGGCGTGGTGATGACCGAAATATCCATCTCGCCTCGATATTTCCCTTCGCGGAACGCATTGAACCACGCCGGGATGAAATGATCCCCCAAGTTTTCCGACAGCCAACGGTTCGGCCCATCGGGATGAATCAGCGTCCGGGTATCCTTGCCCGGCCCGTCGTGGATCACCTCGTCGCCCAAGCTCCGCAAAGCCCACAGCTCCGGCACCTTGACCGTCAGTTCGCGCGTCGTATAGTAAGCCCTCATCCCGATCCCCGCTGCCGCCGCGCTGTCGGCGAATGCCCGGAAATCGGCCGCGCACTCGTCGAAGTACGGGTAGTTGATGTACGGATAGATCTCCTTTTTGTGGTGGATGTTGATGAAGTTGGCCCCCGCCTCCCGCGCTGCCGGAATGTAACGTTCGCTGAGGTCGCTGTTCGAGTGGTAGAACCGTTCCGTCACATGGTGCTCCATGTCGAGCGGTTTGACCGGCGTCACTGACATTTCGAGGCCGAAATCGAGCGTCTCGCCCCGGCGGATCGTCCGCGGCCCGCAGTAAGCCGTTACCACGACGCAGCTGTCGCCGCTCTCCGCCACCCGCACGCCCCCGCGGCCGCCGTTGCCCCACGAGCCGGGCATACGGAGCCGCCCCAGCGCATAGTAGATATTGACTAACGGCCGCCGGTAGTTCGACGGGTCTTTGAATTTCAGGTTGAGCCCCGCATTGACATTTCCCATCCACAACGCATCCTGATGCCGGGTGGTGTCCCACACGAACGCCGGTGCGTCCGGCTGCCGGAAACCGCCCTTGCGCCCCAGCCCCATCGCATACCGCGCTGCATAAGCCGTATACGGCACCTCCAAACGTATGTCCTTGACTTCCATGTCTTTTTTGGAAGTCACGCGCATGTCTAATTCGCCGAATCCGTCGAACTCCATTGTCCCCTCTACTTCGATCTGCAGCTCACCCAAGCGGCCCGCTGCCCTCCACCCGGCCCGTCCGTCGGAGAGCCGTTTCAACTCGGTGCGCCGCGCGGCAAATGTCTCGACTTGCCCGTCCGCCGTCTCGACTATGAAACGCATCGGAGCTGCCAGCACCGGGTTGGAGACCGTCGAATCGAGCCGGTTCCGGGTGTCGTACCGCGTCGCGATCGTCGCCGGCAATCCATTGTCCCCCAGTACGATCCGGCCGCCCAACCAATCGATGGCGTTACCCTCGACCGCAATCGGCACATACGGTGCCGTCGGGACCTCCCCCACGCCGATCTGCGAGTCGAGCCACCGAAGCCGCGCCAAGCGCCACCCCTCGTCCGTCCCACCGTTCGACACCGGTGTCCCTTCGATTTTCAAAGTGATCGGAATCTCCATCGCCGGCATTCCCTCCGGACGAACCGTCACCCGCCCCGCATAGGTTCCGACAGGTATGTCGTCGGGCACTGCGACGCCGCACCACAAGCTCTGCACCCTCCCCATCGGAATATCGACCCGTTTCGCGAACTGCCGTCCCCGCAGATCGATGCCGCCGAGGTTGAAGCAGCGGATCGAGTCGGCCGGAATGCGTCCCCGTCCGTTCGTCGCTTTCAAGGCGGAAAATTGCAGGGTGATGTTCCGAAGCGGAAATAGCGGTGCATAGAGCGCCACCTGCCACGTATAAAACTCACCCGGGGCTGCCGTCCCCCGAAAATCGGCCCGTTCCGCCGCCGGGCGCCGCACCCACCGCACGGGCAGCGAGTCGGCCCGCTGCACCGCGTGGCTGCGGTCTTCGGTAAAGCAGAAATAGCCTTGTCGAGGCAGGCTGTTCATCAAGGTTTCGAGCTGGGCCGCCGTAGCTGCCTCCCGCATCGGCGAGTGCTCTCCCTGCACGGCACCGCGGCGTTTCAGGTCGTCGAAAGCGTTGGTGATGTTGTCCTGCGCTGCCGCCGGAGGCAGCGCCCCGCCGCACAGCCAAAGGGCGGCCAAAGAAATAAAGAAAGATTTCATCGGTATGGTTTGGTGTTAGTTGTTTTGTTTCGGCAATGATCGAATCACACGGAGAAGCCGCCCCGCACCAGTATCCGCCGGTAGTCGCGCACCGAGTGGCACAGCCAGCGGTAGAGCAGCCGTTCCCGGTCGTCCGGTTCCAACTGCCATGCCACGCCGCTTTCCGGTTCGCGGATGCGTTCGGTGAGCCGTTGGGCCGCGATCGCCGCCGAAACCGAGATGTTGAGGCTTTCGGCGAACCCCACCATCGGTATCGAGATGACCGCATCGGCTTCCGCCGCCAGCTCTGCCGAGATTCCCGTTTTTTCCGTTCCCATAAAGAGGGCGAACGGCCCCGCCGCTATATCGAAGTCCGACGGGGTGAAGTTCGTGCGCGGCCCGCCGGAGGCAGATTCCACCCGCGGCGGGGCCGTTACCGCGATCCGGTAGCCCCGCCCCCGCAAATGGCCGACCAACGAAAGGGTGTCGTTCCACTTCCGAATGTCCAACCACTGATCCGTCCCCCGGACGATATGCTTGTTCGGCGCGAACCGCACGGTGTGTTCCACGGCGTGCAGCTCCTGGATCCCGAACGCCTCGGCGCTGCGGATCACCGCGCTGGCGTTGTGCGGATAATAAATATCCTCGAGGCACATGACCATATACCGCGTGCGCAGACCGAGCCGCCGCGTCAAGCTCTCGTACCGTTCCGGCAGCACGAAGCCGCGCAGGTATTCGACTTTCCGCTGCAGAAGCTCCGGCATGTCGGTCGCCTCGTCCGGTACGGCCCGCAACACCGGCCGGATGTCCCCTGTGTGCAGCGAGGCGTTCAGGTCGCGCAGCTGCTGTTTGGTCGGCATGCGGTTCTCCTCGAAGTAGTTATTTCCGGTATTTCCCGTCTTTGTCGTCATCTTCCAGCATTTTCAGGTAACTTACATACCGGCTCCCGGCGATTTCGCCTGCGGCGACAGCTGCCGTCACCGCGCAGTTCGGCTCGTGGGTATGCGTGCAGTTGTAGTATTGGCAATGCGGGGCCAAGCGGAACAGGTCGGGAAAATACCGCGCCAGCTCGTCCGGCGCGATGTCCACCAACCCGAAGCCTTTGATCCCCGGGGTGTCGATCAGCATCCCGCCTCCCGTGAGCGGAAAAATCTCGGAAAAAGTCGTCGTGTGTTTCCCCTTGTGGTGGTAGTCCGAGATGGCTCCCGTTTTCAAGTCTAATCCCGGTTCGATGGCGTTGATCAGGGTCGATTTGCCCACGCCCGAGTTACCCGTAAAGAGCGAAGTCTTGTTCTGCATCCGCGCGCGCAGTTCGTCGATGCCCATTCCGGTTTTCGCCGAAATTTCGAGCACCTCATACCCCGCGTTCCGATAGGTGCCGGCCAGTTCGTCGATGATCTCCCGGAATTCCGGCCCGGCGAACAAGTCCATTTTGTTCAGCAGGATAACGGAGGGAATATGGTATGCCTCGGCCGTAACCAGGAAACGGTCGATGAATTCGGTGCTGGTGGGCGGCCGGTCGAGCGTTGCCACTAAATAGGCCGTGTCGATGTTGGCCGCGATGATGTGCGATTCTTTGGAGAGGTTCGAGGCGCGCCGGATGATGTAGTTGGTGCGGGGCAGGATTTCGGTGATGACGTTGTCGCCTTCGTCGGCGCCGATCTCGGCTTTGACGCGATCTCCCACCGTCACGGGATTGGTCGTCCGGCTGCCGCGCAGGCGGAACACGCCCCGGATGCGGCACCGCGACCGCTGCCCCGTGGCCGGGTCGAAGACGGTGTACCAGCTGCCGGTGCTTTTGACGACGATTCCTTCGATTTGCGCTGCCTGTCCTGCCATGCGGGCAAAGTTACTAATTTCTGCGAATCGCCGGGCCGGGGATTTTTTGTGTCTTGGAGCATCGTCCATGTCCCCGAAACGACATATCTCTGTTCCCACACTTTGTCAGTCCCTGTTCGGCCTGCTGCTCGTGGGCTGGCCCGTGCTCGACACCGCAACCACAGGAACTGTGCACCGCTGTACATCGGACTCGGGAGCGGCGACAATCGCCTGTGCGAATGCTTTTGAGCCGACTATGTTGTCCGGTAACGATAAAATGTGGCGTATCGCTTGTAAATAGTTTATTGAAAAGGTTGTAATTTCTTGAATTATAGCTACCTTTACAACATTACAAAAAAACTGTTAGCAATGAAAAAACTGATTTTCGCGTCATTAGTTTTTATCGCACTGTTGACAACCGCATCATGCCGCGATGACAATAATGACGAACCTCTGCCCGTAGGTGATGAATGGATTGATCCGATATTTGCTCAAGTCCTTCAGGAGCGCGGATATATAACCGATGCTAAGACTGTCACTCCCATTGATGTCGCCGACCTTGAATCTATCGATGTGTCAGGAACTTATGAAAATAGGGGACTGATAACTTCTGTAAGAGGTCTCGAGCAGTTCAAATCACTTAAAGAATTCTGGTGCTACTACAATCAGTTGACCACTCTCGATGTTTCCCACAACACTCAATTGACACACCTGGGGTGCTACGAAAATCAGTTGACGGCTCTCGATGTCTCCCACAACACTCAACTGACAGACCTGAGGTGCGGTGCCAATCAGTTGACCACTCTCGATGTTTCCCACAACACTCA